>DLKT01000050.1 GCA_002477825.1 Caryophanales bacterium UBA7581 | reverse complement strand
TTGGGTACTTTCTTTATGAAAAGAAGTAAGGTATAGTAAACATGAAAAGAGTTGATTTTATATATGGATAAAAAGAATTTACGCATTGTTTTCATGGGTACTCCGGAAATATCAAAAAAAGTATTAGAAGATTTAATTCATGATGGTTATCAAATCGTGGGTTTAATCGCTCAACCCGATCGTCCAAAGGGAAGAAAAAAAGAACTTTTACCTGTTCCCACAAAAGAAGTCGCTTTAGCGCACAATATTCCCGTTGCGCAACCGATAAAAATTCGTGAAGATTATTCCTTTTTAAAAGAGTGGAACCCCGATGTCATTATTACTTTAGCGTATGGACAAATCGTGCCACAAGGTGTATTAGATATTCCGCGTTATGGCGCAATTAATTTACATGGTTCTTTATTACCGAAGTATCGTGGAGCCGCTCCGATTCAATATGCTTTAATTCATCATGAAAAGGAAACAGGTATGTCCTTAATGGAAATGACTTTCCAAATGGATGCAGGACGCGTTTATGACGTAGAAAAAGTAACCATTGATCAAGAAGATAACGCGACTTCTTTATTTATTAAAATGGGAGAGGCCGCTAGTCGATTGATTTTACGTGCTTTACCTCTTTATATTGATGGAATTTTAAAAGGGGAAGAGCAAGATGAAAGCAAAGTCACATTTTCTCCAACCATAAAAAAAGAACAAGAAAGACTTTCTCTTGATTTAGAAAAAGATGATTTTCTTGGCTGGGTCCGTGGTTTAAGTTATGAACCCGGTGGATATGTTTTCGTTGAAGGACAAAAATGGAAAATTCTAAAAGCACATAGTTATGATACTTCTTTAGGTGAAGTAGGAAAAATTGAAGTATTAGCAAAGGACACCATTACTTTACAATTAAAGAATGGACGAATTGCTCTTGATGAAATTCAAAAAGAAGGAAAACCGAGGATGAAGGCTAAAGATTTCATTAATGGGCTTCATCAAAAAACGTTACAAGCAGAATAAAAAATGGGCGAAATAGCCCAATTATTGGGCAAAAATGGAATTTTTAGAAAAATAGGCTAAAGTTGCCTATTTTTTTCTTTTTTAACATAGTATATAGTGTTCCTCGATAGGACGTACCTCCCTTCTCACACTTACCAAAATAAGGCTTCGGCCTTATTTTTTTTATGAAACTAAAATCATTTCATGTATCCTCAATGATTAGCCTTTTCTTTTCTAAGAAAAGAAGGGTATAATAAAAATAATAAAGAAAGGAGAACACCAATGGAACCCACCTTACGATTATCGGTCCACCAATTGGTGGACTTCCTTTTACGCGCTGGCGATATTGATACACGTGTTTATAATAAAGCATCCATGTTAGAAGGTACGAGAATTCATGCTTTCTATCAAAAGAAACAAGGAAAACATTACATCAGTGAATATCCTTTAAAAGAAACCTTTGAAGTGGATGATTTTTTAGTTACTTTAGAGGGTAGAGCCGATGGTATAATTGTTTTACCGACCCGCGTTATTATTGATGAAATTAAATCGACTGTCATTGATTTAGATGAATTTGCAGCCTCACAAACGGCTTGGCACTTAGGACAAGCGGAATGTTACGCGCTGATGTATGCTCATGAAAAAGAACTAGAAGAAATTGATGTACGGTTAACTTATATTTCGCAAGTTACTGATACCCAGATGGTAAAAGAATTTCATTACAGGGTAGAAGAGTTAGAAGAAAAAATTCATCATTTAATTTTAGAATATTTAGATTTTTATCGCATTTTATATGAAAAGAAGATGAAGAGAAATCAAACGGCAAAAGAACTCGCTTTTCCTTTTGATCATTTTCGTAGTGGCCAAAGAAATTTAGCAAAATACGCATACGCTATCGCTACGAAAGGCGGTTATCTATTTGTTGAAGCGCCAACCGGAATTGGTAAAACTATCTCTACTTTATATCCCTTTGTACACGCTTTTAAAGAAGAAAAAAATGAAAAAATCTTCTATTTAACCGCCAAAAATAGTGGAAAAGAATCGGCTTTACACGCAACTTTATTATTAAAAGAAAAAGGCTTTTCAGGTTCCGTAATTTTAATTACTGCCAAAGACAAAGTGTGCTTTCAAGAAGGTGCCGCTTGTAACCCGGATGAATGTCCTTTTGCTAGATCTTATTATCAAAAGATACAGCAAATCTTAAAAGAATCTTTATTAAAATATGAAGTTTTTGATGAAAATCGTATTATCGATATTGCCTCAAAATATGAGATTTGTCCTTTTGAATTATCGTTAGATTTATCGCTTTATACGGATATCATCGTTTGCGATTATAACTACGCGTTTGATCCCTTAGTGTATATGAAACGCTACTTTGATGAAGATACATCTACTTTTGTCGCTTTAATTGATGAAGCCCATAACTTAGTGGAACGGGGAAGAAGTATGTACTCAGTTTCCGTTAGCTATGAAATGTATAAAAATTGCAAAAAGTCGTTAGCGCACCTAGAGCATAAAAAGATGAAAACCGCATTAAAAAGAATGCAAAAGACTTTTAAAAAGTGGAATGATGATTATGAAGTTGGTACACAAATCTTATCCGATATGGAAGAAACGGATTTACGCGCATTTGACACCTTTTTAAAAGCGGGTCAAGATGTTTTAAAAAACCATTCTTCTTTTGTCGATGATGCCTTTTTAGAGTTTTATTTCGCAATTAATGCGTTTTTAAAACTTTATGAACTTTATGATGAATCGTTTGCGTTATATATCGCTAAAAAAGATCATCTTTCTTTATCACTAGAACTTTTATGTTTAGATCCTTCTTTACAATTAAAAAGAAGGTTACATTATTTTAGAGCAGCGGTCATATTTTCCGCTACTTTATCACCCAGTGATTACTATATCTCGCAGTTAGGCGGACAAGAGCAAGATGCTTTTTTAGCCTTACCTTCGCCATTTCCTAAAGAAAACCTTTTATTAATGGTGCGACCGAATTTGTCGACGAAATTAAGAAATCGTTATCAAACATTAGATGAATTAGTAGAAACTATTAAAGTGTTTGTTAAAAATAAAATCGGAAACTACTTTGTCTTTTTCCCATCGTATGAATACTTATTAGCGGTCTTAGAACGTTTAGAAGATGTAGACTTTGATGTCGTTGTGCAGAAAAAAGACATGAAAGAAAAAGAAAAAATCGAATTTTTAAATCAATTCTCTAGTCATCCCAAACGCTCCACGGTAGGTTTTGTTGTTTTAGGTGGTGCCTTTAGTGAAGGGATTGATTTAATGGGAGACCGTTTAATTGGTGCGATTGTCATTGGTGTAGGATTACCGACTCTTTCTTTTGAACGGGATTTAATTAAGAAATATTATGATGAAAAATCAAGTGATGGTTATTTAAATAGCTATGTCAATCCAGGTATGAACCGCGTAATGCAAGCCGTAGGAAGAGTCATTCGTAGTGAAAATGATCAAGGTATGATTCTATTAATTGATGACCGATATTTACAAAAGACGTATCGTGATTTATTTAAAAACGAATGGAGTCATTATGAAGTGGTCATGGATAACGTAGAAATGCAAGAAATGATGCAAAACTTTTGGAAAGAGAAGGAAAAATAAATCTTTTCAATAAGTCAACATTCATATATAATATTTAAGATAGTAAAGGAGGTAAGAAGCTATGGATTTTGAACAAAAATATATTCGTAATTTTTCCATTATTGCGCATATTGATCATGGTAAATCCACTTTAGCGGACCGTTTATTAGAAAGAACGGGTACGGTAGAGAAACGCTTGATGAAAGATCAACTTCTTGACTCCATGGATTTAGAAAGAGAACGCGGTATTACCATTAAACTGAATGCCGTTACGTTAACGTATCACGCTAAAGACGGACACGATTATTTATTAAATTTAATCGACACTCCAGGGCACGTGGACTTTACGTATGAAGTTTCTCGCTCTTTAGCGGCGTGTGAAGGTGCTTTATTAGTCGTGGATGCTTCGCAAGGTGTGGAAGCGCAAACGCTCGCAAACGTCTATTTAGCCGTTGATAATAACTTAGAAATTCTTCCGATTATTAATAAAATTGATTTACCGAGTGCAGATCCAGAACGCGTGAAAGAAGAAATTGAAACACGAATTGGTATTCCTTGTGATGAATCCGTCGAGATTTCCGCTAAAACGGGTTATGGTATTGATGAAGTTTTAGAGCGGATTGTAACCGGAATTCCTGCCCCATCAGGTGATATGAACGCTCCTTTAAAAGCGTTAATTTTTGATAGCTTCTACGATTCTTATCGTGGCGTTGTCATTATGATTCGGGTTAAAGAGGGTAGTGTGAAAGTCGGAGATACCATTTTACTTATGGCAAACGGAAAACAATATCAAGTTACTGAACTCGGTATCCGTACGCCAAATGAAGAAAAACGAAATGAGTTATCCGCTGGTGAAGTTGGCTATTTAGCCGCGCAAATTAAAGATATTCATGACGTCCATCCGGGTGAAACCGTAACGCACGCAGCACGTCCTGCTTTAGAACCTTTACCTGGTTATCGAAAGATGAACCCGATGGTTTATTGTGGTTTATATCCGGTTGATTCTAAAAAATATGAAGATTTAAAAGACGCTTTAGGTAAATTATGTTTAAACGATGCAAGTTTACATTATGAACCTGAAACTTCCCAAGCTTTAGGTTTTGGGTTCCGTTGTGGCTTCTTAGGTTTATTACATATGGATGTTGTGCAAGAAAGATTAGAAAGAGAATATAATCTTGATTTAATTTTAACCGCTCCTAGCGTTATTTATCACGTTTATTTAACGGATGGAACGATGATGAATTTAGATAACCCTTCTAAACTTCCTGATATGACATTAGTAAAAGAAATTCAAGAGCCTTACGTAAAAGCTAGCATTATGACCCCTAAAGAATTTGTAGGTCCATTAATGACGTTATGCCAAGATCGAAGAGGCATTTATCTAGACTTAGAATACTTTGATGATTCAAGAATGATTTTAACGTATGAGTTACCTCTTTCAGAAATTGTTTATAACTTTTTTGATAAGTTAAAGAGTTATTCTAAAGGTTATGCTTCTTTTGATTATCAATTTAGTGAATATCGTGCAAGTAACTTAGCAAAAATGGATATTTTATTAAATGGAAATCCAATCGATGCTTTATCTTTAATCGTTTATAAGCCCAATGCTTATGAACGAGGAAGTGTGATTGTACGCCGCTTAAAAGACTTAATCCCACGTCAACAGTTTGAAGTACCTGTTCAAGCATGTGTGAACGGAAAAGTCATTGCAAGAAGCGATATCAAAGCAGTAAGAAAAGACGTTTTAGCCAAATGTTATGGCGGCGATATTACTCGTAAAAAGAAATTATTAGAAAAACAAAAAGAAGGTAAAAAGCGAATGAAAGCCATTGGTTCTGTTGAAGTTCCACAAGAAGCTTTTATGGCGGTACTTTCCATTGATGATGAAGAAAATTAATGCTAAAAAAGCCACATTATGTGGCTTTTTTGCTTATAGGAATCTTTTAAATATTCTTCCGTAATCACGTTTTGAATTTAAAATTGATGTAATAAATACAGAATTTTCTTCAGCTTTATAGGAATAAAAGATTAAATACTCTTTATGAGTTAAAAAACGAAAACCAAGGCTTAATAAAAATCTATCTTTTGAAAGAGAACCACGCTCAGGAAACTCTTCTAAAGTTTTGCATTTAGCGAGTAATTCACTAATAAAAGCACGAGCGGTTTTTAAATTTTTACTTTGATCGTAAATGTAAAGAGAAATATCGCGCAAATCTTCTTTTGCAGTTTTAGTCATTATAATCTTACAACTCATAAATCAAATGACTCCAAATCTTTTAAAACATCATCAAATGCGGAATCAATATCTTGAGTTCTTCCAAGCTTGATATCATCCATAGCTTGCGCAAAATGTTCATATAGAGCAAGTTTTGTTTCTAATTCAGAAATTCGAGTTAAAAGATTACAAAATTCTACATGACTCAAAATTACTGTATCTTCCTTTCCATTTACGGTAATTGCTACAGGATTTTCTTTTGCTAATGCGGAAATTTGGGCGTAATTAGTTCTGATATCTTTTGACGGACGAATAGTAATAAAATATTTCATAACTTCATCTCCTTTGGTAGTCAAATTATATCACAATTATGCAACCAAAAAAAGAGTAATTAATACTTTTTACATTTTTGTATTTCAAACTGCATAAAGCAATTTTAATTTGTAAGTAAAAAAATGAAAAAATACTACACAAAATGCGTAATTTGTCGAAATTTGTTAGTAAATAATTAGTACTTTTTTAGTGATTTTACTAGTAAGAATTATTTTTTTATGGTACTATGTTCACGAGGTGAAAATTATGGCGAATGAAGATTTCGGCGTACGTTTTTCAGAGAATTGTTATGCAACAAAGCAAGAAGTTGCAAAAACAATAGGTTTTTCATCAGTGGATGATATTTGGAACCGCATTTTAGCGTATCGTTCGCATTTTTATCGAGCGCTTTCATTACGTAATATCGATAAGTCACCTTATCAAATTACTTTTACCCCTACGATTAATGAGCATTTAGCGGCTTTAGAAAGAAAATTAACTAAAGCTTATTTAAAATACGCGACAATGAATCATTCATTAAAAAAGGGACAAATCAGAGAAGATCACTATACCCGTATTCTTTATTGGGTAGCAAAAAAATATAACTTAGATGTCGATGAAACGATGTTATATCACATCATTCATCATGAAGCATCGACTTTACCACCTGATGCAATGTTACTCGTTAACTATTTTAATGCTTTAGAGTACATTGAAGAGCATTATGTAGATCCTCTTGATGCAGGATTTATTAAAAAACTTTATTCTTTATTACTCGGTTATGAAATGGATGAAGAAACGAGTCTATATCGTACCAAAGAACTCTTTGATGTTGACGCAAGAGCGTTGATTGGTAGAACGTATAATTCGGCACCAGTAGAAAGAATTGCGCCGATGATGGATCAATTATTTGATTTCATTATGCACGCTGATTTTAGTGCAACCATCAAAGCGGTCGTTTCTTATTTCTATATTTCACATATTAAACCTTTTGATGTTTATTCCGAAGAAATTGCTATGTTATTCATGAAATCGGTTTTTGCTCATAGTGATTTAGATGAACTCGCTAGTATTCTCGAATGGGAACAACTTTTAAGCGATAATCAAGAAGAAGTGAATCGTCTCTTGTCCGAGGTGAAAAAGAGCAACGATATTACATATTTCTTAGTCTACTTTATTGAAGTCGGTGATAGCATTGCAAACGACTTATTAGATGATTTAACGAAAAGCAATGTTGCATCGATTAAAGAAGAGTATTATGATACAGGAGTTGAAGAACCGCAAAAAGAAGAAAATGAAGGTTCTATTCAACCTATTCATAGGACGCATGAAGCAACCCCTAACTTATCAGAACCATTAAGTGAAGAAGCTTCAAGCCAAGTTTCTTTTGAAGTCAGTGTAGCTTTACCTACTTTACCGATTGGCTTAGATGAAAAAGACGCGATGAAAATTGAAGAGCATCTCGTTGAAATCTATCCAACGTTAAAAAGAGGACAAGCTTATTTCTATGCTCGTCATTGTACCATCGGAAAATATTATACCATTGCGCAATATAAGAAACTCTTACATTGTGCGTATGAAACGGCAAGAACTTCCATGGACAATTTAGTAGAGTTGGGATTCTACCGCAAAGAAAAGCTCAACAATAAATTTATTTACACGCCCGTCAGTCGGCGTTAGGAGGAAGAATTATGATATTACTTATTGACTTTCAATCACCCATCTTTTTCGTACTTTATATTTTATTAGGTTTTGGTGCTATTGCTTTAATTGCCTTCCTATGCCGCAAATACATTCCAGGTTTAAAACAAGATAAAACAGAAATTGATGAAAAGAAAGTAGCGGAAGAAGAATTAAGCCGTATTTTAGTTCCAATGGACAAAGAAAACGTTGAAAAGAACCAAGAAGAAGTAAAGGATAGCTCCCATGAGGGAAAGAAAGACTAACGCCTTATATATCCATATTCCTTTTTGCACCCATATTTGTAGTTATTGTGACTTTCCTAAAGTACTTTACGATACGAAATGGGCCATGCGTTATATTGAATGTTTAAAAAAAGAAATTCTTTCTTATGGAATTTCTTCTTATCAAACCATTTATATCGGAGGAGGAACACCCTCCAGTTTAAAAGAAGAAGAACTCGAAAGTCTTCTTTCTTTTTTATGTCCATTTTTAGAAAAAGATTATGAATGGACCATCGAATGTAATATTGAAAATACCACATTAGAGAAATTAAAACTCTTTAAAAAATATGGTGTGAATCGCTTAAGTTTTGGAGTACAAACTTTTCAAGAAGATTTACTTAAAAAAATGAACCGCTACCACCATAAAGAAGATGTATTTCATGTGATAGAAATGGCAAAATCTTTAGGTTTTACCAATATCAATGTTGATTTTATTTATGGCTTTGAAAATGAAAAAGTAGAAGATGTTTTAAATGATTTAAAGATTTTTGCTTCTTTAGACGTTCCTCATATTTCTATCTATGCTTTAACCGTTCATCCAAATACGATATTTGGTATTGAGCACCATCAAGAAGCTGAGGATGAACTCAGTCGTACATTTTATGATGTAATCGTGAATTGGTTAGAAGAGCATGGCTATAATCGCTACGAAGTATCTAATTTTGCGCGTCCAAGTTACGAATCAAAACATAATCAAGTCTATTGGCGAAATGACTTTTATATTGGTGTAGGTATGGGAGCGTCAGGCTACTATCAATTCATTCGTTATAGTAATACAAAGAGTATTACCGATTATTTAAAAGGAATTACAAGAATAGAAGAAGAAAAAGAAGATATAAAAGATCAAATGTTATATGAAATTCTTTTAAGATTACGAACAAAAGAAGGTATATTAAAGGAAGACTTTCTTCTTCGTTATGGAGAGAAGTATTGGAAACTTCTTTTAAAAGTAAGTCAAAGTTTTATTGAAAATGGAAGTCTATTATTGAAAGAACAATCTTTATCATTAGCTAAAGATGCATATTTTATTCTTGATTATATTGTTAGAGAAATCTATTTAAAATTGGATGAAGAATAAAATTATTTATTATTTTTATTCATTTTAGTAAAAATAAAGCTACCTATTTTTAAGATAAGAACGATTTTTATATTTTTTCTTTATTTTATGTTGACTTTATTTTATAATTTTATTGGAAGTCTATAACGGTGTTGCTCCAAACAAATTTGGAGGTGATGCTTATGATAATTTATGCATAAGCCCTCCAACTTTTAATAGGAGGGCTCTAAATTATGATAGAGATTATCTCTGTTATCTTGGAATTAGCAGTAGCTATTTTCAAAGTAATAGAATTATTTCTATTAAAAAAGAAAAAGAAAGACAAGTAGTCTTTCATCATCTAAGTTTAGGGAAAGAAAAAACACCGCTCGAACGGTGCTTTCCCTTATACAATATAATGGAGTAGGCCGTTTATAGGCTTCCTTCATCTATATTATATGAAAGTATCTAAGATTTATCAATAATTTTTGAAATTTTTATTTTAGCTTTGTTAGTTTTATTTTAGCTTACATCGTCATAAGGGAAGCTTACTAAGGCTTTTTTTAATATACAAGCTTTCTTCATTATATAATCATTTTATCATCGTTACTTAAATTGAAATGTAGCTATTTTCAATGTAATCGAAGTATTTCTATTAAAAAAGAAAAAGAAAGGCAAGTGGTCTTTCAAAATTCTAATTTAGGGAAAGAAAAAAACACCGTCGCAAGCGGTGCTTTCCCTAAAAATCATTAGTGGAGTAGGCCGTTTATAGGCTTTCTTTATCTATATTATAAAGAAATAATTGTCCCTTTTCAATGCTTTTAAAGATGATTTACAAGGATCTTAATAAGAACAATTGTACGCTATAAAGATAATATGCTAATTATTATAATTATATTATTTATATAATCCTTGTAATAAAGAAATTCCTTTTATAGATGAGAATTAACTGGCTTTTAAAATAAAGTTAAAATAAAAAAAATAAAAAAATTAGCACTTTTATGTTGACAGTGCTAAAAACATGGTTATAATATAATTAGCACTCGGAATAAGATAGTGCTAAGGAGGTGTGACCTATGGAACTCAGTCGAAGAGATAAAATTCTAAAACTAATTGTTGATCATTTTATTAAGACGGCTCAACCTGTAGGAAGCAAAACCTTGATTGAAGAATATAATATTCCATTCTCTAGTGCCACCATTCGTAATGAGATGCAGTTACTAGAGCAAGAGGGATATCTAGAAAAAACGCATACCTCTAGTGGTAGAGTTCCTTCTTCTAAAGGTTATCGATATTATATCGATCATCTCCGTAAACAAGAAGTAGATGAAGATTTAAAGTGTCAACTTCAAATGGTCTTGGAACAAAAGACAAAATCGATTGAAGATATCATTCGTGAATCTTGTGAAGTCTTAACCCATATGACGAACTTAGCTTCAGTTGTATTAGGTCCTGACGCTCATGAAGAACGACTCTTATCCATTCAATTGATTCCGATTTCTGATAAAACAGCAACGGCCATCTTTGTAACGGACCAAGGATATGTTGAAAATAAAACCTTCGTCTTTGAAGAAGCTTTAGCGCCTACGGATATTGAAAAGTGTGTCAAACTTTTAAATGACCGATTAAAAGGAACGGAAATTTCCCAAGTATTAGGGAAAATGCAAAATCTCCGTCCCATCTTAACCGACTATGTAAAAGAGCACGACATGATATATCAAGCGGTTGCGCAAGCTTTACTTCGTTTCGCAAAAGACCGCGTAACCTTATATGGAAAAGATTTGTTGTTTGAACAACCAGAGTTCCAAGAAGACACCGAAAAGATTAAGAGGATGTTAAGCTTCTTAGATGATCCGGCAAATCTTAGAACCTTTGCGTTAGATGATAATGGCTTATCCATCCATATTGGTGACGTCAGTGAAGGCCTCGATGATGTGTCTGTCATTCAAACCAACATCGATGTTCCTGGTCACCGTAACGGCTCCATTGCTTTAGTCGGACCAACGAGAATGGATTATGATCGAGTGGTATCCGCTCTAGAGTATGTTGCAAGAGCGTTAAGTGAATATTTTAATAAAGAAGAGAGTGATGAACAAAATGGCAGAAGAAGAGAAAAAGCCGAGTAAAAAAGAAAAGAAAGAAGAAAAGAAAATTGCCGAACTTCAAGAACTTTTAAAGAAAGCCGAAGAAGAGATGGCAAATTGGAAGAATAAATATTATATGGCTTATGCAGATACCGAAAATCTCAAGAAGCAATATGATAAAGAACATCATCAAATTGTGAAATATCGTTCGATGGGGTTCATTGAAAAACTTCTTCCTATCCTTGATGGCTTCCATATGGCTTTAGCCAATGAAGTAACCGACCCCACTTTAAAGAATTATTTAACCGGATTTCAATATATTTATAAAATGATGGTGGACGCGCTTGAAAGTGAAGGTGTTACCGAAATATCTCCTAAGGTTGGAGATAAATTCGATGAAGCGATTATGGATGCTGTGGACACGGAAGAAAGCGAGGGCGAAGAAAATTTGGTACTTCGCGTTTATCAAAAAGGATATCGCTTACATGATCGAATGGTTCGACACGCACGCGTAGTTGTAAGCAAACATCCTACCAAAGAAGAAAAAGAAAATGAAGAAGAATCAAGCGACTTTGATGAATCAAAAGCTGCTTAATATATAAAGGAGATAGATATTTATGGCAAAAGAAATTATTTTAGGTATTGACCTTGGTACAACAAACTCTGTTGTTTCTTATTTACAATCCGACGGAAAAGTGAAAGTGATTCCTAATCCAGAAGGACATAACACGACACCTTCTGTCGTAGCGTTTAAAGCAAGTGGTGAAGAAATCGTTGGTGACGCTGCAAAACGTCAAGCGGTTACGAACCCTGATACAGTATCCTCCGTTAAACGTTTAATGGGTACAGGACAAAAAATTCATATTTCTTGTATAAATAAAGATTTTACACCACAAGAAATCAGTGCAAAAATCTTGGCTTACATGAAGAAATATGCGGAAGATAACTTAGGACAAAAAGTCTCTAAAGCGGTTATTACCGTTCCTGCATACTTCAATGATGCCCAACGTCAAGCAACCAAAGATGCTGGACAAATCGCAGGTCTTGATGTCGTTCGTATTATTAACGAACCAACTGCAGCGGCTTTAGCTTATGGTACTGAAACTGGTGCTAACCAAAAGATTTTAGTGTACGATCTAGGTGGTGGTACTTTCGATGTATCCATCCTTGATATTGGTGATGGTACTTTCGAAGTCGTTTCTACCGCTGGTGATAACCACTTAGGTGGCGATGACTGGGATGCCGTTATCGCTGATTGGATTAAAGCCCAAATCAAAATCGAATATGGTGTTGATTTAACTGATAAAATGGCACTTCAACGTTTCAAAGAAGCGGCTGAAAAAGCCAAAATTGAACTTTCTAGTATGTTAGAAACCACCATTTCCTTACCATTCATTGGTATGGGAAGCACTGGTCCTATCAGCTTTGAAACTAAATTAACTCGTGCGAAATTCCAAGATTTAACCAAACACCTCTTAAAGAGAACGGAAGAACCTGTCCGTCGTGCTTTAGCCGATGCGCATATGACTGCAAATGACTTACACGAAGTATTATTAATCGGTGGTTCTATCCGTATGCCAGCTGTCCAAGAATTAGTGAAACAATTAACGGGTAAAACACCTAACTTAAGTGTCAACCCTGATGAAGCTGTATCTATTGGTGCTGCTTTACAAGGTGGCGTTATTAGTGGTGATGTTCAAGATGTCGTCTTACTCGATGTTACTCCATTAACCTTAGGCATTGAAACTATGGGTGGTGTGATGACTCCATTAATTACAAGAAATACCACTATTCCTACCACGAAATCTCAAATCTTCTCCACTGCAGAAGATAATCAACCTGCTGTTGATGTTATGGTCTATCAAGGCGAACGTCCAATGGCACATGATAACAAACTCTTAGGTCACTTCAAATTGGATGGTATTAAACCTGCACGTCGCGGTGAACCTCGTATTGAAGTTACCTTCAGTATCGACGTTAACGGTATTGTAAAAGTTACCGCTAAAGACTTAGATACGCAAAAAGAACAACAAATCACCATTTCTGGTTCTAACGGTTTAAGCAAAGAAGAAATCGACCGTATGATGAAAGAAGCGGAAGAGAATAGAGAAGCTGATGAAAAACGTAAAGAAGAAGTTGAATTACGTAATAAAGCAGAATCCTATTTGAACTCCATTAATCAATCATTAGCGGAAAAAGGCGATAGCTTAGATTCTCAACAAAAAGCACAAACCGAACAATTACGTGATGAATTAAAGACCGCTTTAGATAATAACGATATGGCTACATTAAGAGCCAAAATCGGTGAATTAGAAAAAGCCGCTGAATTTATGGCACAACAACAAGCTGGTAGTGCTTCTCAAGGCACAACCACTTCTAGTAGTGCTAGTGCTTCTAGCTCCAATGACGATAACGTCGTTGATGCTGATTTTACAGAAAAGAATTAAAGAGAACGTTTTAGGGGCGTGAGCCCCTTTAACGTGTTATAAGAAAGGATGAGGGAAAGTGGCAGAAAAAAGAGATTATTATGAAGTTTTAGGCGTTTCTAAAACGGCTTCTCAAGATGAAATTAAATCTGCGTGGCGGAAACTAGCTAAAACATACCACCCCGATAATAAAGAAACTGGCGATGAAGCAAAATTCAAAGAAGCACAAGAAGCCTATGATGTTTTAAAAGACGATCAAAAACGTGCTGCATATGACCAATTCGGCCATGCTGCCTTTGATCAAGGTGGTGCTGGCGGCCCAGGTGGTTTTAATGGCGGCTTCAATGGTGGCTTCGCTGGTGGTTTTGAAGACGTTGATCTTGGCGATATTTTCTCCTCCATCTTTGGTGGTGGCGGTAGAAGAAGACAAACAAGAACCGGTCCACAACGCGGAAATGATTCGGTAATGAGAGTAAAAATCAGTTTCATGGATGCGATTAATGGTAAACAAATTAAATTAAATGTTACTTATGATCAACCTTGCCCAACTTGTAATGGTACGGGGGCAAAATCGCCCAATGATGTAGAAACTTGTTCCCGCTGCCATGGTACTGGTACAGTGCGTGGACGTCAACAAAGTCTTTTTGGTACTGTAGAAACACAAACGGTATGCCCAGATTGTGGTGGAACGGGTAAAAAGATTAAAACACCTTGCCCAGATTGTGGTGGTAAAGGTTATAAAAAGGTTAAAACGGAAATTGAAGTTAATATTCCAGCTGGTATTAATTCAGGACAACAAATTCGTATTCCTGGAAAAGGCGAAAGAGGACAAAATGGTGGGCAAAATGGTGACTTATATTTAGAAGTTATCGTAGAATCCCATCAATACTTCAAACGTGACGGAAACGATATTCATATTGATACCTCCATTTCAATGGTGGATGCAGCTTTAGGGGTTACTTTAACTGTACCTACGGTATATGGTGATATTGAAGTTAAAGTTCCTGAAGGAACCCAACCAGGTGCTATTTTAAAAGTGCGTGGCAAAGGGGTAAAAGACTTGCGTTCAGGTATTCAAGGCGATCAATATATCCATTTGGATGTAAAAACGCCAACTAAATTATCAAAAGAACAAAAAGAACTTCTTCAAAAATTTGCAGGATTACAACCGAAAGAAGAGAGCTTCTTTGATCGTTTCAAAAGTAAATTTAAAAAGTAAAGAATAGAGCTACCTTTCAAAATAGGTGGCTTTTATTTTTTTTAACTTCCGCTACTATAGACATAATAAAAAAGCATAAACTTTCTGTATTATTTATTTCAATTAAAAAAATCTCATGCTATAATGAAAAAGCAAGAGGTGTTTCCCATGAAAAAATGTAAAAGATGTGGGGCATTATTAGAAGAGAATGTAACAATATGTCCTCACTGTGGTATAGAAAATCCCGTGAAAACGGAAAAGAAAAAAACAGCTTATGATTTAACAATTGCCTTTGATCCGATGGCACAAGGTTCTTCATTATATCGAGTAAAGAGTAGAAAAAAACTACTCATTTTCTCATTTTTATTGGCTTTTTTAGGGGTGCCTTATTTTTATATGGAAAAAGCTAAAAAAGGTTGGATTTCTTTATCCATCTTCTTTATTTTAGGCGGATTATCGTCTTTAATTCTTTCTTTAATAACAAGTAAAAATGGAAATTATTCGTTGTGGATGACACTTTTACCATTATTAGGCGTTATTGTTTTAATGAATGTCATTATTGGTGTTTATATGGTCATGCATCCTTCTTTAAAGGATGGACGTGGGGAGTATTTACGTTAATGCAACGCTACTTCTTAAAAGAAATAAGTGGAGAATTCCTCTTAGATCAAGAGGATATTTTTCATATTGAAAAAGTAATGCGTGCGCGAGTTGGTGACCATTTCGAAATTGTAGATGATCAAAGTGTAAAAGAAGTTGAAATTACTTCTTTAAAACCATTAGCGTATCGTTCTATCCATAGTCGCCTAATTGAAAAGAGCAAATATCCTATTACTTTATTTTATTGCTTACCGAAAGGCGATAAAATGGAACTTGTTTTGCAAAAGGCAACGGAATTAGGAATCCATGAAGTTTATGGGGTTATTTCTTCTCGTACCATTGTGCGATTAGAGAAAAAAGACCAAGAAAAAAAGAAGGTCCGCTACCAAAAAATTATGAAAGAAGCGAGTGAACAATGCTTGCGTGATGAGATTCCAACTTTTCAAGATATCATTGATTTTAAAGCATTAAAAAATTATCATTTTGATCATATGTTGATTGCTTATGAAGGTGAAAAAGGAAATACTCATCATCTTTATGAAGAAATTTTAAAAATAAAACCGGGTGAAAAAACCGCGATTTTAATCGGGGCAGAAGGAGGATTCTCTAAAGAAGAAGTGGAATATGTGACTTCTTTAGGCTATCTTTCGATTAGTTTAGGGAAAAGAATTTTAAGAAGTGAAACCGCAGCGATTGCGTCGATTGCGTTTTTAAGTCTACTTTTGGAGCGTGATGATTAATGGAAAATACCTATTTGATTGTAACTTTAGGCTGTAAAGTGAACACCTATGAATCAGAAGCTTTAAAAGAAGCCTTGGAAAATAGAGGATATAAAGAAGATAAAAAGAATCCTAAAGTAGTTATTATTAACACTTGTAGTGTAACCTCAGTTTCTGATCAAAAATGCCGTCAAAAAATTCGTTCTTTAATTAAAAAATATCCGAATACCATTTTTGTAGCGATGGGATGTTATGTCCAAATGGCAAGTGGCTATTTATCCACGATTCCTGGTGTTGATATTTTAGTAGGTACGTCGATGCGTTCTAAAATACCAGATTTAATTGAAGAATATGAAAAGAACGGCAAATTAATTGATATTGTTTCTAAAGTCGATAAAAACGAAAAATATGAAAATTTAGGAATTTCATCTTTCCACGATAACACGAGAGCGTTTTTAAAGATTGAAGATGGCTGTGATAATTATTGTTCGTATTGTGTCATTCCTTATGCAAGAGGAGAAGTTCGCTCCAGAAAAAAAGAAGACATTCTATTAGAAGTCGGTCGTCTTATTCAAAATGGTTTTCAAGAAATCGTTTTAACGGGGATTCATACCGGTGGTTATGGTAAAGACTTAGAGAATTACCATTTTAGCGACTTATTAGAAGATATTTTAAAAACGTATCCTTCTTTACATCGTTTACGCATTTCTTCCATTGAAGAATCAGAAATTGATGACAAAATGATTGCGTTAATGAAGGAATATCCCACCATTACGAATCACTTACACATTCCTTTACAATCAGGTTCGGAAACGGTTTTACGAAGAATGAACCGAAAATATGATAAAAAAGCGTATTTAGAAAAATTAAAGAAAATTCGCGAAGTTCGTCCCGATATTTCGCTTACCACAGATATTATTGTAGGATTTCCTAAAGAAAGTGAAGAAGAGTTCATGGAAACTTATGAATTTGCTAAGGCTTGTGCTTTTAGTAAAATCCATGTTTTCCCCTTTTCTTCTAGAGAAGGAACGCCCGCTAGTAAAATGACACCTCAAGTCGACCCTACGATTAAAAAAGAAAGAGTGCACCGCCTTTTAGAGCTTTCTAATCAACTAGAAGAAGCATATGAAAGCCGCTTTATAGGTCAAGAAATTGAAGTCTTATTTGAGGAATATGATGAAGAAACGAAAACCAATAAAGGACATACTTCCAATTACCTTTTAGTCACGGTTGCAAGTGAAAAAAATCTACATAACCACATCCAAAAAGTGATTTATCAAAAAGAACTTTCTATTTTAAAATAATTTTTTATACAATGTCTAAATTTTTGGGTTGACATGCCTTTCTCACTTCCTTATACTAATAAAGGTAAAACACGAAAAAGGAGGTGTGAACCATGGCAGTTCCATTCAGAAGAACTTCTAAAACCACCAAAAGAATGCGTAGAACGCATTTCAAATTAACAGTGTCCGGCTTAGTTACATGCCCACATTGTGGTGAAATGATTGCTTCACACCGCGTTTGTCCTAACTGCGGCTATTATGATGGTAAGGAAGTAATTTCTTCCTCTGATAAAAAAGCGGAAGAGACCAAACCGGCAAAGAAGACCAAAAAGACCGCAAAAAAAGCAACGACAAAAAAAGCTAAAAAAGACGCAGAATAAGGCCACGTAAGTGGCTTTTTTCTTTTGCCTTTTAAAATAAAACTTTTCATGGTAGAATAAATAATAGAAAGTAGGTGCTACTATGAATTATAACAAATTAATTGATCATACGAATTTAAAACCTAACGCTTCCATTGAAGATATTGAAAAGCTTTGTATGGAAGCCAAACAATACGACTTTATGAGCGTATGTGTAAATCCTAGCTTTATTCCGCTTTGCGTGAAACTTTTAAAGGGTAGTAACGTAAAGGTTTGTACGGTTATTGGTTTTCCATTAGGCGCAACATTAAAAAATGTAAAAGTCATGGAAACGAAAGAAGCTATTGAAGAAGGTGCGGATGAAGTAGATATGGTCATCAATGTTTCGCAATTAAAAGCGGGCAATGATGAATATGTTTATCAAGAAATCAAAGATATTCGTAATGCTTCAAAAGGACATATTTTAAAAGTTATTTTAGAGACTTGTTTATTAACGGATGAAGAAATCGTTCGTGCCTCTAAATTAGCCTTAAAAGCGGGCGCAGACTTTATTAAAACCTCTACCGGATTTTCTACCGGTGGCGCAACCGTTGAAGCGGTACGCTTAATGCGTCAAACCGTGGGTGACGCTTGTGGTGTAAAAGCAAGCGGTGGTATTCGTACGCACGAAGATTTAATTAAAATGGTAGAAGCTGGTGCCAATCGTATTGGCACAAGTGCAGGACCTAAAATTTTATAATTTGGAATAGAAGTATGGAATTTATTACACGTCATCTATTCTTATTCTTTTTAGGTGGTATTGGTGGCTGGATTATCGAATTATTTTTTCGAAGAATTGTGCATAAAAAATGGATTAATCCTGGCTTTTTAACGGGTCCATGCTTACCTTTATATGGTTCTGGATTATGTTTACTATATTTCTTTTCTTCATTAAATTATAGTTTTATTCCATCTACCATTGGACAAAAAATATTTTGTATTGCCATCATGACGGCTTTAGTCATCTTACTTGAATATTTAACGGGTTTATACTTTTTAAAAGTTAACCACGTTCGTTTATGGGACTATAGTGATCGGTGGGGCAATATTCAAGGAATTATTTGTCCGTTGTTTTCCGTGTTTTGGCTCGCGATTGCAAGTGGATATTATTTTTTACTCCATCCAAGCTTAGTGAAGTTAGTTCAACTCGTGATGAATACACCTTATTTATTCTTCTTTGAAGGATTTGCAAGCGGAATCTTCATTATTGACTTCATTATGTCCATTCAATTGGTGAATCGCTTACGGGCCTTTGCTAAAGAGCATAAGCTCGATATCGCTTTTGAAAATTTAAAAGAAAATATTCAAAAGAAGCGACAAGAACGAAAAGAGAAAAGAGCGTTCCTTTTCCCCTTCCGCTTACCGCATACGATTTTAAAAGAAATGGTGGAGAATTATTTAGATAAGAAAAAAGAAGAACGTAAAGAAAATGAGAATAAAGGCGAATAATTCGCCTTTTTTTTGAGGGTATAGTATGAAAGTTATTGTGGCGATGGATTCTTTTAAAGGAAGTTTAACTTCTTTAGAAGCAGGAAATAGTGTGAAAGAAGGCATTCTTGAAGTTTTTCCTTACACAAATATCTGCGTTTTGCCTTTAGCGGATGGTGGAGAAGGTACATTAGACGCAGTTATGTGGCTAAAAAACGGTAAGAAGCAAAATGTACAAGTAAAAGACGCCCTTTTACGAACAATTAGTGCTGAATATGGAATTTTAAATTCAAATACAGCGTTCATTGAAATCGCTAAAGTGGTAGGTTTACCGATGTTAAAAAAAGAAGAAAGAAATCCTTTAATCACTTCATCTTATGGAATAGGAGAAATGATAGTGGACGCTATAAATAACGGATGCAAACATTTTTATATTGCCTTAGGTGGCAGTTCCACAAATGATGGTGGATTTGGAATGTTACGCGCTTTAGGCTATCGTTTTTTAAAGCAAAATCATGAAGAAATAACGACGTTAGAAGGCCTTTTAGAATTAGCAAGCATTGATGATGAAAATGTTGATTCTCATTTATTGGAGTGTAATTTTGTTCTTCTTTCGGATGTCAAAAATCCTTTATTAGGAGAAAATGGTTGTAGTTATGTTTTTGGTGTCCAAAAAGGCGCAACGGAAGCGCAACAAGCGCATTTAGACGCCATTTTAACGCAGTTTTCTAAAGTTGTGACTCAACAATACCAAAGTGATTTTCATCTTTTAGAAGGCTCAGGAGCGGCCGGTGGCTTAGGTTTTGCTTTTCTAGCTTTTTTTAAAGCAAAATGCGTTTCGGGTAGTGAGTGGATATTAAAAGAAATGCATTTAGAAGAAGAAATTCAAGATGCTGATTATGTAATTACCGGTGAAGGAAAAATTGATCAACAAACTTTAATGGGAAAAGGGCCTAACGCTGTTGCCTCTTTAGCGAAAAAATATCATAAACCTGTATTTGGTTTTGGTGGAAGTGTAGAAGAAAGTCTTTATCATCAAGTCTCTAATTTTGATGGTTTATATGCGATTATTGATCATCCGTTTTCTATGAATGACCTAAAAAAAGAGGTCGCGGAATCCAATATAAAAAGAACAGTAAAAAAGGTATTTCAAAAAATTTTAAAGTAGGTAAAACCTATCAATTCATCTTTTAATCCTACAAAAGTAGTAAAATTAGTGATGAAAATTTGGTAATTCTTGGTAAGAAGATGAAAAAGTGAAGAAAAGTTAAGAAATTTGAATAAAATGAGTTGATTTTTCCTCACGTAATGTATATAAT
>DLKT01000026.1 GCA_002477825.1 Caryophanales bacterium UBA7581 | reverse complement strand
GCACCATTCATCATAAATTTCATATTACTTGTACCAGAAGCTTCTTTTCCCGCAGTGGAGATTTGTTCCGAGATATCCGCAGCTGGAACAATAAGTTCGGCTAAAGAGACGCCATAATTTTCCATAAAGACTACTTTCATATAAGGAGAAATTTCGGGGTCATTATTCACCACTCTAGCGACATCTAAAATGAGTTCAATAATCTTTTTCGCATAGGCATAAGATGGTGCCGCTTTTGCGCCAAAGATAAAGGTGTGTGGCGTAATACGATAAGCCGGATTCTCTTTCATTTTGAAATATAAAGACATAATGTGGAAGACATTCATCAATTGACGTTTATAGGCGTGTAAACGTTTAATTTGAACATCAAAGATGGAATGAGAATCGACGTCAATGTCGTAGTGTTCTTTAATGAATAAAGCGAGTTTTTCTTTATTTTCTTGTTTAATTTCTAAGAATTTACCTTGTAAATCTTCATCATCAACGTGGGCCATTAAGTCTTCTAAATGTTCCGGATGAAGAATCCAAGTTTCACCAATTTTATTCGTTACTTCTTCCGCTAAACGGGGGTTTGCGTATAAGAACCAGCGACGGTGAGTAACACCATTGGTCTTATTATTAAATTTTTCTGGGAATAGTTCATAGAAATCTCTAAAGGTATTTTCTTCTAAGATTTTCGTATGTAAGGCCGCTACCCCGTTAATTGAATAACAAGCATAGATAGCTAAATTCGTCATATGAATCATGCCTTCTTTAATAATAGAGACATTTCTACGGCGGTCATCGCTAAAGCCTTTTGCGCTTAAGAAGATTTGGAAACGACGGTTGATTTCTTCAATAATCATATAACAACGTGGAATGAGTTGTTGAACGTAATGAACCGGCCATTTTTCTAACGCTTCCGCCATAATGGTGTGGTTAGTATAAGCCATACATTTTTGTACTTGTTTCCACGCATCATCCCAGCCATAATGATATTCATCCATTAATAAACGCATTAATTCAGGAATGGCTAAAATCGGATGGGTATCGTTAAGTTGGAAGACATATTTATCGGCAAAGTTATCTAAAGTACCATATTGACGTAAATGTCCGCGAATGGCACTTTGTAAACCGGCACTGACTAAGAAATATTGTTGACGTAAACGAAGAATTTTTCCGTGTTCGGTAGAATCATCTGGATATAAACCATGACATAATTCACGAAGTGTAGTTAAATAATCCGAGAATTTTTGGTTTTGTGGAATGTTTTCTTCACTAGGTTCCGCACTCCATAAACGTAAAGTATTTGCGACATGGTTACGATAACCAACAACGGAAACATCATAAGGGACAGCTTTTACACAAACCGCATCGACGGTACGAGAACGGACACAGCCATCTTCATCTTGATAAGTTTCGGCACGTCCATAGAATTTGACTTCGACTGCGTGTTTTGGCTTACGAATTTCCCAAACGTTACCATTACTTAACCATTGATCAGGAACTTCGGTTTGATGCCCTTGGGTAATTTTTTGTTTAAAGAAGCCGTATTCATAGCGAATGCAGTTTCCGCTTCCAGGATAACCTAATGAAGCAATGGAATCGAGGAAACAAGCCGCTAAACGACCTAAACCACCGTTACCTAAACCGGCATCGGATTCGGTTTCTTCTAATTCGTGAATATTCAGTCCTAATTCTTCTAAGCCTTCTTTCGCTACTTGATAAATACCTAAATTCATCATGTTATTGACCAAAAGACGGCCAATTAAGAATTCCATGGAGAAATAGATGAGTTGACGTTGTTCATTTTTTTGAATAGCGTCACGAGTGGAACGCCAGTCAGGAGAAGCATAGTCACGAACCATGCCACCTAAAATATTGAAACGCTCGGTGATATCGGAAGTTTGGACGTTATTTCCATAAATAACCGCTAACCGTTTTTCAAATTCATTTTTAAATACTTCTTTGTTTTGAAATATATTGTCATAAACCATATTGTTATCCTACTTTCTAATTGCTACGCACTTTTTTTAAAACTAAGGCGGCAAAACTTGCTAATTTAATCGTCACTTTATAAGGGTGATTCTCTGGCCCATAAAGCGCTGTCTTTAATGGTAAACCATTATATTGATTATTTCCACTATAAACGTCTTTATCGGAATTTAAAATTTCGATATAGGTACCTTTTTGATTGATGCCAATATCGTAATTTTCATAATAATTGGGGGTCATGTTAAAGATAAACACTAAGCAATCTTTCCCATATGTTCTTTCAAAAGCAAAGACGCTTTGTTCATGATTATCCACCATTAACCAATGGAAATGATCCCAAGAATATTCATCCATATACATAGCTTTCTCACTTTGATAAACGAGATTTAAATCGCGTATCCAACGTGCCATTGAATCATGGATAGGAAAATTCTTTAATTCCCATGGTAAGGATTTGGTTTCATTCCATTCATCAAAAGTTGCGAGTTCATTTCCCATAAAATTCAGCTTTTTACCAGGATGCGCCCATTGGTAGCAATATAAATTTCTTAATTGCATGAACTTTTGTTGGTAATCGCCCCACATTTTATTGATTAATGTGCCTTTTCCATGTACGACTTCATCATGGGAAAGCGGTAATAAAAATCTTTCGGAATAAAAGTACGCCATAGAGAAGGTAATGAGATGATGTTCCCATTTTCGATAAATGGGGTCTTTTCCATAGTATCGAAGTGTATCGTTCATCCAGCCTAAATCCCATTTATAATCAAAGCCTAAGCCACCTTCTTCTAGAGGTTTCGTTACACCTTGAAAGCTAGAGGAATCTTCAGCAATTAACATCACATCCGGGTGAGCATAATGTAATTTACCCGTTAAACGTTTAATAAATTCTACGGCACCATCATTCACACCTTTATCCGAATTTCCATGCCAATAGATGACATTACTAATGGCGTCAAAACGAACGCCATCAAAATGGAAATAAGTTAGGAAATAATTGACGGCACTCATTAAAAAAGAACGAACGGGATCTTTTCCTAAATCAAACATTGCACTTCCCCATTCGGAATAGGTATTACCTCGAGAACTATATTCATACATTCTTGTACCATCAAATTGAATTAATGCGTGTTTATCAATGGCAAAATGCACTAAAACAAAATCGAGAATAACACCAATACCGGCTTGATGCATACGGTCAATAAAGCTCATGAGTTGCATGGGGTTTCCATAACGAGAATCGACCGAATAAAAACCTGTTGCTTGGTATCCCCAAGAGCCATCAAAAGGATATTGAGTAATCGGCATAATTTCAACATGAGTAAAGCCGTGCTCTTTTACATAAGGGATGAGTTCATCCGCAATTTCTTCATACGATAAATAACGACCATCGACTTGTCCTTTCCATGAGCCTAAATGAATTTCATAAATGCTCATGGGGCGAGAGATATTCTTTTCGCGTTTTCTTAAATAGGCTTTATCATGCCAAACGAAATTTTCATAATCAAAAAGTTTAGAACATGTGCCAGGACGATAGTCGCTAAAGAAAGCATAGGGGTCTGCTTTATCCACATATTTTCCTTTGGCATTTTTAAAATGAAATTTATATTGTTGATAGTTCTCTAGATGAGGAATAAAGAGTTCAAAAACGCCACCCTCATCGACTTTTTGCATTTTATGCTTTGCTACATCCCAGTTATTAAATTCACCAATTACCGAAACGTCGCTAGCGTGAGGCGCGTAAAGACGAAACATGACACCTTTTTTTCTACCTTGTCTTACAAAGTGCGCACCAAAATATTGATATGCATCAATGGTTTGTCCATAGTAGAAATCATAAAGCAATCCGTAGGCCATTTCATCTTCCTCACTTTCTATTGTTCATACAAGGTTATTATAGCGAAATTATTTACTTTAATAAAGTAAAAATACATCTCTAAAAGCGGTTTCAACCTTATTTTACCCGCTTTTAAAGGCTCTATTGTAGCGTAAGATAAAAAATGATTGAATTTTTTAGTTTTTATGCTCTCAGTTTTTAAAAGGAATTTTACCTTTTTACTCCTTCATCAACTTCGCGTTTCACCTTTACTTTCTTCTCCATTTTTAGTACAATAATAAAGATTGTTTTGGAGGTAATTATATGTCAATTAAAGTTATGGCTGTCAATGCTGGAAGTTCATCTTTGAAGTTCAAATTATATGATATGCCGAGTGAAAAAGTCATTTGTAAAGGTATTGCTGACCGTATTGGTCATGAAGACGGAATTTTTAAAATTGAATCCGCTAAAGGAGAAAAGAAATTTACCGTTGCTCTTCCTGATCACGCTGTCGCGGTCCAACTTTTATTAGATAATTTATTAAGCGAAGGAATTATTGCTTCATTAGATGAAATTGGTGGTATTGGTCACCGTATCGTTCAAGGTGGTTCTTACTTTGCCGATTCCGCCGTTTTAGATAAAGATACCGAAGATAAAATTGAATCTTTGATTCCTTTAGCTCCACTTCATAACGCCGCTCACTTAATCGGTTTTAGAGCTTTTAAAAAGGTTCTTCCTCAAGTCGGCAATGTTGCTGTTTTTGATACAGCTTTCCATCAAACGATGGCACCAACTGATTATCTATATCCAATTCCTTATGAATATTATACGGATTATGGTATTCGTCGTTATGGCGCTCATGGTACCTCACACCATTATTTAGCACTTGAAGCCCAAAAATATTATGACAAAAAAGAAGGTAACCGTTTAATCACCTGTCACTTAGGTAGTGGTGCTTCTTTATGTGCCATTTTAGATGGTAAATGCGTTGCTACATCTATGGGGTTAACACCTTTAGGTGGCATTATGATGGGAACACGTTGTGGTGACATTGATCCTTCCGTTATGTCTTATGCTTGTGCATGTACTGGAAAAAGTGTTGAAGAAATGTATCAAATTTTCAATAAAAAATCTGGTTTACTCGGTGTTTCTGGTGTTTCTAATGACACTCGTGATATTTTAGCGGAAGTAGAAAAAGGAAATAAAATGGCTATTTTAGCTAATGATTTATTCATTCGTCGTGTTGTTGATTTCATTGGTCAATATTATGCCCGTTTAGGTGGTTGCGATGTTTTAGTCTTCTCTGCTGGTATTGGTGAAAACGTTGGTTATTATCGTGAAAAGATTTGTGATCAATTAAAGAGTGCTTTTGGGATTGAAATCGATGATGAAATCAACCGTCCATTACGTGGAAAAGAAGCTGTTATTTCTACAAAAAATAGCAAGATTAAAGTGGTCGTCATTCCTACTGATGAAGAAGTCATGATTGCCCGTGACACCATGCGTTTACTTCATTTAAAATAAGGATATCACTATGAATAGAACTTTATTAAAGGAAGTCGCAGCCCGTTTCACCGATGATTACAAATTAATTCTTAAAAAGATTAAAGAGTTTGATCATATCGTCATCTTCCGTCACCAAATGCCGGATTTTGATGCTTTAGGTACCCAATTAGGCTTAGCGACTTGGTTAAAGGATAATTTCCCTGATAAAACGATTCATGTAGTAGGTGAAAATCATGTCACCTTCACACCTCGTCTTTATCCTTATATGGATGAAGTAGAAGACTCATTCTTTGATGATTCATTTTTAGCAATTGTTGTCGATACGGCAGATACGAAAAGAATTTCCGATGATCGTTATCAAAAAGCCTCTTATATTATTAAAATTGATCATCACCCAAATCGTGATAGTTATGGGAATATTAATGTGGTTGCAGATGAACTTGCAGCCGCTAGCGAATTAGTGGCTAACATGCTCTTCTTGTTCCCTAAAAAATATGTATTTTCAAAAGAAGCAGCCCGCTATTTATATAGTGGCATCGTTGGCGATTCTGGAAGATTCTTATATAATTCCACTACCCCACATACATTTGAAATTGCTGGTTTACTCGTTTCTAAAGGATTACTTCTTTCCCAAGAAGTTTATCAACCCATGTATCAGAAAAACATTCAAGATTTAAGAGTTACTGCTTATGTACTTACTCACTTTGAAGTTTCTCCTCACGGCGTTGCTTATTATATTCTTTCAGAAGAAATTCAAAATGAATTACAAATTACGGTAGAACGCGGAAAAGAAAACATCAATCAATTTGCCAATAATGATGGAATTGAAATTTGGTGTTCAATTACCCAAGATACCAAAAGAAATCGGTGGAAAGTCTCTATTCGTAGTAAGGCTTTAGCGGTAAATGAAGTCGCGTCTCACTTTAAAGGTGGCGGACACGATCAAGCTTCTGGCGCTGAAATCCCAACTTTAGATGAATTACCAAAATTAATTCAAGAATTAGACGATTTAATTGTTTCACATTCTAAATAATATGAAAACACAGGTGTTCTGCCTGTGTTTTTTTGTTATTCATCAATTATAAGTTCATATTTTATTTTTCTTTTCATAAATTAGAATATGAAAAAATATCTATCTCTACGCCAAATTGGCACACTTTTATTTCCCCTTTTGCTCGGTTTAATTGTAGGTGTAGTTTTAAAGGAGGATTTTTCCTACATTGAATCGCTACCAAGATCCATTAAAGTTCCTTCTATCGTCTTTCCTATTGTATGGACCATTTTATACATTTTAATGGGAATTTACAAAGAACTTTATAATGAAGATAAAGAAAAAGACAAAAATCTTGAAGTTCCGTACTACTTATCTTTGTTATTTAATGTACTTTTCTCTTTTCTTCTATTTGCCTTTCATCAAAAATTTTTAGCTTTACTTGATGTCATTATTTTAATTGCATTGGTGGGCTATTTATTTGCAAATGGTTGGCGAAATAAGAAAAAATATAGTTACTTACTCATTCCTTATTTACTTTGGCTCTTTGTCGCTTTGAGTTTAATGCTAGATATCATTAGTCACTAAGGAATTCCCCTTCTTTTTCATCACCATATGAAGAAAATAATTTCTTCATATCCGCGCGTAAAGGTGGTAAAATGAAAAAGAGGTGTATTGCTATGGGATTTGCGCCACTACATATTCGAAGCGGATATTCATTTTTGAAAAGCGGTCTAACGATGGAGCGCCTTTTTCAGGCTATTAAAAAAACAAATTATTCTTCTTTAGCGCTTACGGATTTAGGCGTTCTTTTTGGCTACCCTACTTTTGTAAAACTCGCTAATGAAAATAATATGCACTATGGATTAGGTATGGAAGTTCAAGTCACGTTGGGTAAGCTTCCCGCTGCTCTTTCTTCTTATGCCCATCAGGAATTTCATCTATGCTTATATGCCATGGATGAAGAGGGATACCATTCTTTAATGCGTATCTCTAGTTATCTTTCTAACCATTCTTCTATTCCTTTAGATCATGAGAGTATCAATGGTAATCATCTCGTTGCTATTTTATCGACGGATTCTAGCTTTTTTGATATTCATGCGTTAAAAGATACTTTAGATTCTCGTCCACGTATGGCTTTATTAACGCTCAATCAATATTTCAAACATTTTTATCTTGGCTTAGCTTTTTATGATATGTCTGAATTAGGTACTGTTTCACTCATTCGTGATTTCGCCTCTTTTTATGGCTATAATCTAGTCGCTTTTCCTTTAATGGCGTACGCTAAAAAGGAAGATGCGATTACCTTACGCATTGTTTCTTCTTTAGAAAAAGATGAAAAAATGGATATTCAAGAGGAAACAGGCCCCTATTATATTAAAAATTATGATGAACTTTCTAAATTATATTTAGAAGATGAATTGAATAAAACAATAGAAATCATGGATTTCCTTCAAGTTGATTTCCTTAAAAAAAGAGGTCAAATTCTTCTTTTTCACGATGAAAAACCAAGCGCTACTCTATTAAAAGAACATGCGATGAATGGCTTAAAACGACTCAATAAATGGAATGAAAAATATCAACAACGTTTAGAATATGAACTATCCACCATTGAACAAATGGGATATTCCGATTACTTTTTAATCGTTGAGGATTACGTTCATTATGCGAAAACACATGCGATTCCAGTAGGTCCAGGTAGAGGGTCTGCTGCCGCTAGCTTAGTAGCGTATAGCTTAAATATTACAACGATTGATCCTTTAGAGTATGATTTACTTTTTGAAAGTTTTTTAAATCCTGCTCGTGTTACTATGCCGGATATCGATATCGATTTTGGAGACGAAAAAAGAGATGAAGTCATTTCGTATTTAAAAGACAAATATGGCACTTCTCGCGTTTGTAATATTGTTACCTTTCTAACCATCGGTGCTAAACAATCCTTGCGCGATATTGGCCGTGTCTTCTCTTTTTCTTCTACCGATATTGATTTATTATCTAAATCCATTCAAAGCAATAATATCTCTTTACGCGATGCTTATAAAAAGATTCCCGCTTTCCGCCAATTAGTGGATAGTGATGCGTATTACTTGTCCATTATACGTTTAGCCTCAAAAATTGAGGGTTTACCTCGTCAATCGGGTCTTCACGCGGCTGGGGTTATTTTAAATGAAACACCTTTAGAAGATGTTTTACCACTTTTAGAAAATCAAGATGGACTTTATACTGCCCAATATGAAATGAATCCATTAGCGGAACAAGGCTTCTTAAAAATGGATATTTTAGGTTTAAGAAACTTAACAATTTTAGATAACGCCATTAAACGAGTGAATCAAAATCATCATCTAGATTTAAAAGAAGAAACGCTTCCTTATGATGAAAAAGAAATCTTTTCTTTGATTGCACAAGGAAAAACTATGGGTTTATTCCAACTTGAATCTTCAGGAATTAAACGAGCAATTGATTTAATTGAACCAACAAGTTTTGATGATATTGTTGCAGTCCTTGCTTTATTTAGACCGGGCCCAATGAACAATATTCCGCTTTATGCAAAAAGAAAAAAAGGGTTAGAACCCGTTACTTATTTTACGGATAGTTTAAAAGATATTTTAGCGCCTACTTATGGCATTATTGTATATCAAGAACAAGTACTTCAAGTCGTTAAAGAAATCGCTGGTTTCTCTTTACAAGAAGCTGATTTATTTAGACGCGCTATTTCTAAAAAAGATGCCAAAAAATTAGAAGTTATGAAAGTAGATTTCTTAAAAGGTGCTTTAAAAAATGGGTATAGTGAACAGTTAGCGTTACAAATTTATGACCATATTTTCCGCTTTGCTGATTATGGCTTTAAAAAAGCGCACGCGGTTGCTTATGCCTGTTTAACTTGTAAAATGGGATATATTAAAGTGCATTATCCTGCGGAATTTTATGCTAGTATTTTAGAAGGTAATGCTTCGAATAACGACGCGAAATTCTTAGATACCATTAGTGAGATTAAAAGTCTATCAATTCCTATCTTACTTCCTAGTGTTTTATCATCTACTCAACATTTTGAAGTAGAAAATCATGCACTTCGTTTACCTTTATCTATCATTAAAGGTATTTCTAGTTTATTCGTCTTAGAAATTTTAAAAGAAAGAGAAATTCATTCTTTTACGAGTTTCTTTGATTTTGTGATTCGGATGAGCAATCATAAAATGACCCTTTCGCAATCAGAGGCGTTAATTAATGCTGGCGCATTGGACGAATTTTCTTATTCAAGAAGTTCTCTTTTAAATGTAATGAAAAATGCGTTAGAATTTGCTAGTTTAGTGAACTTCTCTTATGACCCAAAAGAAGAAAATCATTTTCTTTTACCACCGCCAAGCATTATCAACATGGAAGATGATCCGCTATATCGCTGTGAAAAAGAAATAGAAACTTTAGGCTTTATGTTAAGCCATACGCCATTATATTTTTATCAAGAAAAACGAAAAGAAGAACAACTTTATAGTATTAAAGAAATTAAACAAAAATCACGAGGTCGTTTTGTCGCTATTTTAAAGAGTATGAAGACGATTAAAACCAAAAAAGGGAGTCCAATGGCTTTTCTTCTCTTCTTTGATGATGAAGAAGAAATGGAAGTTGTGGTATTCCCTGAAACTTATGCTAAGTGTTATCAAATCTTAGAACGAAACCAATTATACGTGATAGATGGATATGAAGGAAAAGACCATTCTTTCATTAGTAATTCCATCGAAAAATGGAGGATTTAACTATGCCAAAAATGTATGTAATTGATGGAAACTCATTATTATTCCGCGCTTTCTACGCGACGAGTTATCCGGGAAGTCCTATCATGCGGACCAAAGAAGGTGTACCTACCAATGCCCTTTTTGCTTTTGGAAATATGATACATCGCATTCTTGCTGATTTTAAAAACGATGAACATATTTTGGTAGCGTTTGATACCGGAAAAAAGACTTTCCGCCATCAAGAACTTGATACTTATAAAGCCAATCGTAAACCATGCCCAGAAGAATTAAAAGCCCAAATGCCTTTAGCTAGAGAAATGCTAAAAGCTTTAGGTGTTTTTACCTATGAAATGGAAGGTTTTGAAGGTGATGATATCGCTGGCACTGTTGCTAAAAAAGCTGAAAAAGAAGGTTATGAAGTAGAAATCTATACGTCAGATCGTGACTTTTTACAACTCATTTCTCCTCATATTGAAGTTCATATTCTTAAAAAGGGACTTTCTGATGTTGATATTATAACTAACGATAATATGGAAGAACGCTTTGGCTTCTCTCCTATTCAAATTCAAGATTATAAGGGGCTATGCGGAGATTCTAGTGATAACTTACCCGGTATTCCTGGTATTGGCGATAAAACCGCTGTTAAACTAATTAAAGAATATGGCTCTTTAGAAAAGATTATTGAAGCCGCTCCTAACATGCATTCTAAAATGGGAGAAAAGATTGTACAAAACGCGGAATTAGGCATGATGTGCAAACATTTAGCTATGATTTTAACGGATTTAGATTTACCTTTCTCTTTAGATGATACGCTTTATGAAGGTTATGAATTTAGCGAAATTTCTTCCTTCTGCACCCATTATGAGTTAAAACAATTACTTTCTAAACTAAGTGTAAAGGGAAAACAAAAAGCTTCTACCCGTACACAAAAAGAGATTACCTATACCCAAATTGGTAGCGTGGAAGATTTAAAAGAACCGACCATTATGGGCATTAGTTTAGATCGACAAGAAGGTAATTATCATAAAGCTGAATTATATGGTATTAGCTTCACAATCGATGAAAATACTTATTATATGGATATTGAAGATGCGAAGAAAGATCAAAAACTACAGTCTTGGTTAATGGACGAAAAAATTAGTAAAAACTGTTTTGATTATAAAGCCATTCAAGTTTTATTACATCGTAATGGTCTACACATTCAAGGTCTTCACTTTGATTTATTCTTAGCATCTTATTTATTAGATTCTTCTTTAACAAATGAAGACGATGCGGTGTTTTCTTATTTCAATGTGGAATTAAAAGAAAAACCCGAAATCTCTTTATTTGGTGAAAGAAACGTCGAAAAAGCTGCGCAAGTTTCTTATTATTCCCTTCATTTAGAAAATCAAGTGATGGAAGAATTAAAGAAAAATGATAGTGTTTCTTTATTCCATGATATTGAAATGCCATTATGTCAAGTTTTAGCGAAAATGGAAATTGAAGGTTTCCCTTTAGACACTGAAACTTTAGAAGAAATTGGAAAAGAATTCCGCTTTAAACTTGAAAAGATTACCGAAGAAATCTATGATTTAGCGGGTGAAAAATTTAATATTTCTTCTCCGAAACAAGTAGCTCATATTCTTTATGAAAAGCTCAATCTTCCAGGGAATAAAAAAGGATCCACCTCCATTGATGTTTTAAAAGGTTTAGTAAAAAAACATCCAATTGTTCCTTTAATTTTAGAACATCGTAAATACGCTAAACTGCTCTCAACCTATATTGATGGCTTAGAAAATTATATTTTTGAAGATGGAAAACTCCACGCGATGTTTAATCAAGCTACCACCACAACAGGAAGACTATCGAGTAGTGAACCTAACTTACAAAACATCTCCGTTAGAGATGAAGAAGGTAAGTTAATTCGTAAGGCCTTCTTCTATAAAGAAGATGACTTATATATTCTTTCTTTAGACTATGCACAAATTGAGCTTCGTATTTTAGCTAGCCTATCGAAATGTCAAAAGCTTATCGACGCTTTTAAAAACCATGAAGATATTCATACCGTTACGGCTCGTCATGTCTTCCATATTGAAGGTGAAGTCCCTTCTAATTTAAGAAGAAAAGCAAAAGCTGTAAACTTTGGTATTGTTTATGGGATTTCCGATTGGGGATTAAGCGAACAAATTAATGTAAGCCCAAAAGAAGCACGAGAAATCATTGATGAATTCTATTTAGCTTATCCTGAAATTGCTACTTATTTAAAATCTATCGTTGAATTTGCAGAGCAACACGGCTATGTGAGTACCGTCTTAGGTAGAAGAAGATATTTAAGAGAAATCCACGATTCTTCTTATCAAGTTCGTGAATTTGCCAAACGCGCTGCGATGAACGCACCCATTCAAGGTACCGCCGCTGACTTAATAAAAATCGCTATGATTCATATTGATCAACGGTTACAAAAAGAAAACTTAAAAGCGCAGATGGTTCTTCAAATTCACGACGAACTGCTCTTTAAAGTACCTAAAAATGAATTAGAAGTCGTTACCAAAATCGTAAAAGAAGAAATGGAAAACGCAATGCAATTTGAAGCACCTCTTGAAGTTGATGGAAGTGCGGCCAAAACTTGGTATGATGCAAAGTAGGTGATTTTATGCCTGAATTACCCGAAGTTGAAACGGTTAAAAACATTTTAAAAACAACATGGTTAAATAAAACGATTGATCATATTGAGGTTTTATGTCCTAAAATGATTAAAGGCGACGTAAATGCTTTTTACTCTTTAGCGCATCAAACGCTAAATGACATACAAAGAAAAGGAAAATTTTTAATTTTCTTCTTTTCAAATCACCTTGTTTTACTCTCTCATTTACGGATGGAAGGAAAGTTTTATTTATTCCATAAAGACGAAAACAATAGCCGTTTTGCGCGTATTATCTTCTATTTTACGAATGATGAAAAGATGTGCTATGACGATTCTAGAAAATTTGGGGTAATGAAAGTCATTCATGAAGATGAATTAAAAAATGAGCCCTGGTTAACCGCTCTTGGACCGGAACCTTTTGATATTGAAGATACTTCTTCTTTACTTTTAAAAGCGCAAAAAATACATACACCGATTAAACCTTTTATCATGGATCAACATGTGATTTCAGGTATTGGGAATATTTACGCCGATGAAATCTTATATCGTTCTCTTATTTCACCTTTAGAGCCAGCCAGTCATTTAACTAAAGAAGATTGGGATTTACTTATTTCAAATGCTAAAGATATTTTAAAAACCGCAATTCAAGAACAAGGCACTACCATACGTTCCTATCATCCGAGTAAAGATATGGTCGGAAATTTTCAAAACCAACTCTTTGTTTATGGTAAAAAAGGCGATTTCTGCCCTACTTGTCATTCTCCATTTATGAAAATTATGGTGGGTGGTAGAGGCACAACTTTTTGCCCAAATTGTCAAAAGAAAAAGTATCCACCGATTGTTATTGGTTTAACCGGCGCGATAGGAAGCGGAAAATCCTCCGCTCTTAATTATTTTAAATCTTTAGGATTAGAAACAATATCTAGCGATGTTATTGTACGTGAATTATATCAAGATAAAAGCGTACAGAAACACCTTATTTCCTTATTTGGAAAACAAATTATTCATGAGCATCAAGTGAATTTTGCCTATTTAAGAACGCTTATTAGTGAAGATTCTCATAAGAATAAAATGTTACAAGATTATTTATATCCATTAGTCAGAAATCAACTAGAGCTATTCATACTTCACTCCAACTCTAAAATTGTAGTCATTGAAGTTCCTCTTCTTTTTGAAAGTCATTCGGATAGTTTATGTAATATCACAATTGCGATTAAAATATCTAATGAAAATCAAAGAAAGAATTTGAAAAAGCGTGGGCAAAAAGAAATCGACCAAATGCTTTTAATGAATTATAAAGGTGAAGAATATCCTTATGGAAATCGAGTCACTTATTATTTAGACACAAATAACAATAAAAAAGCGCTTGAAAAAGCGCTTGAGAAAATTTATAAAAGTTTAATAAACGGAAATACCTTCTAATGGTATTTCTTTTTTTATCATCGCACGAATAATATCAACAATCTGACCTGCTTGAATTCTTCCACTTGCTGATTTCCCACTTAAATATGTTTCTAATTTTTTTAATGGAATTCTAGAAATGAAAATAGTCAATTTCTTTTCTTTTAAACGTTGGTTAATAATTGGATAAACAATTGAATCACGGATATAATCACTCATATATCCACTTCCAAAATCATCTAAAACTAGGACATCGACATCAATATAGGAATTAAGCACTTGTTGAAATTGGACTTTATCTGCAAAAGATAAGTCTAATAATTCTTTAAACCGCGCTGATGAATCTAAAAACGCACCTTTTTCTTTTGGATTTTTTTGAAGATAAGTTGCTAGGAAAGCTGCTACTAAATAAGATTTTCCTAATCTTGAGTCTCCATACAAATAAATCCATCGATTTGATTTTTTTTCAACCAAACTCATTAAAGTGGCTATAATTACATTTCTATTTTCAGCAATATCAATATCAGCTTTATCATACAAATTCTTTTCCAACCAGTTTACATCAAAATCATACACTAAAAATTTCTTTTCAATACTTCTTCTAGCAAGCATTTTAGGACACATTTGCATTTTTCTTTCGATACCTGTTTCTTCTATAACAGGAATGGCAACCATACAGGGAACTTTTTTAGCACATTTTTCTATTCCTGGACATTTTTCGCAATAGTGTTGATCATCAACATAGTCTAAAAAGATACCTAATGAGTCACGAACCATTTCTTTAGGAAGATCATATTGTTTTAAGAATTCAAGAAAGTAAGGATCTTGATAAAGTTCTTTTATTTTTTCATCTTTATATTGCTCTAAATCACTGCTAAGAATGATTTTCGTTTTCAATTTTACTCTTTCCATACTATCGAGTTCCCTTCTATTTCATTTTTTTCAATATTTCTTCCCAATCGGTATTAATATCGTCTTCATCAGGTACACTTTTTTCTAAAACTTCTTCAACATTACTATCATCCTTTTCATACGTTTGTGATGCTAAAGCATTCTTTTTTCTTCTTGGCTTAGTTAAAAAATTCATTGCGTCCAAAGCATTATCAATTTGCGCTCTTGCAAGACTTGCACCGATTTTTTCGGTAAAAGCTGCTGGTAAAGTGTTATCTTTAACCTGTAAAACATAGTCCACTAAAACATTAATGACGCTTGGCACTAAATGAAGACGCGAAGATAATCGATTAATCAAAGCAACATCACTAGGAACTGGTTCAGTCATATTTTGTTTAATTCTTAAAAAGTCATAAGGAGACATTGATTCAAATAAGCGAATTTTTTCAGCAATACGAGAACTAGATGAAATTTCACTATTTTTTTGTTGCGTTACCTTTTTTACCGATGGGAAACGCATTTCTTCTTTGGCATAACGAATCAAATTATCTAAAACAAAGGTGCCTTTTCCTTCTTGTTCAGGTTGGTATGTTCTATACACAACATCCGCCATTGTTTCTTCATCAACGCCCATGAGGGTTGCTACTCTTTCAATTTCATTTAAATCGGATTTAGAAAATAATTTTTCACCATTTAAAAAGAATTTCTCTTCAAAAATTTGGAAAAAAGTGCCAAAATCAAAAGATCCTTGAACCATTCTTGTTTTTCTTTTCTTAGCTTTCTTAGATGCAGATAGAGAAAAACATTCATCATCTAAATCTGGATGGAAGACTTCATTAAAGGAAGCGGAGACTTCTTTTCCATCTCTTTTATCTTCCTTTTTAGGAGAATAACGACTAGCCATCATTTCGGCGTCTTTTTTTCCTAAATATTTTTCATATAAGCCAGCAAATAAAATATCTTGAAAGAAATCATTCGGCATTTTAGGTGCGTATAAAACATATTTATAAAAACGCACATCATTTTCTTCTTTATAGAATGTGCGCATTAATCCAACGGCCTCTAATTGCTCTCTTGCTTTTTGAAATTCACTAGTGGACATGCGCATGAAATTTAAGATTTTTTCATGAGAAAATAAACCTTCATTATCATTTTCATAACTTGACCAAAATGTATGATAAAGCGCAATTGCACCATAACCTACTAAGGGTTGGTAAAGTAAATCAATGGTTTTTCGATCATAGTCCGTTAATATACTGGCAAGTTCAATTTCAAACCAATCTTCTTTTCGAACATATATTTTTTCTTGCACTATGTACCACCTCGTACCATCAATTATAAAGTTTTTTATGTTGCTTTTCTAGTCGTTATACATTTATTTTTAGATTTGTTTAATAAATGTTAATTAGCAAAGTAAATGCAGTAGAAAGAAACCTGTAAGAAAAAGAAAGAAAAGAGAAATCAAAATCTTAAAAAACAATTGGAATTTTACTTTAAAAATTTTCTATATTAAAAATAATGTTATTCAATTCATCCATATATCTAGGTCATTATTTTTACCTGAATCGAAAGAAAATATTTTTTTCAAAAATTCATAGTTTTTTTAAAAACATTTATTTTTCATATTCTTTTCAAGATGTTTTTCCTTATTTTATCATTTTTTATTCTTATTATAATTCGAAGAAAAAGACTAAAAAAATGGTTGATTTTTTCGTTTGAATGACCATGAAAAAAGAGGAGAAAAATATCACTGAAAAAACTTTTTTATTTTCTCTTTAATTTAATAAATTAAAGTGCTATCATGAAGTCGTATATCGGTTATTTTTTGGAGGTAGTGTTTATGGAAATTAATCGTATTGGTGTATTAACCTCTGGTGGCGATGCCCCAGGCATGAATGCGGCAGTCCGCGCTATTGTAAGAGCGGGCTTAGCAGCAGATAAAGAAATGTTTGTGGTTTATGATGGCTATAAGGGTCTTGTTGAAAACAAGATCATGCAGGTGGACCGTCTCTTCGTAAGTGAAATTATTACGCGTGGTGGCACCATCATTCACTCCGCTCGTTTACCAGAATTTAAAGATCCTGAAGTTCGTAAAATCGCTGTGAAGAACTTAAAGGAACGTGGCATTGATGCTTTAGTCGTTATTGGTGGCGACGGAAGCTATATGGGTGCTAAAGCTTTAACCGAAATGGGAATCAATTGTATCGGTTTACCTGGTACCATTGATAATGATATTGCTTCAACCGATTTCACCATTGGTTTTGATACTTGTTTAAATACCATTTGTGAAGCTGTTGATAAATTACGTGATACTTCTTTCTCGCATCACCGTTGCTCTGTTATCGAAGTCATGGGTCGTTATTGCGGTGACTTAGCTATCTATGCTGGTATTGGTTGTGGCGCAGATTTAATTATTTCTAGCGATCACCCACTTAGCAAAGAAAAAGCCATTGAACAAATTAAGAAGATGCATGAAAGTGGACGTATGCACATTATTGTAATTATCACTGAACATATTTGTGATGTTCATGAATTTGCTAAAGAAATTGAAGAAAAAGCCGGTATTGAAACCCGTGCTGAAGTTTTAGGACGTATTCAACGTGGTGGTTCACCATCCGCTCGTGATCGCGTCTTAGCCGCTGAAATGGGCGTTAAAGCCATTGATTTACTTTGCGAAGGTAAAGGTGGCCGTTGCGTTGGTTTACGCGGACAAGAACTCGTCGACTATGACATTATGGAAGCTTTAAGCATGAAACGTGCTCCTCAAAAAGAATTACTCGATGTCATCTATAAACTTCGTTAATTCTAAGGAGGCTCTTATTATGTTAAATATTTCAAAAAATACAAAGATTGTTTGTACGATTGGTCCTGCTACCGATACTTATGAAATGATTTTAAAGTTAATCGATGCGGGCATGAACGTCATGCGCGTTAACTTTTCTCATGGTGATTATGAAAGTAATCTTCATAAAGTTCATTTAGCGAGACAAGTAGAAAAAGAAAAAGGTATTTTAATTCCTGTCATGCTTGATACCAAAGGTCCAGAAATCCGCACTCACCTTTTTGAAGGTGATTCCGCAGTTATTAAAAAGGACAGTATTGTTCGGGTATCGATGAAAGAAATTTTAGGAAATAGTGAACGCTTCTCTATTACTTATCCCGGTTTATATGATGACGTAAAAGTTGGAGATTTCTTACGTTTAGACGATGGAAATCTCGACTTAGAAATTATTGAAAAAGATGATGAGCATCGTGAACTCGTTACCAAAGCATTAAATACGGATACGATTGCTAATCGTCGTGGCGTTAATGTTCCTTATATCAAACTCAACATGCCATTTATTTCCAAAAAAGATGCAGATGATATTCGTTTTGGTTGTGAAAACGGCTTTGATTTAATCGCCGCTAGTTTTACGCGTAGAGCGCAAGATATTTTAGATGTGAAAGCTTTATGTGCAAAATATGGTCGTCCTCATATGCCAGTTATTGCTAAGATTGAAAACCCTGAAGGTGTAGAAAATATTGATGCAATTATCGCTGCCGCTGATGGCATCATGGTCGCTCGTGGTGACTTAGGCGTCGAAATTCCTGCCGAAGAAGTCCCTGTTGTTCAAAAAGAACTCATCGACAAATGCCGCATTGCTGGTAAACCCGTTATTACCGCTACCCAAATGTTAGACTCCATGAAGAAATTCCCACGTCCAACAAGAGCGGAAGTTAGTGACGTTGCTACCGCCGTATTACAAGGTACCGATTGCGTTATGCTTTCTGCCGAATCTGCTTCTGGTGATTATCCAATCGAAGCGACTTCCATGCAAGGAAAAATTTCTCGTACCATGGAAAAATATTTAAATTATGAAATGTTAGCCCGTGAAGCTTATGATACTTCCGAAAAGAACAATAACGACGCTATCGCTAACTCCGTTGCCAATACTGCTCTTTTAATCGGTGCTAAATTAATCGTCTGTTTCTCTGAAACAGGTGCAACGGGAAAAAGAATTTCTAAAGCCCGTCCAATTTGTCCAATTCTTTCCTTCTCTAACAAACGTGAAGTTTGCTTAGAAGGTGCTTTATATTGGGGCATTCATCCTGTTTTAATTCCTTACATTCCTCAATTTATTGAAGAAATGGAAGCTTTAGCGTTAGTGAAAGCTCACGAGCTTCAAATCCCTGCTGGTACTCCAATTATTATTACTGGTGGTACACCAACAGGTGTTAGTAAAACTAACTTTATGAAAATCGTTAGTGTCAACGAAATTAAGGATATTTAATCTATGAAACATGTCATTGGTATAGATATGGGTGCCACGAACATTCGTGTTGGTGTCATTAATGAAAAATTAGAAATTGTGGAAGTCATTCGTGAAAGTACCTCTCACGATGGAAACAAAGCTTTAATTCAACAAATCGTACGTTTGATTCAGCAAGTTCACTATGAGAAATATAACATTTCTTCTATTACGATTGGTGTTCCTGGCCGCGTACGGAACGATGGATATGTTTATGAACTTCCTAATATTCACGTTTCTGATATTGATTTTGTAACCACATTACAAAGTGTTTTTCATGTACCAACTTTTGTTATCAATGACGCGGTTGCTGCTGGTTTAGCAGAAGCTATCTCTGGAAATGGTAAAAATTACTCTTCCGTTTTCTTTATTACAATTTCTAGTGGCATTGGTGGCAGTTTCTTTATCGACAAAAAATTTGTCGTATCTTCTACCGAAATAGGACATACCCTATTCAAATACCAAAATGGCTATTATGAATTAGAAAGAATTGCCTCTGGCTATGGAATTATTCGTCTTGCCGAGCTCAATCACATTTCTTTAGAACATGGATACGATATGTTTATCGGCTATCAAAATCATGATGAGAAACTTACAGGACTTTATCATGACTGGTTAGACTTACTCCATGAATTTCTAGTCTTTATTCAAGACACCTTTTCACCAGAGATCATCGTCTTTAGTGGTGGGGTAATGAAATCAGCTTCTATTTTCTTTGAAGATTTAAAAAAACAAAATCCTCAAAGTCAATTAATTATGGCCTATCATGACCAAGATGCCGGTTTAATAGGCGCTAGCTGCTATGGTCTACAGAATAGCTAACTTGACTTTCCCCTTAGATTTGCTATACAATAAACTTACCTTATTCAAAAGGAGAATTTAAAAATGAAAATTTTAGTCACATCCGATTCTACATGCGCATTAAGCCGTGAAGAGGCAAAAAAAATAGGTTTACCTATTCTTCCTTTAAATGTCATTGTAGACGGAAATGAATATCATGACGGAATCGATATTGACCCTGATAAATTATGCAAAATGATGAGAAATGGAAGTATTATTAAAACCTCTACTCCTACGCCTTATGAAATCGAACAATTCTTCGATCATTATTTAACCGATGATGTCGATCATATTATTCACTTCACGATCTCGAGTAAGCTTTCGAGTATGTATGATTTATTTACTAATATTTGTAAACAAAAATATGGCGATCGTGTTACGATTATTGATGCCTACTCTGTTTGCTATTATATGCTCACGCATGTATTAACCGCAAAAATGATGGCAGAACAAGGAAAATCAGTAGAAGAAATCGTCTCTTGCATGAAAGATCGTATTGGAACAGGTGTGTTAAGTTTTATTCCTGAAACATTAACCTATTTAAAAAATGGTGGCCGTATTTCTCCTGCGCAATGCTTCTTCGGTAACATGCTTGGATTAAAACCTGTCATCAATTTTAAAGATGGTGGCTTAGTAAAAGATAGCACTACTCGTAATATGAAAAAGACTTTAAGCGAAGTAATTGACCGCTTTGTTTCTTTAAATCTAGATCCAGAAGTTTGGGAAATTGCCGTTGTTGTCTTTGATACCGATGAAAAATTGGTTGAATTTGTAAAAAGCAAATTAGAAGAAAAGTTACCTAACTTTACTTATCACATTGCTCCATTATCTATTAATGTCTGTGCCCATACTGGTCCAGGAACAATCGGTATTGGAACCACGCGTAAAGTCGGAAAATAAAAGCATTTTAAAAGGTACTGTATCGCTACAGTACCTTTTTATTTTACCTTCTTTTTGTATCATTATAGGCTTTAAACATTTGGTCTAAGACGTTTTCATAGAACCACAATGTTTCATTATTATAAGGCGCACCCGAAGTAACTTCTAAATCATCATAGATACCTGCGGCTTTATGACGATTGAAGAAGCCAAAGCCTTCTTTCCAGCTATTCCCAATTGCAGTATTTTCCCACATTATGCAAGAAAGGCCGGTTTCTGTAGCCTTTTTCATGAAATAGTAATAATATTCTTCTCTTACTTTTTCTCTATCTGCATTATCGTCGTTTGCGTGCACTGCACCCCATTCACTGACCACAACGCCAATACCTTTATCTAAGAAATTCTTCTTTAATTGCTCCATCACGCCATCAATTGCAGCTTTATCTTGCGCATTACTTGTACTCCAAGAATTTGTTCTTCCAAAGCTAAAATCGCTAGGACTATAAATATGGACATTATAAATTAAGTGATCTTCAATCGTGTCTGTAGGAAATATGAATTTCGATATACTATTGACGTTTTCTTCATAACCAAGATACGCCATATTTCCATAGGTGTTCACGGTGAGGAAACGCTTTTTATTATTGTTTCCTGGTGCGTTTCTAACGATATTAACGAATGTTTGGTTATAAAGCATTAGATTCTCATTTGCTTCTTTATAGGCATCCGGATTACTCCCCATAACGGAAGTCATATTCCATTGATGCTTTTTACTTAATGGTTCATTTAAATTTTCAAAAATCAAGCGATGATCATAACCACGGAATCGTTTAGAAACTTGCGTCCATACATTGGTCACTAATGCTAAAGTAGCGTCCTTATATTCATTATCTAACCAATAGCCACTAAAAGAAGGTGGCTCCATCAAGGTTAAAATTACATATAAATCATTGTATTTAAAGCAATAATCCACAACTTCTTTTACTCTTGTTATCCAACGTTCAGAAATTACTCCATCTTTCATATGGTTAGACCATGCAACCGGAATACGGATCG
>DLKT01000029.1 GCA_002477825.1 Caryophanales bacterium UBA7581 | reverse complement strand
TTACTTTGCTAATTAACAAAAGCATAAGTGTATCTAACTTTGATACACTTTTCTTTTGGTTCTTTTTATCCATTGTTGTATAATAACGTATATATAGAAAAAAGGAGGTTCTTTTATGGAAGAAAATGAAGTAAATTTACATCATACCTATGAAGATGTAAGAGATATCTTTATCACTTATATTCATAATGAAGACGATAAAAAACTCATTTATGACGCTTATTCTTTCGCTAAAGAGATGCATAAAGATCAAAAGCGTAAATCAGGAGAACCTTATTTACAGCATTTAATCGAAACCGCTTATACTTTAGCGTCCCTGCAAGCGGGTCCTCATACGATTGCCGCAGGTTTTCTTCATGACGTTGTTGAAGATTGTAATGTAACGCTAGATGAAATTGAAACGCGTTTTGGTACAGATATTCGTACGCTTGTCGATGCAGTTACGAAAATTCAACAAATGAAATTAAACCGCATTGATGAAGAAGAATTTGAAGCGGAAGGCCATCGAAAAATCTTTATCGCTATGGCGAAAGATATCCGTGTTATCATCATCAAATTAGCGGACCGTCTTCATAATATGCGTACTTTATCTTGGTTAAAACCTGAACGGCAAATTGCAATTTCTCGCGAAACTTTAGAAGTATATGCACCTATCGCTCACCGTTTAGGTATTAATAAAATAAAAAGTGAATTAGAAGATCTTTCTTTAAAATACTTAGAACCAGAAAAGTATGAAGAAATTGTCACTCTTTTAAACCAAAGAGTAAAAAATCGTCAAGAATCATTAGGCAAATTAAAAAAGAAAATTGCTGATGCGCTTTATGAAGCAAAAATTCCTTTTGAAATCGAATCAAGAGTGAAAAGCATTTATTCTATTTATAAAAAGATTTACGTAAAAGGCCGTAATTTTGATGAGATTTATGATATTATGGCGCTTCGTATTATTACAGAAACCGAAATTAATTGTTATGAAGCTTTAGGCTTAATTCACGCTACCTATAAACCAATTCCAGGCCGTTTTAAAGATTATATCGCTATGCCAAAACCGAATATGTATCAATCATTACACACTTCGATTATCGCTGGTGATGGCCAAATCTTTGAAGTCCAAATTCGCACCAAAGAAATGGATGAAATCGCTGAATCTGGTGTTGCTGCCCACTGGCGTTATAAAGAAGGTACCAAATATTCTCCCGAAAAAGAACAACAAGAAATCGAAGAAAAACTTCACTGGTTTAGAGAATTCGTTCAATTCTCTCAAGAAGGTTTATCTGATGACGCAAAAGAGTATATGGAAACCTTAAATAAGGATATCTTTGATGCCAATGTTTATGTATTTACCCCGAAAGGTAAAGTTGTCGACTTGCCCAATGGCTCCACGCCACTTGATTTTGCGTATCGCATTCATACGAAAGTCGGAGATGCTGCAACTGGAGCAATAGTGAATGGTACTTTAGTGCCGTTAAATACCACCTTAAAAACCGGGGATGTCGTCGAAATTAAAACCTCTAAAACTTCACCTGGTCCGAATGAAGGCTGGCTTCAAATCGTTCGAACCAATCAAGCGAAAAACCATATCCGTAAATTTTTACAAAAGAAAAATGCTGAATTTGTAAGAGAAGATCGTATCGCTCAAGGAAAATCATCTTTAATCGTTGCTTTCCGTGATCGTGGCTTGACCGAACAAGAAATGCTTGATTTAGTGAACCAAAATAAAGTATTAAACTACTTTAATGTACCGACAATTGATGATTTATTTATCGCGATTTGTAACCGAACATTTACTACTTCGGCAGTCATTGATTTCTTAAATATCAAACGTAAAAAGAAATTAGCGACGATTACTTATAAAGAAGAGAAGAATGATAATTGTCCTGTATATGTAAAAAATGCCGGGAAAGTCGCTATTACATTAGGATCATGTTGTACGCCAATTCCTGGTGATGATATTGTTGGCTATATTACCAAAGGAAAAGGCATTACCGTTCATCGAAGAAATTGCCCCAATATTCAACATGAACATCAACGTTTAATCGATGTTTATTGGAATGAACAATTAACCATTGGAACTTATCCGGTAGATATTGCGATTGAATCGAGCGATCGTCCGAATCTATTAGTGGATTTCATGGCGGTTTTCGCTCAATTAAAGGTGAGTATTTCTTCGATATCCGCTAAAGTGCATCCAAGTACGATGCAATGTACGGTACAAGCAACCATTTATGTAAGTGACGCCAAGCGTTTAACCGACATCTTTAATGTCTTATTAAATATTCAAGGTGTCTATGACGTTCGTCGTGTTATACACTAATTCAAAAGTGATGAAAGCATCGAGATTTCGGTGCTTTTTATCTTCTTTAATTCGTAAAAATTATTAGTTTCTTGTTAATTTGCCTGAAAAATTATTTATTTTTCCGTTTTTAATTGATAAATTTTAAAAAAAAGTCTATACTAAACGTGTGATCAATGAAGCAAAAAATTGCGGATGGAAAGATAGAGAATACCTGGCTGGTGGAAAGGTATATGAAAGAAGCAAGGGACATTGTGGAGATCGAATGTAGAAAGTAAGTATACATTCCGCTGACGACGTTAACGTCATAATGAAGTGCATAGAAAATAAGAATCTATGAACTAAGGTGGTACCGCGAATGAATCGTCCTTAGCGACGATTTTTTTATGCAAAAAAAGGAGGATAAAACCATGACATTTACATTGCCAAAAGGAACCCATGACATTTTTGGAAACGAAGCGCGCGGCTATGATTACATTGAACATGTTTTAAAAGACATCGCGAGCACTTATGGATTTTCCGAAATGCGCACACCCATTTTTGAACAAACTGAATTATTTTTACGCTCCGTTGGAGAATCCAGCGATGTCGTAAGAAAAGAAATGTACACCTTCTTAGATAAAGGTGGACGTAGTATGACATTAAGACCCGAATTGACCGCTGGTATTATGCGTTCTATCGTGTCCAATAAATTATACGCAACCGAACCTGATTTACCTTTAAAAGCGTGGTATTTAGGTCCAATTTTCCGTTATGAAAGACCACAAGCGGGTCGTTATCGTCAATTTTCACAATTCGGTATCGAATCCGTTGGTGTAAATTCCTTCTATAGTGATGTGGAAGTCATTATGATGGGATTTAATGCCTTAAAAATGTTAGGTTTCCAAAACGTTGAATTAAGAATTAATACCTTAGGTGATGCGGCGACACGCGAAGCCTATCGTTTGGCTTTAAAAGAATATTTTAAAGATAAGATTGATGATATGTGTGATGACTGCAAGAGTCGTTACGAAGTCAATCCATTACGCATTTTAGATTGCAAAGTGGAAGAAGATCGTAAATACTTAGAAAATGCACCAAAATTACGCGATTTCTTATCCGAAGAAGCAAACGAATATTT
>DLKT01000006.1 GCA_002477825.1 Caryophanales bacterium UBA7581 | reverse complement strand
TTTCTTTCATTTCTTTCGCTATATAAAGTAAGTGACCCACTTGATATTTCATAAAAAACACCTCGTTTTTTTTATTGTACCATAGTTCAAGAAAAAGAAGAAAAAAGCAAGTAAAAAAGAAAGAAATTTGTTGATTATAAAAAATGAGTTATGTGTGATAATTTTAGATTATTTTTTACATATTCTATTAAGTGTCTAGTATTTTTTATGAATATATTAAAAATAATGCAATTTTAAAGATATTTATATGCTAATATAAAAATATAGAGGGGATAAAATGAAAAAGAAGTATTACTATAGATTATCAATAGTTTATTTATTTCTTAATGCGTTTCTTATTTCTTGTTTAATACTCGATATATATTTTTGTATTGATTTAACAAAAACATTAATAACCGCAGGATCAACTGACAATTCGGGTGCTTTAATTTTTGCAACAATTGTACTATATTTAGCAATTCCATTTACTATTTATGGTGAACTTGTTTTATTAATAGGAAATATTCAATTAAATCCTCAAGGCATATGCATTAGAGGTGATTTGAAAAATAGTAGAGAAAAACTTCAGTATCCTACATCAGTTTATTATTCTGATATTGTCGATGTATCAATTGTAGCGCTTCAAAGAAATTCTAAAGGACAATTTGTGTCAATATCAAGACCAATAGCGTATTTAGTTATCATTGACAAAAAAGGAAAAAAACATCGTTTCGGATTATATTCTATGACAAAAAGAACGGTTAGAGAGCTACTTGTCGATTTATTGCATATGTGTCAAGAAAATAATAGTGCAAACTTTGATGTTGAAAAGTTAGTGAAGGACTTTTCTGTTGCTAGATTTGCTATGGAAGAAAAAGAAGAAAAAAATTAAATTGATCTTTATAAGCTTAAGTTTAATAAATATTTATAGATTTATTTGAAAAATGGTGATTCTAAATATGTTTATGTAGGTAATTATTCAAACAACCAAATCAAGAAAATTATTAAACTAATGATGAAAAAAGTGAATAAAAACTAAAATAATTAACATAAATTTGTAAAATAGCAATAAACTACGTATATGATTTAGGTATATTTAGCTATTAAATAAAGTGTATTTTTTACATTATAGGTGAAGTGTCTAATATTTTTAATAATCTGTTAAAAATAATGCTTTTCTTTTTATATTTGTATGTTACTATAAAAATATAAGGGGGAGTATTCAAATGAGCTCAATCATATTTGGAAAAAAATATCTTAATTCAAACATAGGAAGTTTATCTTATTCTTTAAATACGAAGGATTTAACATCGTATTTAACTATTCCTTTGCCACAGACAGTAGAAAAGAAACCATTTGGTTTAACACTACTTTATAATCTCGATAGTGATAGAATTGATGATAGTATAAACTTAGGCAAAGGTGGAACCTTTTCACACAGTTTAACATTCCAAGATGTGGACGATACACAATTTAATGTAATTGATTGCTTGGGTAATAAAAGAGTATTTATCAAAAATGAAGATACACCGACAATAATGATTTGTGAACAAACTGGAGAGACATTATATGACGAAATTGTTGATTATAAAATAGTGAATCAGCAAGGAGGTTATTCGTTATTTGAATCTGAGTCATTCTTTTTAAACCAGTATCTTGGAAATGATGGTAGCTATTTTGTTTTTAGAAAAGTTTCTAAAAAAGTTTTTCGGTACACTAATAATGATTGCGCAATGGAATTTATATCAACAGCGTCTGATTGTTTTAAGGCGGAACGGATTGATATAAAACAAATTACGAATGGAAGTAATCGAATTAATTACCAAGTGTTTTTAACCTATGACTCCAACAATTATTTATCCCAAATAGAATATAAAGAAGGTAGTACAACTTTAGAAAAATATACTTTCACACGAACAACTTCAACGATAACAATTGAAGATGTTTTATTCCATAAAAAGCTCGTTATTACAACCTCAGGTCAAACCAAAACGATAAGTAGTTATGTCAATAATGTTTTTATAGGTACTCAGAGCATTACAAAAGGAACATTAAAAAGTATTTTAACAAATGCAGAAGGTAAGAAAACAGAATATGGTTATAATGTTAAAAATCTTTTAGAATATGAAGTTAATGAAAATGGATGGGTAAGAACTCATCAATACGATCAGTGGAATCGAGAAATTGAAACTTCAAGAACGTTTCAAATATTTAGTCATAAAACACTAAGTGAAAATCTATTAGAAAATGGTAATTTTTCGTCAGGTTTATTGAAATATGATGTAGATGGAAATGCAACATTTCTTGATACTTTAGTAACTACATCTATATTGGATAATAAGTTTGCTGGCGAATGGTGCTGTTTAACACCTTTAGCAGGAAAGTCGATTGCAAGCATTTCTCAAACAATTAGTAAATCAGGACATAAAGGAGATCCTTTTACTGCAGTATTATTAGGATATAAAAATGATACAATAGGCTTTACAATAACCTTAGACGTTTACTTTTATGATGAACTAAACCAATGCATTGGAAATTATTATAAATCAGGAGCAGCAGTGCAGGGAAAACTAACCTTTTTCACTCTTTCAGTAGAAGCACCAGGAGAGTTTAGTAAAATCAAAGTAGCGGTTTCTTTCAGTAAAAATCAAAATTTTTATATGAAAGAGCTTGGTTTATATGAAATCGGAGTAGGGAAAAGAATTACCTATGGATATCATGGTGCGGTAAGAAAAGTTCAAACAGGTAATGAAGAAGTAAGAACTACAATGGATCAAAGTAATCGTCTCTTATCATTAACTTCTTCAAGTTTCAGTGGTGATCTAGTGCAAGAATATAACGATAGAAATCAACCAACCAAAAGTGTTGATATTTTTGGTAATACCACAGAAATGGAATATGATGAAGATGGTGAACTTATTTCACAACGAATATTTATAGAACGCAGCAATATTTATTCCGTTAGTAAAAGAACCATAAGTTATAGTTATGACACAATTACAACAAAAACAACAACAGAAATTGACACAAGAGATCAAACGAGTGTAGAAGTCATTGAAATTAATTCTAATTCTTTAAGAAGTTATTTAGACCCATTATCCAAAAAAGAAGAATATGGATATAATGCCTATCATGACTTAATTAAAGTAAAAGAGAGTAAAGATGGAACAACTTTAAGAGAACAAAATATTACTTATAATGCTAATCGTCAAATTCAAAAAGTTGTAAGTGGAAATGGAAGTCAAATTGAATTTGACTATAATAATTATGGTTTACCTGATTATATTTATGTAGATGACGCGAATACACAAGTAGAATTATACGCTTATGAAAATGATGGAGGGACAAGTAAACCAAAAACAGGACGAATTAGTTATAAAATTTATGGCGATAACGATTACATTGAAAGCTATACATATAACGAAAATGGGCAACTATTGTATGTAGAAGGTGATAAAAGAGGCGAAACTAGAACACAGCAAGAGTATAAATTCACTTATGATAAAAAAGAAAGACTAACGCATGTTTATGGAACGAATAATAAACTTATAAAAACATATAGTTATACTCCAGAAGATGATATTTCAAAAATCCAGATTACTCAAGGTGAAACGATTGATATCATAAGAAAAGAGAATAAGGAAGGCTATGTAGTTTCAAGAATGACACCGAATGGTGAACATAGTTTTGAATATAATAGCCAATATGATGAAACAATGAGAAGATCACCTAATACAATTATAAAAGGTGCATTTCAAGAGTTCTATAGTACATTTTTTAGTATAGAAATACCTAATACGAATGGTCATTATTCTTATTTAGTTAAAGAAAAAGAAGATGGCTCTATAGATAAAATTAATAACATCATTAGTAATGAGATATATACATATTATGATGGAAGAATCCCTTACGCTTTAATGAAAACAATTGCTGATAGATCTCTTTATTATTCCATACCAGGAAATAATAAAAGAGCAATATTTGCTGGTGCTTTTTATCATGTGCCATTTGAAAATAAACAAACACAAAATAATGATAATTCAACTCAATATGAAACAATATTTGGAATTAAATCAACAAATTCTAGATTTTTTACAGTCGAAAAAAAAGAAAATACTATCTATTTGTTTGACAATACGATTAATGGAAATAACGTAGTTTCTTCAAACTTATTATTTCAATTTTCGGCAGAATATAAAGATGGTGAATGGAATTTTGTAGGCTTAAAAGTCAAAGTAAATCCCCAAGAACATAAAACTTACTTTATTCTTTTTATAAATGATAAAAATGTAACTAAAACGATTGATAGTGAAATATATTTCAATCAAAACATCGAAATTGTTTACGCGCCACGTTCTAGTGAATTACAAGGTAAAACAAAGGCTTTAGGTGGCTATACTGGATTAATTGCTGAAAATGATGATATTGAAATGAATACAGTTCAGCAATATATCCAAGGTGTATTTTATCATTTAATTGCAGTGGAAAAAGAATGGAAAACTTGGAAACAAGAGGCTGTACAAACTAAACATACTGTTTTAGGAATTAAAGAAACGAGTGGCTTAACAAACTGGGATTATTTCCCATTGAATGGAAGTATTACTTCAGTAAAAGGGAATCGTGATGTAAAGCTAACTCCAAAAGATGAATATAATAAAGCGAATAATAATTATTTTTCTTACGATGATACTTTAAGACAAGAAGTATTTGATGCGGGGAAATGCACACTATGTAAAACTATAGATTTTCCTTTTGAATCAGGAAAAGCAAATATTCTTTTTGATTTTAAAGTTTTAGAAAGTGAAACAGCTAGAAACCTCAATATTCTATATACAGACGGAATAGAAATTTCCTTAGAATTGGATGAAACAACGGGTGACCAATATTATGTCTTTTATAATTTTGGTAGTTCGAATGATATAAATACCTATCTTAAAATAACCAAAGGCACTTGGAATAAATTCCAACTTGGTTTGGTACGCGAAAATGGTTTAATTCGTGTATATATATACGTTAATAATAATCACTATGTAACTCTTCAATCAAATTCTTTGGATTCAAAATTAAGTATCACACTAGCAGAAAACACTAGTTGCTTATTATTGGCCAATTTACTTTATGGAGAAGGTTCGCCAAATACTTATGAAACATTGTTAAAAAGAATTAGAGAAACAACAGAAACTGATCGATTAGGAAGAACATTAAGCACAGAAATAGAAGACAATGGAAAAGTTGTTTTAAAGAAAACTTATACTTATGAAGATCGTATAGTAACAGAAAATGGTAAAAAAGAAAAAAGGACAAGTGGAATCGTTTCAGAAGAGGTTGATACCTATGGCGGAAAACAAACCACTACTTCATATGTATTTGACGAATTAGGAAGAGTAACAAGTAAAAGTTTAGGTATGTCGGTGATAAACCATACTTTTGAATACGACGCAAGAGGTTTCTTATCACAAGAAAGATTACCTACTTCATTGCAAAGATATGTCTATGAATATGATAATAATGGAAATATTAAAACGGTTAAATACTATAAAAATTCTTCTACAGTTACACCAACCACTACCACATTTACATATGGAACTTTATATAAAGATCGGTTAGAAAAAGTTGGAACAGATGTTCTTGAGTATGAAGAAACTAATCCTTTATATGTAAAAAGAATTTATAATTCATCAACTCAAGTAGAAAAGATGAACTTTACATGGAGAGGCTCAAGACTAACCAAGTTAATAGTGGATGGAGAATATGCTATCCAATATGAATATAATGATGATGGCACTAGAAGAAGAAAACTAATTAAAGAAACAAAAACAGAAAATGGAGTTTCTAAAACTATTGATGATGTCATTTATAGTTATGTAGATGGACAACTACAAAGTGAAACGCATTCAAAAGGATATCAATTACAATATTTCTATGGATTAGATGGAAGATTATCTTTCTTTATCTATCGAAAGGATAATGTTGAAACAAGATATTACTATCGATGGGACTTATTAGGAATTACAGGTATCATTGATAAAGATGGTAATGTAGTTGTAAATTATAGTTACGATGCTTATGGTAACATGCAAATTGTTCATTTTGATGATAGCATTGGTGCAATTAATCCAATGCGATATAAAGGATATTATTATGATAGTGAGACAAAATATTATTGGCTAAATTCACGTTATTATGTTCCAAGTTGGAGAAGATTTTTAAGCCCGGATAGTTTTAACTACTTAGAATTTGAAATTCTTAATGGATTAAATTTATATGCATATTGTGGAAATGATCCGGTGAATAACGTTGATCCAACGGGACATTTATTCATTTCCGCTTTGCTAATTGGAGCAATAGTCGGAGGAGTAATTGGCGGTATATATGGTGTCTTAACAGCAGTCGCCAACGATCAAAATATTTTAGCTGGTGCCTTAATAGGACTTGGCGCAGGGTTTCTTATGGGACTTGGCGCAGGAATTGCTTCTTTATTTTTAGCGCCTGTTATTGTAGGGCAAGCAGTTATGGTTAGCGGAGTAACTTATAGTGTTAGTGCTGCTTTGGCTATAGGTAGTGGAGTTGCTTTTGGTTCGGGATTTGTTTGTGGCATGGTTGCAGATGTGGTTACACAAGCTATCAATGATGGTGATGTCGATTTGAACTCTGCATTTGTTAGTGGAGTACAATGGGGATTTATTAATACTGCCAGTGCATTTTTATGTTCATTAGGAGGACCTGTGTCTACTTTGGAAAGTGCATTATTATCTGGTATATTTGGCAGTGTTACAAGCGCAATTGGTATGACTATAGACATTTTGAGAAACAGAAAAAACCAAAAACAAAAAGTTGTGGTGAGTAATCAACTTTATGCGTATGGTTTTTAAAAAAAGGAGGATTCATTATTATGAAGATAGTTTATTCTAATAAGCAGTTAATCTATTTTTTAATTTTTGGTATTGTATTATTCTCAATTGCTAATTTTGTAAGCATCTTTTCTTTGATTAAAGGTATTATAAATAATCAATCAAATTTGATTATAGTATATTCATTATTGACTATTGAATTTATATGCATAGTATCTTTATTATTTTTAGCGTTAAATAGACTCTGCTATAAAATTATCTACAATGAAGAGGAAAGAACAATTGAAAGAAAAGGGTTTATTTGCGGATACAAATATATACTAAAAATAGAAGATATTAAGGATATAGTTATCGTATTTTTTCATATGGAAACAACATACTATGTTATTATAGATTCACATAATACTAAATATGATGGTGGTTCAAAAAAATCATTTATTAGAATTGAAAAAAACGAAGAAAATTTAAAGTTTATTAAACAATTTTGGGATAAACCAATTAAGGACAATTAACACAAACCTGCAAAGGGTGTGTCTATCCTAGTGGGTGGATACATCCTTTTTTATAAATACAATAAAATTTAAAATATGAAAAACTTATAGTTATAAAGAGATGTAGACATGCTTGTGTTATTAATAAAAAATGTTGAACCAACTAGTGCAAGAAAAGCAATAAAAAGATTATGGGAATAATTTTAAAAGCGTTTCGAGAATAAAAAATAAACATATTAAACTATACTTATAATACATTATTTCAATAGGAATTTAATTTAATAAAAAATAAAAAAAGAAAAAACGTAATTTGCACAGTGGGTCTGCAATTTGAAATATTTAGTTCGTTAATCACTATTTTTAAGCCTTTTTCCATAATAATCACGATATTTTAATGAAATTGGAGTAATCAAAGAAAGGTATACCATACGTTTTACCTTTTCTAATGGTTCTCCTTTTTCATTTACCATAAAAGCAAATAAGTCTAAATAGCTTTGCAGTTCATTTAAAAAATGGTTTACAGAAATTTTATTGTAGCTTCGTGTTATTCTTCAAAAAAGAAAAATATACTACAAAACTAAGTAATTAAGAAATCAAAAAAAGATCGATAAATACTGGGGTTTTCCTACTTTTTTGTTTTTCAACTGTAAAAGATAAAAGAGAATTATATGTAAAGTACGCTTTATTATTTTTAAGCGATTATTCATGGGATGAACCTATAATGAGATGACATCTGCCAAATCTCGATTTTATTATTTGCTTAAATAAAACTTTTTGATCCTGCTAAAGTTGCACTTCTTATTTTAATGACTAGACCCACTGTGCAAATTACGTTTTAAAAAGAATTTAAATAGAAATAGAAAAAACTTATTCTGAGATATTTATAAATTATCAAGTAGAAATAAAAAGAGAAAAACATATAACATAATTAAATTATGGCTTTAAAGGAAAAAAATTATTACTCAGTTATCAAACTAGAATTAACTGAATAATACAAAAATGTGCTAATATAAAAATATAGAGGGGATAAAATGAAAAAAAAGAAAAGAATTCGTCAAAATTTTAGAATGCTATACCTTGCTATAATGTATTTCATTGTTCTTTATATCATATTTTTTGAGAACGATGGAATTTTGAAAATAAATGATGCTTGGGATGTTGTAATGTGGTTACTCTTTATTGTTCTTTCTATTGGAATCCCTATTTATTTTATTTTGTATTTATTCTTTTTAGGCATTGAAGTGACAATAGATGGTATTTCTTTTGGCTTTGCTAAGGATGTAAAAGGTTTAGAAAAAGAAAAAAGAAAAACTAAAAAATGGTATTATATTTCATTCGATGAAATTTATGACATTCGCTGCTTTCATCGATTTCAAAGCAACATGTTTGAATTGACAATTTTAATTATAAAGAAAGATGGAACAGTGTACGATATTACTTTTGCAAATGGTTATTTTCTTTTAAAAACGAAAAAGGCGATTGATCGTTTTTTTAATCCATATAGAAATGGAAAAATAGAGTATGAAAGGGAATATCGACCGAAATTTGAAAAGAAGGACGTAATTTGTATTCGTGTGTAATTAAGAAAGGATAAGGAAAATGAAAAAGAAAACTTTTTACCCATATATTTATTTGATTCGATTATTTTTTCTTTATCTTCCCATTTTAGCTTTAGCGATTTTCTATTGGATAGACACTCACGAGCTTTTTATACCCTTCTTTGTAGGATTGTTTATTTTATTTTTTATCTTATGGTGCTTGTTTCAAATCTTTTGTGGAAGAATACAAATTGCTCAAGATAGAATAACTTTAAATTTATGTGGTTTCTATATGGAATGTAAAGGAAAAAACAGATGGAAAAAGGACTTATGTTTTTCTTTTCAATATATAGAGAGAATTTCAATTGTTGATGAAACATCAGTAGTATTGAGAATTCCTTGTAAGAAAATGACGATAACGCTAATAAATGGCAAGAGTTTTAGTTTTTCTTTACGAGGTTATGATGGGAAAAGCATAGGTTTTATAGTAGAAAAATACTTTGAAGAATATAAAAAATCAAATTATCAAAAATAAAAACTCCCTTAAAAATAATTATATGATATTATAAAAATATAGGGGGAATGGAAAATAGTGATGTCCATTTGTACTAATAGGGATTACGTGATTGTGATACTGAAAAAATTAGGTTCAAGGTAATTCAGTCGTATGTTACCTAATACAGCAGTTTATTGTTTAGATGTGGCTGAAAAAAACACTAATTTGTACTTCATGCTCCTATGGCTAGAAGATTTAAACGAAAGATGAAATTTTATGTAAAGGAGATATTAAGTGATATATAAAATTGAAAATCCTTATTTGCACAGAGGACCTAAAATCAATTGAATTATTTTGATTTTTTAAAATACTCTCAATATTTTATCCTTTTTTGCTTTTTAATTAAGAGCAGTAACATCTTTTTTACCTTTTCTAAAGGATCATTACCCTCATTCATTATGAAGCGAAATAGATTCAAATAATCTTGCAATTCTTCTCGTTCAAACCCTGCATGTGATTTTAAAAACTATAGTAATAAATCATTTTGTTGGTTTATTCTTTATTTAGGTAAATAGCAACGAAAAAATACCAAATCAAAAGTCGTTATTACTTACTTAAATATAACTTGTTGGTTATTTCAAACTTATAACAGTTACACTTCTTTCTAGGTCCTCTGTGCAAATAAGGATTTAAATATAAAAAATTTATCAATACACATTGTATATAGAAAATAAAAAAGTGATGTTTAACTCACACTATAAAAATGAAATAGAGCAGATTTTGAATGAAAAAGGAGCTCAAAAAATAAAGTAATATGAGAGTTGCTTAGATGTTATTTTAGTTTAGATTGAAAAGGAGAAACAAATTATGAAGGATAAAAAAAGAAAAAAATTGGAAAACATTTTGTTCGTATTAGCGCTTTTATCTCCTATGGTGTCTTTTATTTTATCAAGTAGAATAGGGGAAGTAGAAATCTTTGGAATGGCGGGAATGTTAAAATACACGTGGGTAATGTGGCTTTTTATTCCTATTTGTGTTTTATCAATTCTCATTGGAATACAACTTAAAAAGAATAACCAAGGGTATAAAAAGAATTTAATTGTTGGTTGTATTTGTCTAGTGCCATTGGTGCTTTTTGGTTCATATCGATTTATTTTTTCTAGTGACGTTTCTTATGATGTGAATCGAATGACCATGATTGAAGAAAAAACCAAAATAAATCTTCCAAATCAGGTGAAAATAGGCACAATAAAAATGGACACGTATTATTTAAGTTATGCTAAAATCACAAATGCTGAAAGTAAAATAGCTTTTGAGCAAGAAATGAAAGATAGTTCGTTATGGCAAAGTGAATTAAGCTCAAAAATCAAAACGCTTTTACCGATAAATGTCCAAGTAGAATCTTCAAGCTTTGACTCCTTTGTTTTCTGTAATGTAACGAAAAAGGAATATAATAATTATCCTTATGAAGGAACATATGAATGTGTTTTTATTGCTTATGATTATCAGATGAAAAGACTTATGATTCTAGATAATTATACGATTAATTTAAATTAATAATTAAAGATAATTTGCAAGATAATCATACAAAAATAAAATGAAAAAAATCAGTTAAAAGTTTTTAGCTTTTCTATAAGAAAAAACAAAGTTTTTAAAGCAATGAATTTTACTTTATTTCATTGATTTTTACCATAGAAATCTTTATAATGCTAATATATGTTGTTATATTAACAATGTAGTAGGCGGTGATACCCATGAAAAAAGGACTTTTAATCATTCTCAGTGGACCGAGCGGTGTCGGAAAAGGTACAGTGCGACGCAAAGTAATGGAAGATGAATCCTTACACTTAGCGTATTCCATTTCCATGACGACAAGAAAACCTAGAAATCAAGAAGTAGATGGTGTCGATTATTTCTTTGTCTCCAACGAAGAATTTGACCGAAATGTCGAAGAAGGCAACATGTTAGAGTGGGCCTCTTTTGTTGGAAATCGTTACGGCACACCCAAAGATTATGTAGAAAAATTACGGAATGAAGGTAAAAATGTCATTCTTGAAATTGAAGTAGAAGGCGCAAAGCAAGTAATGAAAAAATGTCAAGGATCAGATGTATTCTCAATTTTCTTATTACCACCTTCGATGGAAGCGTTAGAAGAAAGAATTCGTGGACGGAAAAGCGAAAGCGAAGAAATCATTCATGAACGCTTAGAAAAAGCAAAAAGAGAAATTGGTTTAAAATACCAATATCACTATATTGTATTAAATGATGATGTGGAACGCGCAAGCGACGAAATCCGTAGCATTATCCGTTCCAAAATGAATGCACGTATCATTCAATAATTAAAGGGAGGGCTTCACGTATGCGAATTCTAGAAGTATATATAGAACACGCTGCGTTAGATTTAGACCGCCCTTTTTCTTATGCTTATTTAGGCGATAAAAAGGTGGAAAAAGGGTATCGCGTAAGCGTTCCTTTTCGTAACCAAATTCTCATTGGTTTCGTTTCTAGTGTCATAGAAACACCTTTAACAAAAGAAGAATATGAAGAAAAAACGGCTTATATTTTAAAAGAAGTCATCGATGTCATTGATGAAGAATGTCTACTCAATGACATGCAGTGGAAGTTAGCGACTTTTCTATCGAATTATTATTTCACACCTTTAATTCGTGTGTTACAAACGATGCTTCCCCCTTCTTTAAAACCTAAATCCTCTTCTTTAAAAGCGCCCAAAATTGCTTATGAAACCTATGTAGAAATCGTTTCTAGTAATGAAGAAGGCTTAACCGATCAACAAATTGAATGGTTAAGAAGAGTAGCGAAAGAAGAAAGAATTTTAAAAAAAGATTTTCGTTCTAAATCCATTTTAGAAAAATTGATTGCGTTAGAAAGAGTAAAACTCGTTAAAGAAGAAAAACGGCGTTTAACGATTAAAACAAGTCCAATGGAAACGCCTAAAGAATTAACAGAAGATCAACAAAAAGCGATTCAAAGTTTTTTAACCTCCCCCAAAGAAACCACGCTTTTAGAAGGCGTGACGGGTTCCGGAAAAACCGAAGTTTATCTTCGTTTAGCGGAACACTATATCCAAAACGGAAAAAGCGTTCTTTTCTTAGTGCCAGAAATCTCTTTAACGCCGATGATGATTGAATATTTTTCGCGTCGGTTTATTGAAAAAATAGCGATTCTTCATTCGGAATTAACCCCCGGACAAAAGTATGATGAATATCGTCGCATTGTTTCAGGACAAGCGAAAATCGTAATTGGTGCAAGAAGCGCGATTTTTGCTCCCTTAAAGAATTTAGGCCTAATTATTTTAGATGAAGAGCACGTTGAAACCTATAAACAAGAAAATGCTCCATGCTATCATGCTTTAGAAGTCGCTAAATGGCGAGCCAAAGAAGAAGGCGCACGCATTTTATTAGGAAGTGCCACTCCTTCATTAGAATCTAGAGCCCGTGCGTTAAAAGGCGTTTATGGCTATATACAATTAACCAACCGCATCCATCAAGGCGCTTTACCAGAAACCGAAATTATCGATTTATTAAATCCTAATTCCGTAGATAAAGACTCCGTTCTTTTCTCTCTTTCTTTAAGAAAAGCGATGAAAGAAGCATTAGATAAAAAAGAACAAATCGTTCTTTTATTAAACCGAAGAGGATACGCTCCTTATGTGAGCTGTCGAAAATGTGGCTATGTCTTTAAATGTCCAACTTGTGATATTGCTTTAAGCTACCATAAAGAAGATCAAATGTTAAAATGTCATCATTGTGACTTTGTTATGCAAGCGCCAAAAGTTTGTCCGGAATGTGGAAGTACTTACTTATCCAAACAAGGTTTTGGTACCGAAAGAATTGAAGAAGAAGTCACAAGACTTTTCCCCCATGCGAAAACCCTTCGCCTGGATTCCGATGTATCTAAAGTAAGACAAAACGTGGAAAAAGTTTTAAAGAAATTCCAAAATCAAGAAGCGGATATTTTAATCGGTACCCAAATGATAGCGAAAGGTCATGATTTCCAAAACGTTACTTTAGTGGGTGTCGTTTTAGCGGATATGGGACTTACAATGCCGTCATTTCGTTCTTCAGAAAGAACCTTCCAACTCATTACTCAAGCCGTAGGAAGAGCGGGAAGAGGAAAGAAAAAAGGAAGAGCGTTAATCCAAACCTATATGCCCACCCATTATGCGGTAAGATTAGGGGCAAAACAAGACTATACCCATTTCTTCCAAATTGAAATGAATAGTCGAAGAATGCAGCAGTATCCGCCTTATACCTATTTAATTTCTTTAACTTTAACCTGTGTTAGTGAAGATAAAGTTCATGACATTGCTTTAGAAATTAAAGAGATGTTAGAAGAGGAAAATATTGAAGATTTAACGATTTTAGGACCAACGGTTCCTTATATTAAAAAGCAAGGAAATATGTTTGTAGAGCAGCTGCTTTTAAAATATAAGAAGGCTGAAAAAATTGAAATAGTTTTAGATAAAATCCGTAGGAAACTCGCATTAAAAAGTGGTTATCGTTTAAAAATTGACCGCGATCCTTATGATTTTTAACTTTTAAAATAAAGCGAGATTTGCTATGATAATGATGTTTAAAGGAGATAGATTTTATGATTACAATTACCTTTATTGGCTCTGACCGTTATGTGGTTGGACAATATTCAAAAGAAGTAACAAAAAAATTAGCAAATTTATGGGAAGTAAGCGAAGATGAAATTCTATTTCTCGCTCCCGAATATTACGTATATCATGATGGCGTAGAACAAACTTCGTATCAAGTTTTAATACGAGTAGAAGCCCCCATTGAATGTCGCCCAGTAGAAAAAGAAGTAGCGGCTTTCTTAATAAAAATGGCGGAACCTTTTATTATTCATTTAACGGTTCAATTTAGCTATACACAAAATCGAGAATATCATCATATTAACGAAGAATATCCTCGTTACATTACCGAAAAAAATGAAGTGCTTTTAGAAGAAGAGGAATATGATGAAGATACCGAAATCTATGAAGGCGATATGTTTGAAAATTTTGAAGAACGTTTAGGAGAACGTCAAACCCAAATGGATCAAGAAGCGCAAGAACATCATCATGACGATGAATGCCATTGTGAGGAACATCATCATGATGGCGATTGTTGTTGTCACGATGATCATCATCACCACCATCATTAATCACAATATGTTGAATATAGAGGCGTTAAAAAGCCTCTTTTTTTTCGCTAGAAAAGAAAAATAAAAAATAATCATGAAAAATCGCAATTATTATTACTAATTTTAGTAATAATTTGCTAGAATAAATAAGCAAGAAGGTGATAGCGATGAACGAGATTTTAGCTGCTTATGAAATCATGAAAAAAATCGTTATGGATAATGAAGATTTAGCAAGTGCAACCAAGGCTTATTTTGCCTTACATTTTTATACACGAGAAAAAAGAAAAATTATCCAAGCTCTTGTCGTTAAAGCCTTAATGCATCAATTTGTCTTAGAAAATATGATTAACGATAGTTTTCCATCCATTTCTAAAGAAAATACGCTTTTAATATTAGTCGCTTTGACCAATACAATTTTTGTGAAAGCTTTAGAAGATGAAGAAACGATTGAAAAGACGAAAGCCATTCTTCCTCTTGATGCGAACATTTCGCTTTCGATGTTAGAGCAACTTTTAACGCACGCTTATGACGCAAATCATTTAGTGCCAAGTTATGTTCGTGCAGACTCCACACTTTATAAATCGTATCAGTATAATATTCCAACGTGGTTAATTGATATGTGGAACCGTCATTATGGAAGTAATGTGACGCAACGTTTATTAGTGCAAATTCGAAGAAAGAAATCTCCTTCTTATCGAATCAATGCTTTAAAAATGGAAACACAGGATTTCTTAGCGCGTGAAAAAGAGGACTTTAAAGAAAGTTCTACGAAAAATACAGTTTTGTATATGGGCAAATTACCAATGAAACGCTTAGAAGCTTATCGCCATGGAGAAATTCTCCCTTTAAGTGAAGGCGCTTCTAGTTTAATTGATAAAGTCAGTAGTCGTAATTATGATGACGCTTTAATCATGGCGAGTGGTTTTTCTTATTTTCCTCTAGCGTTACTCACTAAACAACAAGAAAATCCTCATTTTCTTTTAGCAACACCCACTTATCCAGATGTGATTGCTTATCGTCGTGCCATAGAACTTTATGGCGCAAACAAAGTAGAAGTAGTGGAATCCCCACTTTCACTTTTAATTACCTATGTTTCCGAAAAGAAAGATCAAGTATGGGTATTACCTCCTTCATCCTCTTTTCAATACATCAGTGAACGTCCGGACTTCTTTACCCATTTTTCTAAAGATGAATTGGATGAAATTTTAGATATTCAAAGAGACTATTTAGAAGAATGTGCAACTTTTGTAAAAGAAGGGGGCACCTTAATTTATTTTATTGAAACAGCAAATAACAAAGAAGGTACTTTACAAATTCATCGTTTCTTAGATCAACATGATGATTTTGTCTTACTTGAAGAAAAACAAATGCTTCCTTTAGATAAAAAGATGAGCATGGGTTATTTTGCGATACTCAAAAAAGGAGAAGCGCAACATGATTAATTTATATGGAATGGAGATTCGTAAACTCGAAGCGTTAATGCTAAGCGAAGGACAAACGAAATATCGCGCCACCCAACTTTATACGTGGATTTATGGTAAAAAAGCGAAAACTTTTGATGAAATGACCGATGTTTCTTTACGCTTCCGCGAAGTGTTAAAAGAAAAATATACGTTAAGTCGTCCGACGATTCATATTCGCCAAAACGCGAAAGATGGAACGGTAAAACTTTTATTAAATTTAGAAGATGGTTCTAAAGTCGAAACGGTCTTAATGCGCTATAGCTATGGAAACGTATTATGCGTTTCTTCGCAAGTTGGCTGCAACATGGGTTGCAGTTTTTGTGCTTCTGGTTTATTAAAAAAGAGAAGAGACTTAAAGCCCGAAGAAATGGTCGGTCAAGTTTTAGTGATGAACGACATTTTAGAAAGCGAAGGAAATGGCGAAGCGATTACCCATATTGTCGTAATGGGAACAGGAGAACCATTTGATAATTACGATAATGTTTTAGACTTTGTTCGTATTATGAATCATCCCAAAGCTTTTGCAATAGGCGCTCGTCATATTACGGTTTCTACATGTGGAATTCCTGACCGCATCCGTCAATATGCCAACGAAGGACTTCAAATTAACTTAGCGATTTCTTTACATGCGCCGAATAACGAAATTCGTTCACGCATTATGAAAATTAATCGCGCATATCCTTTAGAGGAACTCATTCCTGCGGTGAGCTATTATAATGAAGTAGCCTCCCGCCGCGTAACTTTTGAATACATTTTATTAGCGGGTGTCAATGACTCATTAGAAGATGCTGATCAACTCGCAGAACTTATCAAACCAACATTTGCGTACGTCAATTTAATTCCTTATAATCCGGTCATGGAAAATGGATATCAACGCTCCAAAGACAGTGTAGTCCATGCCTTTTTAGACCGCTTAACGAAACGTGGCGTTACCGCAACTGTTAGAAAGGAATTTGGCACGGATATCGACGCGGCTTGTGGACAACTTCGTGCTAAGAATGAACAAAAATGAAAAGATATCATGGAGATTTTTGCTATTTAACCGATATTGGAAATAAAAGATCAACCAATGAAGATAAAGCCTTAATTTTATCCAACTCAAAAGGTAACGTCCTCATGGTGGTGTGTGATGGTATTGGGGGACATCGTCGAGGAGACGTGGCCTCAAGTTTAGCCATGCGCTTATTAGAAAAAGCTTTCCAAAAGAAAGAAAGATTTTTAACGTTAAGAGGCGCAAAACATTGGCTAGAAAAAACGATTCGCGACATTAATGAAACCATTTATAACGAAGAAAAAAATGTACCTTATAATGAACATATGGGTACGACTTTAGTGGCGTGTTTATTATTAGGAAGTCATATCATCTTTGTGAATGTTGGCGATTCTAGAGCCTATACTTTAAGAAGTAATACTTCAGGAAGTGTTTATGACTTTGAACAAGTAACCACGGATGATACGATTGCCGATTATTTAGTCAATATTGGCCGTATCACCAAAGAAGAAAGAGAACAATATACCTCTCGTCATGTGTTAACCAACGCCATGGGACTTTTTCCTTCCGTGCGTTTAGAAATGAAAGTTTTATCTTTTAAAGAGAAAAAAGCTAGTAAAAAGGAAAATGATGAATATTCAATTTCCCATATTTTATTATGTTCCGATGGATTATTCTCTATGGTCGGAAAAGAAGAAATGATTGCCGCTTTACTAGCGGATGAAGATACCGAAAATAAAGTTGAAACCCTCATCACTTTAGCGAAAAATAATGGGGGAGACGACAATATTGCCGTGGCTTTATGGGAGGCGACGCACGCATGAAACTCGGCGATGTGATTGAAGGAAGATATGAAGTGCGTTCTTATATCGCGGAAGGGAGTAGTGCGTTTGTTTATCGTGGCTATGACCGTGTCGCGCATCATGATGTAGCGATTAAAGTGATGAAAGAAGAACTGAAAAAAACCATGGAACACTACGAAAGCTTTTTATCCGAAGCTTCTTTTTTAGCCAACCTTCGTCATATCAATATTACGCGCGTGTATTGTTTAGCGTATCAAGATAACCAACCTTGCATCATTGCAGAATGGATGAAAGGTGATACCTTATCCGATTATTTAACCAAACAAACCTTTGTCCCCTTTATTGAAGCCAAACGTATCATGCTTCAAATCTTAGATGCCATTCAATATACTCACGAAAAAGGGTATATTCACCGCGATATTAAACCACAAAATATCTTTTATAACCCTGATGGACTGATCAAACTCAGCGATTTTGGTATTGCGCAAGATACCGGCGTAAAAAATAAACAACAAAAAATCTATGGTTCTATCCCTTATTTAGCGCCCGAAGTCATTCAAGGGCAACCCGCTTCTAAAGAAAGCGATATTTATGCATTAGGGGTTACTTTTTATGAAATTTTAATGGGCCAACTCCCTTTTGAAGGAGAAACATTAGAAGAAATTGCGCAAAAACAAATTTTTTCTCCTTTCCCCAGTATCAAAAGAAAAGATATTCCTTATATCGAAATTGACCGCATTTTACAAAAAGCATGTGCGAAAAATCCTTTAGACCGCTATAAAAGTGCGAAAGAAATGATGAATGATGTACAAAAATTAAACGACCAACCGAAAAAGAAAAAATCTTTCTTCTTCCGGCTTTTTCATCGAGGTAAAAAAGCATGATGAAGGGCATAGTTATTTCGTCCCGTTATGGCGTTTTTGAAGTGGATACGGCTTCTTTTGTTTTAGAAGTGAAAGCGCGCGGACTCTTTCGCCATCAAAAAAAGAAAATTATCGTAGGAGATTATGTTACGGTCGATGAAGAAACTTTAACGATTGTAGAAGTGGAAGATAGAAAAAATGAATTAATTCGACCAGCTATCGCTAACGTAGACCGCGCTTATGTGGTCATGTCTTATATCGAACCTGATTTTTCTCCTTATTTAGTGATGAAATTTTTTACGTATTTAAATTATCATCAAATTACCCCTTCTTTAATTGTGACAAAGATGGACCGATGTTCAAATAGAGAAGCCATGGAAAAATGGAAAGCTCTTTTAAAAAGTTTAGGCTATTCCACTTTCTTTTTATCCACCAAACAAGAAGAAGATATCCAAGCTTTAAAAGAAGATATTCAAGGAAAGACCTGCTTGTTTTTAGGACAAAGCGGCGTCGGAAAATCTTCTTTATTAAATACAATTTTCCCCAAGTGGGATTTAAAAATTGGTTCTTATTCTAGTTCATTAGGAAGAGGAAGACACCAAACCAAAGAAGTATTACTTCTTCCTTATGAAGGTGGCTATTTAGCGGACACGCCAGGCTTTTCTTCTTTAGAACTCGAATTAACAATGCAAGAAATTCAGGAGAACTTTCCGGGATTTAAGCCCTATATCGGTCACTGTTTCTTTAAAGATTGTATCCATGTGCATGAAAAGAAATGCGCTTTAAAAGAAGCGGTCGAAAAAGGGCAATATCCCCAAGAACTCTATGAATTATATTTAGAATTAGCGAAAGAAATTACGGAAGATCGGAGGAAATTACGATGAAAGAAATTATAGTAGCGCCTTCTTTATTAGCTTGTAAAAAAGGTGAAGAAAAAGAACAAATTGACGCTTTAGCTTTAGCAGACGCTGATATTTTACATTTTGATGTAATGGACGGAAAATTTGTGCCAAATCTCTCGTTTACTCAAGAAGATTATCTTTATGTTCGTTCATTTTCTACGCTTCCTATGGATGTGCATATCATGGTAGAAAACCCCAATGATTACGTCGATTTCTATGGAAAAAACGGTGCTAAAATACTCACTTTCCATTATGAAGCTTTAGAAAGCGATGAAGAAAGAAGAGCGTTATTAAAGAAAATCCGTTCTTATTCTATGTTAGCGGGGATTTCGATTAAACCACAGACGGAACCTGACGTTCTTTTACCTTTACTTTCCGATATTGATGTTATTTTAATTATGTCGGTTGAACCAGGAAAAGGTGGCCAAGCTTTTATCATGGATTCTTTAGAAAAAATCCGTTATTTGAGAAGAATTATTAATATCAAGCACCTTCCCATTCTCATTGAAGTGGATGGAGGCATTAATAATGAAACCGGTCAATTAGCGGTTTCAGCAGGTGCGGATATGTTAGTGGCGGGCTCTTATCTTTTCCATAAAGAAGATGTAAAAGAAAGAATTGCGGCGTTAAAGGAGAAGAAGAATGGATGATCTCGTTTGTATTTTAGCGTTATCTGCCTCTTTAGTTTCCTTTGTTTGTACGCTGATATTTGGGACGATAAATTATAAGGATTGCTTCCATAAAAAATTTAATTTTTTACATATGTTTCCTTATGAAATGGGTGATCGTCCCCAAATGAAAATCACGAATTACTTCCGATTAGTTCTCGCTTTATTTGTGGTGAGTACGGCCGTTTTACAAATTCGCTTGTTATCTTCGGTAGCTATTTTATCTCATTTTCTTACCATGATTTTTGGTACATTAACGGTCATTAGTTTAGCGAGCTTATTTTTAATTCCAATGCAAAATGCCAAAGTGCATATTACCTTCTTTTCATTTAGTTATGTGCTCAATATTTTGACTTATGCTTTTTTTGCTTACTTTTTAAAAATGACACCGATTTATATTAAAGGAAATGAAATCTACTTTTGGCTTTCTATTGTAATGATTGTGATTCAAGTTGGACTTTTATTTTCCCCAAAACTTTATCAGTGGTATTTATTAGAGGAAAGAGAAGAGAATGGAGAGACCACTTTACAAAGGCCTAAAGTCATGTATCTTGCATTAATAGAATGGTTGAGTGTTGGCTTTTATTGGATTTATCTTTTACTCCTTATTTTTGCTAGAACATTCTAAAAAAGAGCATAAAAAAACCGCCTCACAAAGAAGCGGTATTTTTTTACTTTTGTTTAGCGCTTTTATTAAGGGCCCGATAAGCACGTGCCGACATACGAATGGTTCTAACTTGACCATCGACGATGACTTTATATGGTTGTAAATTTACATTCCATTTACGGCGGGTTGCTCTTAAAGAATGGGACCGATTGTTTCCGCTTACAGGACCTTTTCCTGATACTGGACAAACTCTTGACATAATGAAACCTCCCTTAACTCCAACGTTGATTATGTGAAACGTGGTTCACACATGCTTGTAAATAATAACACCATTCGCCATCTTTTGCAATAAGATTTCAAAAAAAACTTCAATCTCTTTTCTTTTTAACCTTTAATGGCCTTTACTGTTTTTATAATTCTCTTCAAAAGCAAAATATCCTTCTTTTTCTAGTTCATCAACCGGACGTAAATGATGGCATCTTTTAAGAAGTTCATCTAATAAAACTTTCTTTTTATCCATAGTGATTACAATAGGATATTTGTTTTTATGGACTAAGAAAATGTTTTTTGAATGTAAAGCACGTTCCTTATCAATATAAACAATATCATCATAGGAAATATGAAGTTCACGGAAAGGTTGTTTTTGAATCATTTCTTTTTCATTTAAGATGACTTGACTACGAATGAGACAAATCGTATAAAGCGTAATAGCGGGAATAGTCCATACCCCCACAATCACATAATGCATAAAGTCGACATCAAAATGAGGGCCGACAAAGCCAAACCAATAAATCAAATCAACAGCGATAACAAGAAGATAAAAAATAATAGAATTTTTGGTTTTATCTTGCCGTATTTTCATAGGATCACCTTCTTAGGTTCATTATAATATAGAGGAATAAAAAACGAAAGAAAATTAGACACTTTATAGGAAGTGTAGAAAAAAAGGTTTATGAAAAAAATAGAGTAGTTATAATGAAGTTGTTCAAGGAGGTAATAAATATGAATTACATTAAAAGTCTTTTTAAAAAAATGAAATGGGAAACGTTAATTACCGCATTAATGTCCATTATTGTCGGCATTCTATTTTTAGTTGAACCAGAAAATTCAAGTAATGTTCTTTGTACCGTCGTTGGTGTCGCCTTTGTTGTATTAGGTGCAGCGATGTTAGTAAGGTACTTTGCTTCTGGATTGTTATTTGGTTCCATTCACTTAATTGCAAGTATCATTTTATTAGCCATTGGTATCTTTAGCTTATCGAAACCAGAAACTTTTAAAATCATTATTACGTTTGTATTCGGTTTGTTCCTTATAATTGATGGCTTATTAAAAATTCAAGATGGTATGGATTGCTATCACGCCAATGTAAAAGGTTGGTGGGCTTTATTCCTCGTCAGTGTTTTATCTATCGTTTTAGGATCCTTAGTCATGTTTGGCTCCTTTGATAACATCATGATTTTTGCGGGTATCTCTTTAATCGTTGATGGCGTATTAGATATTATCACCACTTTAGTCTTTAGTTCCCATGTCCGTAAAGTGGAAAAACGCGTTCACGAAGTAATTGAAGAATATCGTAACGAAGAATAAACAACTCGAAAACTTAAAGATAAATAATAAAAGCTCAATTAAATAATTA
>DLKT01000008.1 GCA_002477825.1 Caryophanales bacterium UBA7581 | reverse complement strand
TTTCGTATACTGAAACTAGGAGTTAATCTCTTAGTTTTTTATTTCTAATATTAGAGTATAATAGTATTGATGGAAAGTTACTATTTATATGTGAGGCAGCAAGTGACCTCGTTAAAATCGCATACAGCTATGACTGGTAATTCTACGATCTTTCCATCATTATCGAAATAAGTTAGCTGAGGGAATCTTTGACTCTCAGCTTTTCTTTTTATGTAGGCATACATTTAAAGAAAGGTTTTTGAAATAATGGGCGTACAGTCCCTTGAGAATAGCAATATATCTCGTACAAAAAAAGAGCCCCAATTTCAATTTAATATTTTAATCTGCTTCAATCTAATGGAGAGCATTTGCATCTCGTATAAAGCAAACGAAAATAGGTATAGATACTAAATTGAAATTAAAACCAACTTTCAAAGAATACTGCAAAAATGGAGGAAAAAAAGATGAAAGGATTTTGCATTTCCTTAGATGTGTCTAAGGGTTCAAGTTTCTATCAAGGCTTTAAGAGTCTTGAAGAGCCAATTACTAAGCCAAAAAAGATTGACCATAATTTAGAAGGCTTTAAAGAGCTTATTCACTTGAGAGAAAAAATAAGAAAAGAATATGATGAAGACTGTATAGTAATATTTGAATCAACTGGTGTATACCATAAAGCTTTACAAACATTCTTAGATGAGCATGATTTCAAATATACAATCATCAGTCCATTACTATCAGCTAAGGTTAGGAAAAGTGATATTCGAGGTACGAAAACAGATGTAAAAGATTGTACATCTATAGCCAATGTATTCTATTTAAAGAAATTGAGAATATATACTAAAATCGATGAAATATATGATGATTTGAGAGAAAAAAGCAGATATTATGACTTTTTAATGGACGAAATGAAACGTTGGAAGATTGAGTTTAGAAGATTATTAGATATTATCTATCCTGGATTTGATGAGATATATAATGATTTATATGGTGATTTTATACAATCATTTTTACTTGAATATTCTCATCCAGAAATCATTCGAAAAAAGAGATTAGATACGATAGCAAAGTTCTTAGAGAAACATACATGTCATCAGGAAGCCTATTGCTTAAGACAAGCAAAAACTTTAAAAGAATATGCAGAAAACTGTGCGTCTGGATGTAGTTCAAAGTCATATTTAGTCAATCAATTTAATGTAGTTATTCATAATCTTAATGCTCAAATTCAACATCTTAATTATGTTCTTGAAGAGATAGTAGATATAGCTAAAACATTACCTAATTATGAATATATAAGAAGTATTCCGGGCATTGGTGATAACTTGTCATCCAGAATATTGGCTGAGCTTGGTGATATATCAAGATTCAACAATGCATCACAAGTAGTAGCCTATTGTGGCATAGATCCTCAAATTTATCAATCCGGTCAAATCTCTGGACTACATTTAAAGATATCTAAAAAAGGCAATAAAAAGCTTAGATGCTTATTATATTTAGCAGTAACATGTATGGTCAAAACATCAAGAGATACTGTAATTGTTGATTTTTATAAAAAGAAAAAGGCAGATGGATTAGCTCCCCGTTCTGCCTTTGTAGCATCAATGAATAAGTTGGTTAGAATCATCTATTCATTATGCAAAAGTGGTTCTTTATTTAAATAACCATTTACATTATACTACATATTTTTTAGAAATACCTCTTTTGAGGTCTTTTTGTCGTGTTTTTAACTTTATACGTGAATTCATATGGAAAATTATTTATTTTATTCTTGATTTTCCTTATCTAATTTTTTATTTTTGAACACTATTCTTTTATTTTTAAAATCAGTATAATGTAATAGATTAAAGAAAGGGTGACTTAAAATGATTGAAATCCATGATGTCACGAAAGTATATGGGAAAGGGCAACCAGCCGTTTCTCACATGAATTTAACTATAGAAAATGGAGAAATTTTTGGCTTTTTAGGGCCAAATGGTGCGGGTAAAACCACAACATTAAAAATGATGACTGGTATTTCTCCTATCACAGAAGGTTCTATTACAATTGATGGTTTTGATATTACAAAACAAAGTTTAAAAGCAAAGCAACAATTTGGGTTCGTTCCTGATAGTCCTGATGTTCTATTACGTTTAAAAGGGATTGAGTATTTAAACTTTATCGCTAGTATTTATAATGTGGAGTGTACGATTGCAAAAGAAAGAATCTCCTCTTTAGCAAAACGCTTTGAGATTCAAGACGCTTTGAATGATAAGATTTCCTCTTATTCTCATGGTATGCGCCAAAAATTAATGATGATTGGTGTTTTATTACATCAACCCGCTAACTGGATATTAGATGAACCCTTAACTGGTTTAGATCCAAAATCTGCTTTTACTTTAAAAGAAATGATGCGCGAACATGCGGATGCTGGAAATACGGTCCTTTTTTCCACACACGTTTTGGATGTGGCGGAAAAAGTATGTGATCGAATCGGCATTTTATCGCACGGAAAACTCGTATTTGTTGGAACGATTGAAGAATTAAAGAAACAAACAGCGAAAGATGAATCCTTAGAAGAATTATTCTTGGAGCTTACAAGTCATGAGTAAAACTTTAAAATTAGCTGCGGTTATTTTTAAAAATAACTCCAATTTATTTGCCCAAGTTAATAATGGAAAGAAGTCAAAAAAAGGTGGAAAAGCAACAGCGATTATTTTAGCCATTGCTTTTATCTTTATCGGTATCAGTATTTTTACGATTTCTTATAGTCTTTTTTCCGTTGCACTTCTTGATAATCAAGGAAATCCTAGTACCTTAGATACAGAATATATTAAAAATATTCTCACGGTTTTCTTTCCTTATCTCTTTGGCTTTTTATTTATTTTCTTAAATTCGCTCGTCGTTTCTATTTTCTTTTTGTCCAATGATTCACATGTTTATTTAGCTATGCCAATCAAGCCTTATCAAATCTTTTTAGCGCGTTTTATTTCAACATTATTAACTAGTTATATTTTAGAATTTGTTTTATTGTTTCCTATTTATCTATCCTTTAATTTGATAACAAGTGCCGGACCTCTTATTTATTTAAATGAGGTTTTGCTCTTCTTATCCATGCCATTTTTACCTATTTCTATCACTTTTATTTTAACAATCATCATTGATTTAATTGTGCACATTCAAAGACATCGCGAAGTTTTTTCCTTTATCTATTCAATTCTAATGATTGTTGGAATCATTGCCGTTGAATTTGTTGTTCAATTTGCTTTACCTGGTGAAGATCCTAAAGAAGATGTCGCTTTGATTGCGCAAGCAAAAGAATTAATGAAAAGCCAAGCAGAATCACTCTCTTTTTTAAATTTCATCAACCATTTCGTCGTAGATGGTTTTACACGAAATGGCATAAGTGGTTTGCTCAACATTCTTGCTTTCGTAGGTATCTCACTCGGTGTATTAGGTATTATCTCTTTTATCAGTAATATTTTTTATCAAAAATCCATTATGGGTGAAGGTGAAGTAACGAAAAAGAAACACCACACGAATGAAATCAAAAGTTCTCATCATTCTACTTTTCAAAGTTATGCTCTAAAAGAATGGAAAACGATTGTACGTTCTCCTTCTGCTTGTATTCAAATTTTATTTCCGCCCTTTTTTCTTATCATCATTCTTTTTATCTCTATTTTTGCTACTTATTCCAGAAGTCAAGCAACAATGGAAGAATTAGCCGAGGCCATTGAATACTTTAGAAGCTTTATTGCTTTAAATAGTCCTATTGCTCCATTTCTTATATGCGCCATCAGCGCTTTATTTAGCACAATGATTTTAGCCTCTGCAAGTGCAATTTCTCGAGAAGGAAAAAATGCTTATTTATTAAAAGTATTACCGATTTCTCCGATGAAACAAATCCACGCTAAAATGAGCGTTGGTGTTTTATTCGCTACCTTCTTTATGCTTATCATATTCATTGGAGGAACCATTTTCTTACAATTGCCTTGGTATTTACCCCTTCTTTATTTCCCGCTTTCTTTCTTTACAATTGTCATTATCAACTACATTATGATTTTAATGGATTTAAAACATCCATATTTAGATTGGGAAAATGAAGTCGCGGCTATGAAGCAAAATCGTTCCGTTGTTATGACAATGCTCATTTTACTCGGATTATTTTTTGCCATTATTTTGCTTGGAATACTCTTTTATTCTTTAGCGATTCCAGGTTACTTTTTATTAATTTCACTTACAGCAATTGTTGCTGGACTTATCATTTTAATAGAAAAAAAGATGCAGAAGAAGGATATTCTCCTCTTCAAGCATCTTGAAGATTAATTTCTATTTATGATAAGTTTCATGATGTAATATCTTAAACGCGCGATAAATTTGCTCTAAGATAATCACTCTTGTGAATTGATGGGTAAACGTCATTGGGGATAAGCATAAACGAAAGTTTGCTCTTTCAATGACTTCTTTAGATAAGCCTAAAGAGCCGCCGATTACAAAGGAAAAAAAAGAAACGCCTTCCGTCATTTTATTATCTAAGAAATTAGAAAATGATACAGAGTCCATTGCTTTTCCATGTAAATCTAATAAAACAACAAAATCATTCTTTTTTATCTTTTGAAGGAGTTTATCTCCTTCTTTTCTTTTAATTAATTCTTCTTCTTTTAAAGAAGCTTTATCGGGAATTTTTTCGTCCGCTACTTCGATGATTTCAATTTCAGCGTAAGCTTGCAAACGCTTTTTATATTCTGAAATTGCATCTAGAAAGTATTTTTCTTTTATTTTACCTACGGCAATAATGGATATTTTCATAACTTTATTTTATCTCCACCGATGAGTATCTCATATTGAGAAGCGGCTCGAATTTGAAACCGATCTGGGTTTATTTTTTCTTTTCTAAATACGCGTAAATATGCTTCTAAAGCTTTTTCTTCCGTATTTGCTTCTTGTGATAAGTGCGCTAAGACAATTTCTTTGGTTTTATCACCGATGCACTGCGTTAAATAGTAAGCACTATCTTCATTACTTAAGTGACCTTCATCGCCTAAAATTCTTTGCTTTAATTCATAAGGTCGATTTGTGGCCAATAGCATTCTTACATTATGATTGCTTTCAAAGATGTAATAATCTGCATTCTGCATATGTTTTAAATTGTTTTCACTTACATAGCCAGTGTCTGTCATGTACACTAATTTTTCTTCGTCATCTTCAATCACAAAGCCTAAAGGATTCTTAGCATCATGAGAAGTCGGTAAAGTAAAAACATGAAAGCCTGCAATGTCGTAGTGACTATATGGGTCTAAATAACCAGATTCATCGATATCATACGTACCTTCTCCAGCAAACATAGGGATGTCTTTTAAAAAGCGCAATCCTGCCGTGTGATCACTATGATCATGTGTGATTAAAATAGCAGAAATGTCTTCTAATCGATAAGGAGTCTTGGATAACTGCTCTAAAAATCTTTTTTGGGTAAGCCCCATATCGATTAATATTACATGTTGATGAGACGCTACTAATGTCGCATTTCCTTTGGAACCACTAGCTAAAACGTAAAATTCCATTACTCATCTTCCTCTTCATGGGGACGAGCAGAATCATCAAAACGGCCAATGCTTTTCGTAAAGGTTAATTCAACTTCACCAATTTGGCCATTACGGTTTTTAGCAATTAATACTTTTACAATAGAGACACTTGCATCTTCTCCATTTGGCGCTTTCATCTCTTCTTTATTAGCGTCGCCTTTTTTATCTTGCGCATAGTAATCTTCTCGATAAAGCAATAAAACTTGGTCCGCATCTTGTTCAATAGATCCGGATTCACGTAAGTCACTTAAAACAGGTTTTTTGCTTCCTGTACGGCTATCTACCGCACGAGAAAGCTGGCTAATTACAAGAATAGGTATTTTTAATTCACGCGCTAGTTCCTTTAAAGAACGTGAGATTTCTGATACTTCTAATTGACGACTTTCAATCTTTTTAGCGCCGGTAGTAATTAAACCGATATAGTCAATCATAATTAATGAAAGATCAGGACATTCGGTTTTAAGTTTTCTAGATTTCGCTAAAATATCCATTAATTTAATACCTGGAGTGTCATCAATGTAGAGTTTAGTTTCAGCAAGTTCATTCATCGCTCTTTCTAATTCTAATTGTTCACGTTTTGTGAGAAAACCTGTTTGAATTTTTCCTAAATCTACACAGGAACGATTCGCTAATAAACGTAAAATCAATTGTTCGGATGGCATTTCTAATGAGAAAATAGCGACAGGTGTATTCGTTTTAGAAGCTGCATTAAAAGCAATGTTTAATCCTAAAGCCGTTTTACCAACCGAAGGACGGGCTGCTAAAATAATAATATCGGATGGTTGAAAACCATGCGTTTTCATATTAAGCTCACGATATCCAGTCGTTACCCCTGTAACGCCATCTTCGGAAGCTTTTTTCTGGGTTAAAAGCATTTGGCGCACTTTTTCAGTCACTTGTTTAGAAGTGGAGAAAGAACTAATTCTTCTTTTTTCTGCGGCTTTATCCACTCTTCTTGCTGCATCACCAATAAAGGTACCAATATCTTCAATTTCATTTTCGTTATATTCTTTGATAATATCATCCATCGTATTTAATAACGAACGTAAATAGGATTGATCTTGGACGATATGAATATAGTGTTCGGTACTAGAAAAACTTACAATGGATTCACAGAGTTCTTGTAAATATTCAACTCCACCTACTTTATCTAATTCTTTTAAATTGATTAATGCTTCCGTTACGGTTTTGATATCAACCGGAATCCCTTTTTGTTGTACGTCTAAAATAGCACTAAAAATAATTCGGTGCTTGATATCATAAAAGTCTTCTTCTTCAAGTAGGCTTGATGCATCCAAAAGCGATTCCTTTGAAAGCATCATCGCGCCTAATACTGTTTTTTCTACTTCAATATTGTTCGGTTGCTTCTCAATCATGGATTTCACCGCACTTTTTCACTCACATGAACTTTAAATGTGCCAATAACGCCCTTATAAAGTTCAATTTTCATTGTGGTTATACCAAAGACATTGACGGTGTCTTTCTCCACAAATTTACGTTTATCTAAAAGAATACCATGTCTTTCTTTCATTGCTTCACAAACTTGTTTACTGGAAATAGAACCAAACATCCTTCCATCTTTTCCTGGTGTTGCTTGGAACTCTAAAATAATATCTTTTAAACGGACAACAAGTTCTTCCGCTTCTTTTTTCTTATTGGCTTCTTCTTGTTTTTTTGCTTCGATTTGATTATCTAAAATCTCACGACTTCTTTTCGTAGCAAGAACTGCTAAACGACGAGGTAATAAGAAGTTATTGCCATAACCATCACTTACATCGACAGTTTGTCCTTTTTTTCCTACGCCTCTTACATCTTGTAATAAAATAACTTGCATAAAGAAGTCCCTCCTTTTACTTCTAATTAAGCTTCTTGAGAATCGCTTAAATCGGATAACTCAAGTATTTTTTCTCTTACTTTTTCACGCACATCTTCTACCGTTAAGCCATGGGTTGTGAATAATACCGCCGCGCGATCAAATTCGCCACCACCATAGCCATCTGGGAAGCTTTCTGCGACACGTTGTACGTTATATTTGCCATTACCGCGGCAACTCACTTTAATGCCATTATCACTTACTTTACCAATAACAAAGCAAGCATCAACGTCCTTTGTAGCTACGTGCTCATCCGCTACTTTAGCTAAAATATCTTCATCTAAAAGTGAGTTTGGATTTTTAGGATCAGTTGCACAAATAATGAAAATGTGAATGCCACCACTAATATAGAAATTCAAAGAATTATATACAGCAGATGTTCCCGCACCAATACTACATTTTAATTGATAGGTTTCATAAGCTTCTTTTAACATATTACTGGCATTTTCTGATTTAGCACCCCGTTGAACAAGCATATTACAAGCGGAATATGTTGTGGTATCTACACGGTTTTTAAAGAAACCAGTATCTAGCATAATACCAGATAATAAAACATCCGCGATTAATGGATTCATCTTACAATCTTCTTCGGTATATTGAAGTAAGTGAGTTACCATTTCTGAACAAGAAGAAATCGATGGATCAACGCATTCAAGAATAGGAGCAATTTCCATATCTTTTGTATTTTTCATGTGGTGATCAAATACGATGACTTTACTTGGCGTCATAGATTTACTATTTCTATCAAAAATTTTACTTAGCAACGAACCAACGGGGTTATATACATCGGTAAGAATAATTAAAGAACGATCATCCATTAAATCAGGAACATCATTCGGAGTAATAAAGATAGATTTTAATCCTGATGAACGCAATGTTTGAAATGCCGTTAAAGTATTCGATTGCGCTGAGTTGCTATCAAATACTACATAAGCAGGAATACTTTCACCATTATTACGATGTACCGTTTTTACAAAAGAATAAAATCCTAATGAACTACCTAAGCTATCCATATCGGAAATTTTATGTCCAGAGATAATGACATTGGATGCTTCACGAATACTGGAAGATAAAGATTGAGCATAGGTACGATAACGCACTAAATTCTGCTGTCTTTGCACTTTATTGGTTCCACCAAATACGGTTTGACCATCAATATCCGAAACAATAATTTGGTCGCCACCACGACGTAAAGCAGTGGAACACGCTCTTGTTGCTTTGCTTTCAAGAGATACAATACTTTCATTGAAGCCATGAGCGAAACCAATAGAAACCGTCATAACCGTTGCGTCATCACCACGAGAATTTTCACGAATAGTTTCTAATAAAGTAAAACGTTCTTCACGCATCTTATTAAAGTTTTCAAAGTTACTAATAATTAAGAATTCATCATCATTGGACATAACCGCAAGTGCGCCATGCTCAGAGAAATATTTATCGATTAAGTGATGCGTTTCAATAACGACATCATTAAATTTCTTAGTTTCTAAAATTTTCGATAATTCATCATAAGTATCAATAACTAATTTACCGATAACAATTGCTTCTTTTAAAGCCATTTCATGTTCTTCGGTATAATCGGAAACATCGCGGAATAAGAATAATCTTGAATCACGTAAATATTCCACATCAAATGTTGTGTTATTGACTTTGATTTGCACTGTTTTTTGTTCAGTTTCTTCTTCACTCTTAAAGAAACGAAGTGGTTCAAATAAGCTATAAATATTCATATCAAGCATATTGATTTGACGGCTACTTAAGAATTCATTGGTCCAAATGACCATGTCATTTTTATCAACAACCGCTAATCCTAAGCGTGAGAAATCATAGGCTTCTTTTACATCTTGACCAATAATGCTTGCTACATCTAAATCCGTTTTATGGGACACACGTACAAGTTTTGAAATATAAATCAATACTAAAAGTGCATCAATAAAGATGAAAGCGGAAAAAATAATGGATATCGCTAATGTATTTTTGGATAACGAATCCATCCATGGAATTGAAGCTTTATTTTGGAGTAATAAAATAAAAGCGATAATAAATACGATTTGTATAAAGCCAAGAATAGAGCCAATTACTGTAAATTTATGTAATACATGGCTAATATTGGTTCGATTCTTTTTTTTCTTCTTTTTCGCTTGTAAAGCCGTAACTGCATTCATTGAATATGAAGTCGGAACTTTTTTCACGATGATCACCTCAATCATTATTTAAGTATATTATACACGTCACCCATTAAAAATAAAATAGAACATAGTTCTATTATTTTTAAGCGCGGTAAATTGGATTATTTTAGTTTTCTTTTTTATTTAAATCTTTTTCTTTATGGTAAGAAATAAAAGATTGTACTACTCCGTTAATGACATGAAGTGGGAATAATACGATAAATAAACAGGCAAGCAAATAAATCCACATTTTATTCTTTTTTCGTGCAAGTTGAGAAAAATAAACTAAAGAAATTAATAAGTAGACTAAAGAGAGAATAATAATGATATTTAAAAGAATTTCCCATAGGGTGCGAAGCCAACTTGGAAATTGTTGATAAAACATCATTGAGCCAAAAACAAGAATGCTCATCATGCAGAATACGATGTTAACCGCAAATGGGAATCGAATTTTTTGAAATGAAAATTGCTCTGTCTCATGTTGAAATATTCTTTTTGATAAAAGCAAAGTAACATAATGAAATAACACGCCTTCTAAAAGACTCATAATCGCAATAATACTAGGCACTAATCCTTTAGAAATGGCTTCAACCATAATTTTCGTTTCATTATTTAATTGAGGTAATCTTTCAAATAAAGCCTGCAGAACCGAAGAAATTTCATCATAAATCGAATAGCCATAAAGAAGTTGAGAGAAAACAAGCATGGTTAAAACATTAATCACAACAGAGCCTAAAACGGCAATAGTAATATGAACGCCTTGCTTTTTCGTTTTATAAAGACTTAATCCATACAATAATCCAATCAAATTGCCACTTAAAACGAAAAATAGTCCGTGTAATGGATTATGCGCTAACGACAAACTTGAAATGGCAATCATAGGAATTAATCCTTTAACGAAACCATATCGCATCGTATAAAGAGCCACTGGAATAGGAATTAAAAAAGGAAATAATTCTTCTATTTCTAATCCCGTTACATGAGAAATTAAAAGGATAGCAATCGCAATAGCGGTTGTCATTGCTGCATCCGTTAAATATTTTAATTTATTCATTTTTTCCTCTCCTTTCCCTATTAGAAGAAAAGCCCCCGAAACCATACTTCGGAGGCCTTATGTTTTTTAATTTAATTAGTCGATAACATATGGTAATAAAGCCATATAACGAGCATTTTTAATTGCTTTCGCTAATTCACGTTGATATTTTGCACAGGTACCAGTCACACGACGTGGAGTGATTTTACCGTTTGGAGAAATAAATCTCTTTAATAATTCGACATCTTTGTAGTCGATATATGCAACTTTATTTTTGGTGAAATAGCAAACCTTTTTACGAGGTCTAATTTTTTTGAAACCCATTGTTTCATCCACCTTTCATTGATTAATTTTTTATTTTTTAAAATGGCAAATCATCATCTGGAATATCAATAGATGATAAGTTACGATTGCCACTATCTTCAGCCATGTCATCGAAAACTGGCGTTTCTTCTTTTGGCGCCGTTTCGGTGCTCGTGCCTTTTGGTTCTAAGAATTGGACAGAATCACAAATGACTTCTAAAACATTTACTTTACGTCCGTCTTTAGCGTCATAAGTACGTTGATTTAAACGACCTTCAACACCAACAAGCGAACCTTTTCTAGTAAATCTCGCCATATTGTCTGCAGCTTGATTCCAAACTGTACATGGAATAAAACTTGCACTTCTTTCTGCTCCGCTTTTCACACGGTTATCTACCGCAATGGTGAAGGATGCGACAGCAATACCAGAACTTGTTCTTCTAAGTTCAGGATCTCTAGTTAAACGACCTACTAATACGACACGATTAATCATGATTGAATTCCTCCTTATATTCTTTATTCAGCATGACCGAGAACGATCAAATGACGAAGAATATTGTTGTTAATTTTGGCAAGACGATCAAATTCTTTCGTAGCCGCTGCATCAGCAGTAACTTTGACTACAACGTAGAATCCTTTCATTTCGTCTTTGATTGGATAAGCTAAATCACGAAGTCCCCATTCATTGACATCATCAATGGTTCCACCGTTATCGGTGATGACTGCGTTCATCTTGCTAATAGCAGCTTTGCGTGCTTCTTCATCAAGATTAGCTCTAACAATATACATAATTTCGTACTTTTTCATGAGTACACCTCCCTTTGGTCTTTTCTGGCCAATTTTAGCATTGGCAGAGAGTATTCCTATGGCCTTCACCCCATAGTAGAATTATTATAAAATAATTCTTCTTGGTTGTAAAGAAAAAAAGCGTAATCGACTTGAGGTTCTCAAGTATTCATTACGCTTTAAAATTGAAAATTCCTAACTTTATTGTATTTTTTCTTTTTCGTCCAAAAGTTCAGATATACTCTGTATAACCGCTCTTCTTACGTATCTTGCTCCAAAACGCGCTAGATCTGTATTGTTAACGTGGACATCTTCTTCGTGAATTTCTTTGACAATTTCCATGCTTTGTGCTTCTTGATATAACATTAAATACTGATGAATTAGTTGCTTTTTGGCCTCTTCATCAAAATAATCAAAAAGAATAATATCGTCTAAACGATTAAGAAATTCTAAACGAAATTGTGAAGATAATTTGGTATAAATATCTTCTTTTCCATTTTCTACATGGAAATGCATTCTTCTAGAAAAAGATTCTTCCTTACCAAAACCTTGATTTGAGGTCATGATAAATATAATGTTGGAGCAATCCACTTTTTCTTGTGTGGCATCGTAAAAATACCCTTCATCGAAAATGCTTAAGAAAAAATCGCAGACATCGACATGGGCTTTATCGATTTCATCTAGTAAAACTACGGCATTTGGATGTGCTTGAATTCTTTTTATGAATGTGGGTTTACTATCATAGCCACTATAACCGGGAGCAGAGCCAATGAGTTTATTTAATGAAGCACTATCTTGATAAGAAGCCATATCTAAGCGAATAAAAGCTTCTTTATTCTTCAAAAAGCATTCCGCAATAATTTTACTTGCTTCACTTTTTCCTACGCCTGATGGTCCGGCAAAAAAGAGAACTAGAAGTGGGTGTGACGGCAATCTTGCCCCATTTTCAAGAAGTCTTAACCATCGATAAATCTTTTCAATAGCGGGTTTCTGCCCAATTAATTTTCTTTCTAACTCATTTCTTGTGAAAATGGCTTTGTTTTGAATATCAATCGTTACATTATAAAAGCTTTCCATTGTCCGCACAATATTTTCTCTAGTTAATGTTTTATTTGCAATAACTGAACTATTATCTAAAATATCGATAGCTTTATCTGGAAAAGAACGTGCTGGAAGATATTCATCCGCTAAATCCACAATAAAGCGAACTAGATTACGAGGGATTTTAATTTGATAGTAACTCTCATAAATTGGCACTAAAGATTGTAGGATTTTTTCGGTTTCACTGGCGGTAGAAGGATCGACTTTAATCAGTTGAAAACGACGGCTTAATGCTTTATCTTTTGCAATGGTGGAATGATATTCATCCGTTGTCGTTGCTCCTATAAGTTGAATTTCTCCTCTCGATAAATAGGGCTTTAAAATATTACTTGCATCAATAGCGCCTTCCGCTCCACCAGCTTTAATAATATTATGGATTTCGTCAATAAACAGAATAGCGTTCCCGTCTTCTTTCACTTTTCGAATGATCTTTTTTAATTTTTCTTCAAATTCTCCACGGTATTTTGTTCCGCCTACTACGGAAGAAAGATCTAATTCATAGATCCTTTTATTTTCTAAGCCTTTTACTTTATTTAAAGAAAGCAAATACGCTAATTCTTCTACAATAGCGGTTTTCCCAATTCCTGGCGCTCCAACTAAAAGAGCGTTCGGCTTATTTCTTCTGATTAAAGCGCGAATTAATTGATCTAATTCTTTTTCTCTACCAATTAAAGGATCTTTTTTGGTTTTACTTAATTCGTGCAGATCGATGATATTTTCTAATTCACTATGCTTTTTCATTGCTTTTGCCATTTGTGCCATCATTTCCTTTTTCTTGACTTTATTATTTGTTAAGAAATCAGAAACCATGCCTTCATTATCTTCCACTAACACATAGGCTAAGGATTCAAGAGAAACTCTTTCTTCTTTGTTTTCTTTTGCTTTTTGTACCGCTCTTTCTAAAAGAACTTTAAAAGAAGTAGTATACTCCATAAAATATACGTCTTCTTCTTTTCTTTTTTTCTTTAGCTCTTTTAAAAAGACTTCATAAGTGATTCCATAAGGTAGTAAAAGTGTTGATAATAAAGAATCACGTGCTTTTAAAAAAGCAAGAAAAAGATGTTCTTTACCAATAAAAGAACTCGATAAATCAAAAGCTAAAGATTCGGCAACCGCAATCATTTTTTGAGATTCAATTGAAAACTTTTCTAGCATGCTTTCCACGCTCCTAACAAAACTTATGTTTTACGATTGATATTTTGAACATAAATTGAATCGTTAAACAAAAAAAGATTCGACAAAAAAAGCATAGCGTTCTATCAAGAATACTATGCCTTTTAAGATTCTTTAATTAGCCAATGATGTTAAAGGATTCCATTGTGACTTGTGTATCTATGGTATCAAAATCCATTTCTACACCATCAAATGGCTTTTTAATGCCATGAACAAAGTTTGCCATATAAGTGTCCGTATAAGGGCCATCGGCTTGCGTGTTTCCTTTTGCAACAAACACTAAGGAGGTTAATTTGTCATTATCAATAATAAAGGTAAATGTATCAATGTTTTCAACATTATAACCAGTATTAATTTTCTTATGGAGTTCTCCTTTAATTTCCAAATGTGTTCCTTTCTTGGTTCCCGAAACTGCCACTTGGAAAGAACTTCCACCATCAAGATTTGTTTTTCCTAATTCATAATTAATAAAGCCACTGTAAATGTTATTAATTTCATTCCAATAAAGTGGGTTAGCGTCTAAATAAGCACGAGCGCGATTCACTTGACTTTTTAAAACGCCCGCCATAGATGAGGTAATGTATTTATCAAAAATACCGCCTCGAATAATATATTCTTCCATTGCTTTCGTGAAAATCCGATAGTTGGCTTTTGTTCCGTTAATCGGAGAATCATCTTTATCTACTTTTTGCATATAACCTATGTTATCGGTGATATTATCGCTATATGACGTGATTTTTCCACTAAACATCATTGCGCCTAACTCCGTTTGATCTGTATTTGCAAAATCAAAAGCATTATGATAAATCATAGAGTATTGTGTCTCACGAACATCATTAGAATAAGCATCAATTTTTCGGATAATATCGAGTGTGATTTCATCATCTAGCTTCCCATCTTCTAGTTGTGAAACATCCACAACTTCATTCGGTGCATCATGAATTTTGTTTTTATCTTGAATGTCATCATAAGAATAGTACGTCTTTGAATAATTTTCTTTTTCTCCTAATTTTATGTTACGAATTGTATAACGAATTAACGAAGAAGTTCCTGTTTCATAATCGTCACTTAAATCATTCTTCATTGCTCTTTCTTGGTAAGAAACACTGACAAACTCTTTTGCCTTTTTGTCATATTCAACATGAAAACTAATTGTATATGGGCGATACGTGTTGTCTCCTGGATAGGAGCTTTCTAAATCATAAATTTCTACGCCATCTTGTTCCTTTATCTCAAGAACTGGTTGTGTATAGTCACTATCGCTTGGGAAATAAGTAGATGGATCATTAAATGCATAACGCGCAGTTGTTATAATAGAAAGATAATTAAAGTAATCTTCAAATGTATTATAAACATCAGTTTCATAACAATTAACGTAGGATTGATCTTTCATTGAATCGCAGATAAAGTAATCATAAATATATCCATTTTGAACAAAGATTTGTCCTTTTGCTGGTATCGTAAAGTCTACTTTAGAAGCGGCAACGTCGACTAATCCATCCACTTCAATCGAATCTGTAATCGTTTGATTCTTAAACAATTGAAATTGATGTCTTGCTTCGTAATTAATAATACCTGAACTGCCCGCACCGCTTACAACATATTTAGCGTTATTGTAATAAAGGTATGAATAAGTACGATCAACAAAGTCATAAGAAATTACTTTATCTAAATCAAATTCACTTAATTTTTTAGCAATCTTTTCACGGCTTGCTGGTGTTTTATCTTCCGTTTTACCACATCCTGCAATCAGTAAAACAGATGTCAAAGATACCGCTGTTAAAATTAATTTTTTCATACTTTCAACTCCTCTTAGGCTACTTTATTAAAGGTATTGAGTGGAAAATTATTATCGTATAATCCATCATTTTCACCTTCATAAATACAAATCAATTTAAGATGTAAAGCACTTGCATCATCTTCAATTTGATAAGCAATACCCGTTTCTATTACAGGGAAGCTATAATCATCTGTATATTCGCTATAATCATCATTTGTAAGGGTTACTTCATTAAATGTAATCGTTTTATTGGTTTCATCAATAGTAATATCACAATCAAAGATGTATTCATAAGCTTCAAACCCCCGCATAGCGGTAACACTAAATCTTGCTTTATTTTTAGAAACAAAAGAGATTTTAGCTAATTGCACCTTATCTGATTCAGTTAACGAATCATCTGAACTTGCATAAGTACTTGCTAATAAAACATCCATAAAAGAAGCAGAACTGTCTTTTTTTGTAACTTCAATTGCTAAGCTCTTGGAAATATTTTTATCTAATTTACTTGTAACTGTTAAAGTTGCACTTCCCACTTCATTACTAATAAATGAATAAGATCCATCTTGATTTTTGGTAATAGCACCAACGCCATTTAAAGTTACTTCCGCTTCTTGTGAAGCCGCTTCTGGTAAAACTTTAAAAGTAATCGGCTCTAATTTTTCTCCTTGTTGAACTTGCACTGAATCTTTGCCTTCTCCATTCACTTCGATAGAAATTGAAGATGGCATGGTGACGCCAACATTGACCATTAACGTTTTTTCAATTTGATTTTTAGATGAATAAACCGTTAGTTGAGAAACGCCTGATTTTAAAATTTTAATGGCTTTTCCGTTATCAAGAATCTGAACAACATTTTTATCGCTTGCATCATCAACAAATAATCCATCTATCAAATTGGTAGCGATAGAAGGATTTGGATTTTCAAAACTAAGATAATAGGTTTGTCCTTCTTTATATTCTGTTACTTTTGTTCCATTCGCTGTCGTTAAAATTGGCGTATAATCATTGAAATATAAATTTTTGGGATCTAAATCATTAGTTTCTTGTGTCTTTAAATCTCCATAAGTTTGGGTATATTTCGTCTTATAGAGTTCATAGTATGTTGGATTTTCTTTTAGTGTTTCTGTATTAAAATCAAAAGAAGTAGAATCGTAAACATAAGAAGTCACATCAATGGAAATCAAATTTTCATTATCATCAAAATCATAAATTCCTGTATTAAAGAAGACTTTTCCATTAGAAACGTTGGAAGGTCTTTCTTCAATAAAGTAAGTCTCAGCTTTTAATTGATGTGCATCACCAGTGATTTTTAAATTTGTCAATCCGCCCATTCCAAAATACATTGGTAAAGAAGTAAATCCTAATGAGTTTTCATATAAACCACTGAAATGGAAATATCCAATCGCGGATAATCCCACGTGGCTATTCATCGTATAGCGCGTAGAATCTTGAATTGCTAATTCTCTAGTCGTTTGTGTGGTTTTATCACTAATTTCATCAACAATAGCTTTCTTTAAAGGCGTTGTAAGATGTTTTCCTTCTTGATTCACTTGGAATTCATAGTAGTTACCATCATCGCTCATACCTTTAAAAATTCTTGAGTCAATTGTGCTCTTTGTTGAAGTACTTGCTCCTTCCAAAGTCACTTCAGTTTCGTTATGTGTAGTTCCTAACATATAGCGATTGGAGGATTGTTTATAAATATCATATTGAGTGGTTTGAATGGTGTGATAACGATTAAGTTTTGTTCCTTGGAGTTTATCGTAATCAAATTCAAAGTCAAACTGATAACTAGAGATATTTAAGTTCTTCTCTCGTTGATAAGACGCTTTTAGTATATTTAAAGCTTCACTTACATCTTTTTCGCCTTCTGAAACAACTTTAATGAAGATTTCTTTCTTTAAATCTGTTCCTTTGACTTTGAAAGTTGCCGTCAAAGAGTCCGTTCTCTTAAGAGGAAGCAAGGATTTCGTTGCCTCATGATATTCCACAAAACCATCTAAGCTAAAAGACACTTCTAATTGCTCATCTTCTGGATCAGTTGAAGTAAAAGTGATTTCTAAAGGATAGGATTGATTTAAAATCAATTTATAAAAAGTGTTAACTCCCGATTGAATGGTATCCACTTGGCCTTTGAACGCTACTTGAAAATCAGTAACTGTAGAATCGATAACAGAAATATCCATCGTATCTACTTTATTTCCGTCATCCGATGTAACGGTAATCTTACAAGTGCCTTTTTTACGAGCATGCAAGACATTATCAATGGAAACATAAGCAACACTCTCATCAGAAGAAGAATAATGAACGAGTTGATTGGTAGCGTTCTTTGGTAGTACTTCAACTTCTAATGAAATCGACTCTCCTACTTTAAGCGTCGTTTTCTCCTTATTTTTGATAGTGACTGATTCCACATGAACGTCTTGGTCTACATAAGAACTATTTGGGGATGAAGACGTTGTTGGTTTTGCTTCTGAACAGCCCATTAATAAGGAAGTTATTAAGGCTAGTCCAAATATCAAATTTTTATTCATAAAATATTTCCTCCTATTTTTAATATCAAAAATTATAAACTCTTTTTTTAATTATAACAATCTATTGTTATCAATTTTCTTTTAAAGCATTAATTAAATCGGCAGTTACTTCACTTGCGATTAAAAGTCCTGCACTTGAAGGCACAAAAGGAGTGCTACCTGGCGCTCTTTTTTTACCATCAACAATAACATTTTTTTGTTGTTCTTCTTTAGAATAAAGAACTTTTAATTTCTTTATTCCCCGTTTTTTTAATTCATGGCGCATTACTTTGGCCAAAGGGCACATAGAGGTTTTATAAACATCAGTGATTTCTAATAAAGAAGGATTCACTTTATTTCCTGTTCCCATGCTTGAAATGATAGGAATATTCAATTCTTTTGCTTTTAAAATAAGAGCAATTTTTGCAGTTACACAATCAATTGCATCCACAATGTAATCCACACCTTCAAAATCAATAGAATCAATATTTTCTAGTAAAACAAACATATCTAAAGTTTTAACATCCACTTCTGGTTGAATGGTTAACATTCTTTCTTTCATGGCGTCAATCTTTTTTTGACCAAGGGTTTGATAAGTGGCAATGAGTTGGCGGTTGATGTTACTTTCACTTACTATATCATGATCGATTAAAATAAAGTGCCCAATTCCCATACGCGTTAAGGCTTCTACTACATAACCTCCCACGCCACCTAGGCCAACGACCATGACCTTTTTATTTTCTAACGCTTCTAAAATTTCTTTACCATAGATTAAAGCGGTTCTTTCTAAAGTTTTTCTCATAGGCTTTGATTTTCTTTCTTTTGAATCAATGTGGCTAAACGATGCATCCCATCTTCCACATTCTTTTTCGAAGTTCCAATATTTACACGGATAAAAGACGCTCCGTTTAATCCATATTCCATTCCATCCGAGACATAAAGACCTGTCTCTTTTCGTAATTCTTCTACAAATTCAACACTGTTAGAAGAATAATAAGAAATATCAATCCATAAAAGATAAGTAGCTTCTTGTTCAACTAAATGAAGATGTGGTAAGTGCGTATGAATAAATTCGGTTGCATATAAACGATTTTGATCAATATATTCAATGAGTGCATCTACCCATTTTTCTCCATAAGTAAACGCGGCAATATTCGCAATCATCGAAAAAGCATTGGGTTCTGCCACTTCATCCGTATTTAAACCGCGGTCGACAATTTTACGGATCTTTTCATTAGGCACGATTACACACGCTGATTGTAAACCGGCTAAATTAAAGGTTTTAGATGCTGCCACTAACATAATTGCGTTATCTAATAAATCGGAATCAAGTAATCCTAAAGAATTATAATGTAAGCCTGGGCGTACAAATTCACAATGAATTTCATCCGAAAGTAATAGCACGTTATATTTTTTACAAAGCGTAGCGATACGCGTTAATTCTTCTACACTCCATATTTTTCCTACCGGATTATGAGGATTACATAAAATCATCATTTTTGTAGATTCATGAGAGAGTTTTTCTTCTAAATCAGTAAAATCAATGGAATACTTTCCGTCTTTATACACTAAATCATTGGATAAAACGGTACCTTGATTATTTAAAATTGAATTATAAAAAATATTGAATACGGGAGATTGAATGAGTACAGAATCCCCTTTTTTTATAAAACGACGAACAATAGAAGAAATGGCGGCAACAATACCGGAAGAATAAATCATCCATTCCCGTTTCCATTCGACGTGATGTCTTTTCTTCCACCATGATTGAATGGAAGAAAAGAATTCTTCTGGAATAATAGAATAACCATAAATGCCATGTTCTGCCCGTTTGATTATGGCTTCTTTTACTTCTGGAGCGGTCTCAAAATCCATATCCGCTACCCACATTGGAAGCTCATTCGGCTTTATATCCCATTTTAAAGAAAAGGTATTCCAACGAGAAGGTGTATAATCAAAATCGTACTGCTTCATATCTTTACTCCTTTTCTATAATTTCGGTTAAGGAAGGATCAATTAAATCCTTATCTAAAATGATTTCTTGGATATGTTCTGCTTCAATTTTCCCCGAAATCGGATTTTTCACTGAATCAATGTCCGAATCAATTTTGGCATCAATACCACTACAGAACTCAAAGCATAAGTTGGTATTCAGTAAAATACAATCTTCCATTTTAATATTTTCCATATAGCACATGCCTTGGGTTGAATCAATCGTACAACGAATAAACGTAATATTTTTAGAATTCCATCCTAAATATTCTCCAATAATCGTCGAATCATAAACGACGACATTTTCACAATTCCAAAAAGAATCTTTTGAAGTCATGGTCGCGTTATGAATTTCAATATTTCTTCCACCATCAAAGGCATAGTTCCCGCTTAAAGTAAAGTTTTCAATGGAAACATTTTCGGCATTCATACCAAAATAATCGCCTTTAGCGTTGACATTTTTTAAAACGATATCCTTACAGTTCCAAAATGTTTCTTGAGCATTCGGTAAAGATACATTTTCTAAATAAATACCAGAAGCTCGACGGAAAGTTTTCGGTGCTTCAATTAAAGAATTACGAATCACAATATCGGTAGTGTACCAAATACCTGAACGCGCTGTTTCTAAAAGTGTAGTGTTTTCTACTTCAATATTGTGAGAATACCATAAAGGATATTTCCATTTAAAAATACAATTTTTTAAATTCAAAAAAGAACTTTCTTTTAAAGGAGATTCACCATCCGCAAAAGTTACATTTTCTAAGAAAAGATTTTCACTATGGTATAAGGCTCTTTCTCCAACAAACAAGCCACCTTTTACATGTTGCATTTCGTTCTCCTCCATCAATTATCTAAAAAGTATGGCATTTCTGCCATACCTTTATTATATACCTCTATCGCGCATACATGGGAATAAGATAACTTCACGAATGGAAGTTTGTTCCGTTAATAACATCACTAAGCGGTCAATTCCCATACCGACACCGCCACATGGTGGCATACCATATTCAAGAGCTTCTAAGAAATCGGTGTCCATTTCATTGGCTTCATCATTTCCCGCATCTCTTTCTTTCAATTGTTCTAAGAAACGATTTCTTTGATCAATCGGGTCATTCAATTCAGTATATGCGTTAGCGAATTCATGCCCACCCATATAAAGTTCAAACCTTTGTACAAAGCGATGATCTTCTGGGTCCATTTTGGTAAGTGGTGAAATTTCAACAGGGTGTCCGCATAAGAAAGTTGGTTGAATTAATTTTTCTTCGCAGAACTTTTCAAAGAACGCGTTAATAATATGTCCAACGGTAAAGTGTTTTTCTACGGCAACACCATGTTTTTCCGCTAAAGCCTTGGCTTCTTCTAAAGTATAATGATTCTTTTTAAAATCAATTCCGGTTTCTTGAAGAATCATATCGCACATGGTGACTACTCTAAATGGTTTGGATAAGTCAATCTTTTCACCTTCCACATCAAAGATATTAGTGAAAACTTCTTTATTGGCCACTTTTTCAGCAGCGTGACGAATCATGCCTTCCGTAATTCTCATCATGGAAGATAAATCACCATACGCTTCATATAATTCAATCGTTGTAAATTCTGGGTTATGGGTTAAATCCATACCTTCATTACGGAATAAGCGTCCGATTTCATAAACTTTTTCTAAGCCACCAACGATTAATCTCTTTAAAGGTAATTCGGTAGCGATTCTTAAATAAAATTCTTTATCTAAAGCATTATGATGGGTCTTAAATGGACGTGCCGTCGCTCCACCTTGAATGGGTTGTAATACAGGGGTTTCCACTTCAATAAAGCCTAAAGAGTCGCAATATTCTTGAATGGCTCTAACAATACGTGGTCTCATGATTGCGACACGTTTCGCTTCTTCATTCATAATTAAGTCGACATAACGACGACGATATCTTTCTTCTTTGTCCGTTAATCCATGGAATTTTTCAGGAAGTGGACGAAGGGCTTTCGATAAGTGTGTATATTCAAAGCATTTAACAGTAGGTTCTCCAGTTTGGGTTAACATAACTGTACCTTTTACCCCAACGATATCACCTACATCCGCCATTTTGAATAAAGTATACATATCTTCACCAACATCATTAATACTGATATAGACTTGCATTTTCCCTTTTAAATCTTGAATAGAGAAGAAACTGGCTTTTCCCATTTTACGAATAAACATGATACGTCCCGCAATTGCCACATGTAAATCCATTGCTAAGACCTCATCATGACTCTTACCTGCGACTAAAGTACGAATTTCGGTGGAAAAATGGGTTCTTTCATAGGCTTGACCAAAGGGATCAATACCTCTTTCCATATATTTTTCTAATTTGTTTCTACGATTCATTTCTTGTTCTGTTAATTTTTGTTCTTCGCTCATAAAATTTTCACCTCAACAATTTATTTTACCTTATTTTTCTTTCTTTGAGAAGTCACGAAAGTTTATTCATTTGCACTTCAATCACACTTTTGTTCTGCTTCTAAAAGAATGCGATAGAAATCTTCTTCTGTTTCCATTTGTGAACTTAAAAGATAACGATAATTCTTCATATAAGGGTAACCTTTTAGATAATGGGGCGCTATCCCGCGAAGTTCACGAATTGCTACCTTTTCCCCTTTTAATTTCTTTAAAAGTAAGTAATGCTCTTTTAAATATTTCAAATTTTCCGCTAACGAAGGAAGTGGTAATTTTTTTCCTTCTTTAAAATAATGATCCATTTGTCGAATTAAGAAAGGATTTCCTAATCCACCTCTTGCCACCATGATTGCGTCTGCATGTGTTAACTTTTGAATTTCAATTGCGTCTTCTAATGTAAATACATCGCCGCTTACTACAAGTGGCACTGTCATCATTTCTTTTAAGCCCACTAATAATTCATGATGGGCTTTTCCTGTATACATCGCTTTTTTTGTACGCGAATGAATCGCAATCATAGAAACGCCCGCTTTTTCCAACTTTTGAATGACGCTTTTAAAATTAATATGTTCATCGTCCCAACCTAAACGAATTTTTGCGGTGATGGGTTTCTTTGATTTTTTTACTAACGCTTGCATCATATCAAAAAGTGCCTCTTCATCTCTTAACCAAGAAGAACCCGCGTTTTGTTTGGTCACTTTAGGAACAGGACAGCCTAAGTTGATATCAATAAAATCATAATCAATGTTTCTATTTTCTATAATATCTATCGCCGCTAATAAAGTTTCTTTTGAGCCACCAAATAATTGAATACCGACCGGGTGTTCTTTCGGTGATATCTCTAAATAACGATACGTTTCTTGATTATTATAAATTAAGCCACAGTCGGATACCATTTCTGTATAGGATAAGGCGACACCAAATGGTTTCATGAATTCTCGATAGGCAACATTCGTAATTCCCGCCATCGGCGCTAAAACGACCTTGCCATCTACTTCAATATCTTTAATCTTCCACATAACTATACTACATAAAAAAGGAAAGGATTACTCCTCTCCTTCTTTTCCTTCACTTTCGTCTTTTAATGGTTCAACTTCAATTTCCGTAGGAGCACTTACGTTTTCTTCCGGAAGTTTACGATGTTCTAAAAGATAAGCAATTTGTTCAGAAGTGATGGTTTCATGCGCTAACAAGGTTTCGGCAATGAGTATCACATCATCTTTATGTTCTTCTAATAAAGAAAGTGCTTTTTGGTGTGCATCATCAATGATGGAACGGACTTCTTTATCGATTTCATATGCAATTTGCGTGGAGAAATTCTTTTGTGAAGAAGTATAATCTCTACCTAAGAAAACAGAGCCAGAATCGGATTCGTATTGAATGGGTCCTAAAGAGGACATACCATATTCAGTTACCATTAAACGAGCAATACGAGTAGCGACTTCAATATCGTTTTGGGCACCAGTAGAAACATCTTCAAAGAAGATTTCTTCTGAAGATCTTCCACCTAAGTAACCAACGATTCTTGCAATTAATTCATTCTTCGTAGCTAAGAAACGATCTTCTTCTGGTCCCATTAAAACGTGACCACCGGTTCTTCCACGAGGAATAATTGTAATCTTTTGTACTTTATCGGAGTATGGCATAAATAAGCCGATGACTGCGTGACCTGCTTCATGGTAGGCAACTTGTTTTCTTTCTTTTGCCGTCATACCTTTAGAAGTTTTGGCTGGTCCACCAATACGACGATCAATCGCTTCATCAATTTCAGCCATGGTTACTTTTTCTTTATTACCACGAACCGCTAAAATGGCAGCATCATTTAAAATCGTTTCTAAGTCAGCGCCAGAGAAGCCGGTTGTACGATGAGCAATTAAATCAAAGTCAACACTTGGGTCAATGATTTTATTACGAGCGTGAACACGTAAAATAGCTGCTCTTCCTTTACTATCAGGTAAATCAACCGTAATCTTTCGATCAAAACGACCCGCTCTTAATAAAGCCGGATCTAATACGTCATCACGGTTAGTAGCCGCCATAACGATAATACCAGCATTGTCAGAGAAACCATCCATTTCGACTAATAATTGGTTTAATGTTTGTTCTCTTTCATCGTTGCCGCCACCCATACCAGCGCCTCTTTGACGACCGACTGCATCAATTTCATCAATGAAGATTAAGCAAGGAGCGGTTTGTTTGGCTTTTTTGAACATATCTCTCACACGTCCAGCACCAACACCAACAAACATTTCAACGAAGTCAGAACCGGAAATGGAATAGAATGGAACGCCCGCTTCACCCGCTACAGCTTTCGCTAATAAAGTTTTACCTGTTCCTGGTGGCCCAACTAACAAGACACCTTTAGGCAATTTAGCACCAAACTTTGAATATTTCTTTGGATTTTTTAAGTAATCCACCATTTCTATTAATTCAGCTTTTTCTTCATCTTCGCCAGCCACATCATCAAATTTCACTTTGGATGTATCTTCTCTTCTAGCACGAGAACGATTAAATTCCATTGCTTTATTATTGGAACTATTCATAGAGGCATTTAATCGAGAGAAGACGACAAAGGTAAGAATAATACCGCCACCAATAATTAAAATCGTTGGTAACATTTCTAAGAACCAATTGGTTTCAAAAGCGTTATTTAATTTATAGTTAACACCACTTACATAGTAATTATTTCCATCTTCATCTAAGCGGACACTCGTTTCAAGAATTTCCATAATATAGTACTTTTCATCAGCATCATCGACAACTCCATCGTGGTTTGAATCCACTGGGAATTTCACTGTGTTAAAGGTATCTAAATCGGCTTGACGATAAAAATCTGTTTTAATATTTTTTCCAGTTTCTTCGTTGGTTTTAACATAAGTACCAGAAATAATCGCTACGGTTTGTTTTTTGGTTACCGTTACTTTTAACACTTCTTCGTTATAAAGAATATTAGCGATTTGTGTTAAATCAGTAGACTCTGTTTTATTACCCGATGATCCAAAGGTAATCCAAACAAAACTACCAACTAAAATAAGCATAATGAGATAAGGCCAAATAAAAGATAAAGCACTTTTCTTTCTTTGTTCATTCATCATTTTTACCTCCCTTTCTAATTGTATCTATTAAACTTTTGTTTACAAAAGTTGTAATCAGAATAACATTCCTAGTATTAAGTATTATACATTAATTTACTAAATATTCAATGAAAAAACATCCAAAATCAAATACCTAATTTACTTTTGACAATAAAATTGTCTTGAGGCTTAATTCGATAGGCATAGCGATAACGAGGGATATAAATAATTTCGCCCTTTGCATTTACAATTACTGGCCATATTTTTCGTAAATCTATGGGCATTTTCCAATCTAAAAACAAACGATTTACCATTTTTTTCTTATCTTGAATCCAATAAAAATCGCCGACATGGAAATTACGAATGGTTAAAGGATAATCTTCCTCTTTTACATTACGATTCGAAGTGTCACCTCTAAAATCTAATGAAAAATAAGGTGTATCTAGAACTCCTGGCTCTTTTAAAACATAAGCATAATCAGAAACTTCTACTTCTTGTTGCATATAGATCACTTCATATGCCTTGACCAAAGAATATGGCTTTTCTAAAATCATTCTCCAGTTTGGCTTTTTAGAATGAATAGCCTCTAAAATTAATTCACCTTTATATTTACTAAACGAATATTGAGGAAGGTAGCGATAAATGAAGTCATGTAAACAAAGTAATTGACATTCTTTATCTAATTTTAAAAAAGCACTGATATTGATAGTGTTATCTTGATATACTTTTTCAATTGTTAAAAATTGTTCTGCTCTTTTTTCATTTAATTTTCTCTTTTCTTCTTGATATTGACGAACCTCTTCATCAGAAAGTTGTTCCACGATGGAATGACGAATGCGATTGCGTTCATAATCATTTTCTAAATTTGAAGAATCAATCGAAAAAGGAATGTGATGTTCTACACAGTAATGATATAAATCTCTTTTTCGATAACTCAAAAGAGGACGAATGACCCGCATGCCATAAAGCATTCTTTCTTCTTGAATACCATAAACGCGTAAAAGTTTTTTCTTTTGCATGAAAAAAGTTTCTACATCATCATCCGCATGATGGGCTACAAATAAACCTTGTGCTTTATATTTTTCATAAACAGAAGCAAAAAAGCGATAGCGGATATCGCGAGCCCAAGCTTGAAAGTTCATATGTTCTAAAGGATGACCAGCTTCTAAAACATGAATGGGAATACTTCTCTCATTACAAAAAGCTTTTAGTTTTCTTTCTTCTTCATCGCTTTCTTTACGCTTATGATAGTTCACATGACAAACCACTAAGTTTTTCTTTTGTTGAATGAGCATATTTAAAAGAGCCATGGAATCAGGGCCAAAAGAAACAGCGACAAGGTAAGGATGTGAAGATTCTTTGCTTTCCATTTACATCACCGTTATTATTTTATCATAGAATTTCACAAACTATCATAGTAGCGTCATCAAAATGTTTCATAGAAGTGATGGAAAGTTGAAAAAGACTACGGAAAAATTCATTCTTATTTTCTATTTTTTGGAAAATAATCGGATCTTGATCTTGAATAAATTGGCTAATACCATCACTAGTAATCAAAAGGATATCGTTTTTTTCCAGTTGAACTCTTTTACTTTCCACTTCTACTTCATCTAATAAGCCGATGGGAAGTCCACCATTAGGAAGTACGAGCAATTTGCCATCACGGATCATAAAGGTTGGACAAGAGCCTCCTTTATAATTGGTGAGTTCTAATGACTGTAAATCAATATGGAAGAAATCAAAAGTCGAATAATTATCTCCATCTAAACTGATGCGGAAAAGGCGGTTCAATTGATCCAAATTCTTTTGCACATTTGGAGAATGCTGATAAAGCGCTAAAAAGGAATTTAATAAAGATTTTGCTGTTCTTTCTGCTCTTTCATCATGTCCCATACCATCGCATAAAAGCGCAATAAACTGGGTATCCTTTTGTAAAATTTTTAATTGATCTCCATTCGCATTTGGATTACATCCTTTTTGATAAGTGAGATAAGAAATTTGATGCATGGGTTCTTTTTCAAAAACATAGCGATGATGAGAAGAAAAAAGAATTCGTTCTTTTTTGATTAATGTATAACGTTCTTTTTTGATTTGTTTTAAAAGATCTAGAATGTCATTTTCTTGTTCAGGACTCAATTCTTCTTTTACTATAAAAATCCATTTTTCTTTTTGATAATAGAAATCTTCAAGAGGAATACCTGAAATTTCTAAATGCGCTAGTAGTTTCTCTCTATGATAATCTTTTTGATTCGGTAAACTTTTTATTTCTTTTAAAGGTTCTTTTAAGCTCTCAATTAATTCGATAATCGCCTCTTTACGCCGCAAACATTCTTGATAATAGTTTTCTTCATTTAAAAAGATAGCGGAGGATTGTTGTATGGATAAAGTGAGCTTATATGGTGTAATGCAATCTCGATTAATACTTTTTCTTAGTGTTGGTGTGAGTTTACCTTGTACCATTGTTTCTAAATCTTTTGTTAATGGGCAATAAAGTAGGTGACTACATTTTGCACATACACTTTTAAAGACACGTAACCTCGCTTTTTGAACGGGTGTTTTCTCTTGTTTTCCTAATTCAAAGTCCATCGCGGAAATAAAATCATAAAGATAAGAAATGGATTGTTGTGTTTGAATATATTGATTTTTATTTTCTTGGTTTTGTAAAGTTCGTTCTCGATAAACAAATTCATCTATCCATGGAGTGATTTTAAAAGAAAACATTAAATAAAGAATGCAACTAGCAATACCTTGATAAAAAAGACCATTGGTGTAAAACAAAGGATCTAACGCTAAAAACACGAGAAGATGGACGATTAAAAATGCAACGATCTTTTGCTTTTTTCCAAACAAAGCCGCTATTAAACTAGGTCCAATCACCATCAAAGCGTAAGTTAAAGGATATTGATACACAAATAAAATCATTAGTGCACTACTCGTGGCTAAGCTAATTAGTAGCATTTTTTTATCTTTGGGAACGCATAACAATAATAGGCGTATAAAAACAAACCCTAAAATTGGATGAACCATCGATAATGTAAAACCAAAAAGACCCGCAAGCCATAGCGTTACATCTTTTACCGTCTGCGTTTCATCCTCTATTGCTTTTTGTAATTGATTGAGTTCTACTGTCCATAGATAGGATAATCCTGTTGCTATCAAGCAAAGTGCTAAATGCGTAAAAGACCAAGACTTTATACACATTAGAAGTGTTAATAATCCACATAAAACAACTAAATCCACCCGTTTCTGTACGAATTTATGATGAATTTTTAAGAAGAATTGATGAAGCAAAAATAAAACAAAACTAATTAATACGATTTCTAGTCCATAAGAAGGATCAATAAGAAAAGCCATCAGTGACATCGTCGTAAAAGAAAATAAATATTGAACCAAAGACTTTTCAATACTTAAATACAGAATAACAAGAATAAGAGGATTAAATAAAAAAGCTTTTTCTAAAAGAACACTCATTATACCTAGCGTCAAAAGTAAAAATGAAGAACGATAACTGAATAAAGCTACACTCGTTTTTTGTTTTTTTCTTTCTACTATTTCCATGAAAATCACCCAGTTTGATTGTAGAAGAAAAAAGAAGCGAACGATGTCGCTTCTTGTCTTAATTTTTACCAATAAATGAGTGGTTGTCCCTTTTCCACTTCTACATTTTCATCTTCGTCAAATTCAATATAATAGCCGTTATCATCTTTCGATGGGTTTTGATAATCTTTTTCCATGTTCTCAATTAATCGCTCTAATTGCTGATGATAACGATAATTTTTCACCAATTGAAAAGAAGTCAAAAAAATCGTCACTAAAGAAAGAATAAAAAGACCAAAAAGGCAATAACTAATGATGCGATGTCTCTTTTTTTCTTCTTTCATGAACCATCCCTCTTTTCTTTTTTTTCATTATAGCACGAAATTTAGAAATTGTTCGAGAAAGTGGCTGCCCAATTTTTATATCTAACCATTTCATTTTCTTTTCCATCCAAAGGTTAATCCATTTTGCATAAAATTTTTGATAGAAAAATAGACCTAAAAGTCCTGCTAAAAGATAATGAAGGTTCAATTGGCCTTTCGCGTAATGAACTAAAAAAAGAAAATAGAAATAAGCACAAGCGGAAAAGAAAATAATATCGAGAAGATAACGAATGATTTTGCCTTGCCAATGATAAAACAAGCGATTATAGACACTATAGAAAAATAAATAGAGCATGCTAAGCGCTAAAGTACCTATAAACACTTGTATTTGTGTAAACAAAGTCATTATTTAAAGATTTTCTTAAAGAAACTTTCTTTCGCCACTTCTTTAGATTTTCCCACATAAGCCACACTATCAATCGTGCCTTGAATGGTTAATGTCTTTTTTTCCATATCCATCAAACCTAAGCTTAAGTTACTTCCTTTAATATGCAAATAACCGAGTTCTGTTTGTACTAAAAATTCAACGTGCGTAAAACTATCGAGTTTAACTACCCCTGTTAATTCTACGCCTTCTCGGTTTTTTATCGTGACTACACTATTTTTTTCTTCCATAAAAAAACCTCCCCACTTCACCTTATGAAGGTTGGGAAGGATTTAGCACTTTTAAAGAGAGGACTTCATACATTTCTTTCGTATCTTTTTTTAAGGCTGTAGCGGGTAAACTCGTTACTTTAATGGTTAGTTCTTTCTTTCCTAAGATGAGACGAATAATATCGCCTTCTTGAATTTCTTTAGAAGGTTTCGCTATTCGATCATTTACATAAACCACATCTTGATCAATAACTTCTTTCGCTATCGTTCTTCTTTTAATTAATCTTGTTACTTTAAGATATTTATCTAATCGCATGTTTCTCACCTATTGTTATTGTATCATACTTTTAAAATCATCGTTAAAAGATTTCGAAAGGCTTGAATCATTTTGATGTTTTCTTCATTTAAAGGATTCTCATGAAGAATTAATAATCCACCTAATATTTCACTATTATATGCAATAGGGAAAACGGAAAAAGAATGATGTTCTCCATAAGGTAAAATTGTTTCATCGGTTAAAGAAAAGTTTTTACGTTCATATAAACGGTCATTAATACCTTTTTCAATGGGAATTCCTTCATGAATTTCATCTGGAACATTATCGCTTTTCGTTAAAATCTTTCCATCACAAATGATCATTGCGGGATGATGAAGTTCTTTTGCTAAGGTAAAAACAATATTGGTAATCATATCGTAGTTTCCCACAAAAGCATTATACTTTTGTATTTCAATTTTTCCCGTTTCACTAATAGCAATCTCTAAACGATCACCTTCATTAATTCGTAAACGATTCCGAATACCTTTAGGAATGACAATTCTTCCTAATTCATCAATTCTTCTTACTGCACCTATTTGATTCATGTTAACACCTCAAATAGTAGTATGTGACACTTTTTTGTTAATCATGAAAACGATGGGCAATTTCTTCTACTTTTTCCATCAATTTAACAAGTGTGTTGGGCCAATCATCTTTCTTTGTCAAACGAATTTTAATTTGCTTTTTCACAATGGTCACTTTAATTAAACTTAAAAACGGGGTCAGTTCTTGAAATAAAACAATACCAATACCATTTCGGTTACTAAGTTCTGCATTTAATAAAATATCCACATAGTCGGCATATTCTTGTAAATCATCAAAAGTCGGTGTCTCTAAATAGAAATCAATACGTTTCTTTAAGAATAATCGACTGACTTCTAAAGGTACTTTACCATAAATATCGGCAATTCTTTTTTCAATGGCTTCTAATTCTTCTTTTGTTTTCGCGCCTTCTATTTCTTGATACATTTCGATTTTATCGCTTTCGTTTGCGTATTTAGAAGGAATATATGCATCAATAGTTAAAGCTTTTTTGGCTTTAACTTCTTCTTGTTTTTTACCGGTTTTCTTTTCTTCTAATACTTCATTTAATAATTGAATATACATATCCATACCGACCGAATCAATAAAACCTGCTTGCTCAGCACCTAAAATATCTCCCGCTCCACGAATCATTAAATCACGTTGGGCAATACGATATCCACTACCCAGTTCGGTAAAGTCTTGAATGGCTTTTAATCGTTTTTGCGCCACTTCTGATAGTGATTTGTTAGGCTTATACATTAAATAGGCATAAGCAATACGATTCCCTCTACCGACTCGACCTTTAATTTGATAAAGTTGCGATAAACCAAAATGATCGGCGTCTTCAATTAAAATCATATTGGCATTCGCAATATCAATACCGGTTTCAATAATGGAAGTACAAACTAAAATATCTAATTCTCCATGATAAAAGTGGGTCATGACATCTTCAATCATTTCGCGATCCATTTGTCCATGTACAACTCCAATATGCGCATCAGGAATCATCTCTTGAATTTTTCTAGCGGTACTATAAATGGTAGAAACTTGATTATGCAAGTAGAACACTTGTCCTTTTCTTGCTAATTCTCTTTCCATTAATTCACGAATCATGCTCACTTTAAAGGGTACAACGTAAGTTTGAATAGGCATACGATTCGTAGGGGCACTGTTGAGTTGTGATAATTGGCGAATACCGACTAAAGACATTTGTAAAGTTCTTGGAATTGGGGTTGCCGTTAAAGTTAAAACATCGACATTACTCTTTAATTCTTTAATTCTTTCTTTTTGTTCCACGCCAAAGCGTTGTTCTTCATCGACGATTAATAGACCTAAATCATGAAATTTAATTTCTTTTGAAAGTAAGCGATGGGTACCAATGACTAAATGAACACTGCCTTCTTCAATCTGTTTCAAGTATTGTTTTTGTGTCGATTCAGGTACTAAACGAGAAAGAATGGCTATCTTTACCCCAAACATACTAAAACGATCTAACGCTCGTTCATAATGTTGTCTTGCTAAAAGGGTGGTTGGACAAAGTAATCCTACCTGTTTTCCACTTAATATCGCTTTAAAAGCCGCTCTAAAAGCAATTTCAGTTTTACCAAACCCGACATCGCCACATAATAAGCGGTCCATAGGTACTGGCTTTTCCATATCTTCTTTAATTTCTTTTAACGATCTTTCTTGGTCTTTGGTTAATTCAAAAGGAAATTGACTTTCAAAGGCTTTTTGAAATTCATCATCTTCTTTAAAAGCAAAGCCTTGTACTTCAAGACGTTTAGCATAAAGAAGAATTAATCTTTCTGCCATATCATTTACGCGTTCTTTAATTCGCCTTTTGGTCTTTTCCCATTCGGTAGAACCGAGACGATTGAGTTTTGGACGTGCGCCATCTTTACCCACATATTTTCTTACTAATTTAAATTGCTCTAAAGGAACATATAAAACATCGGTTCCCGCATAAGCAATATGAAGATAATCACGATGAATTCCATCCACTAATAAAGTGCGAATGCCTAAGAATTGGCCAATACCATTTTGTTCATGAACGACATAATCCCCCACTTCTAATTCTTCATACGATTTTAAAATGGTCGCTTCTTTATAACGACTTAAAAAACGGGATACGTGATTACGATAACCAAACAATTCATGACTTGTTAAAACGGCAATACTTTCTTCCACCAATTCAAAACCACTTTCCATATTACCTAATAAAATTCCTACTTGTTCTTTGGGTAAAGAGCCGTCATCATCTAAAACATCAAAAGGAACATTCATTTCATTTAACACATCAGAAATCGCTTCTTTTTGTTGAGCACTAGAAAGAACGATTAAAATTTTCTTTGCCGTTTTTAAATAGGATTCAATTAATAGTCTTGCTCCTTTAAACGTTCCCTCTCCTGCTAAAATTGGACGTAAAGAGAAAGAGATTTGATCATCACTTTCCACTAAAGAGGATGTTTTTAAATAATGATAGTGGGTAAGAAGACGAGAAAAATCTTGATACATACTTAATTTTCTTAAACTTCTTCCTTCTTCATAAGCTTCAAGAAAATAATGAGTCTCTTCTTCTAATAAAGTATTAGAAGATTGGACACACGCTCTTTCATCCACAATTAAAGTCACACTACTTGAAGCGTAATCTAAAATGGAATAATGTTCGTTTTGTAAATAACCATAATAAGGATAAAGCGTTGATTTAACAACGTTATAGGATAAGTTATCCATATCTAATTCCACTTTTTGTTTTAAAAGTAGTTGCTTTTCTTCATCAAGAGATGCTTGATCTAAAGTCAGCCGCTCTAATAATTTAGCTTGAATTTGTTCTTTTTCTTCTTCGTTAAAAAGTAAATCAGAAGCCGGTAAAACATCGACACTGTCTCTTGTTTCTTTTGAACATTGGGTAGGAATATCAAACAAACGAATACTTTCAATTTCATCATCAAAAAATTCAATACGCAAAGGTAAATCCATGTTCACACTAAAAATATCTAAAATGTCACCACGAATAGCAAATTGTAAACTTTGATCAATTTTATTCACTTTTTCATATCCCATATGAATGAGTTTTAAACGAATTTCTTCTAAAGAAACATGATTGCCTACTTGAAAATGCAAACAACTTTCTTCATAAAGCTCTTTTTTAGGCATATAGCGGGTCGCTGCTGCAACGTGAGTAATTAAAATCTTTTTAGGATTTTTTAATAATTCGTTCATGACGTAAAGTCGCTGCGCAAGCATTTCTTTAGAAGCCGAAACAGCTTCAACCCGTAACATTTCATCCACGGGGAAAAATAAACAATTTTCTTCTCCTACAAAATTAGAAAGTAAATCATATATTTTTTGAGCGTGATAAAGATTAGAAGCTACAATGTTATACCCTTCTTTTTGATGTTGATAAGCGGTAGCCACTAATAAGCTCACACCTAATGTATCATCCACCGCAAAAAATCCCTTTTTCGATAAAAGGGACCCTACGGCTTTACTTTTTTCTAGTATTTGAAATAAGGCTTTCAAGTTCTCACTTCCTAGTTATATTTTGACATGGCGTGCTTAAAATCTTGACGTACAATCATCTTTAAAGCTTCTACAGTTTTTTGTATCGCTTGATCGATTTCTTTTTGATCTTCAGGACTTGGTTTTCCTAAAACATAATCAACTACATTATAGGTTGGTTCGCCAATCCCTATACGAATTCTTTTAATTTGGTCATTTTTAAAATGATCAATAATGCTTTGAATTCCTTTATGTCCACCACTTGATCCTTTTTCACGTAAACGAATTTTTCCTGGTGGAAGGGCCATTTCATCATAGACAACTACAATGTCATCCACATTGATTTTAAAATAATCGGCAATTTCTCTTACAGATTGACCCGAAAGATTCATAAAGGTTAATGGCTTTAATAAAAGCCAATCTTCATCTTCTAAGCGTAGACGACCATATATTCCGTGAAAAGATTCTTTATCGATATCCACTTGCATAACATCAGCAAAGGCATCAAGCGCCATAAACCCCATGTTATGTCTTGTTTTTTCATATTCTTTTCCCGGATTTCCTAAACCAACAATTAATTTCACGACTATATCCCCTTAATATGAGCATATTATAACATAGATAGATATAAAAGGAGGCCCTATGAACAAGAAAAAAATTATCTTCTATGCATGCATTCTTTTAGGTCTAACTTTAGTCAACCAAATGTTTTCTAGTTATAATTATTCTTATTATGTAGATGAAGCGGCATTAATTACCCTTCAACAAGCAAGCTTAGCCAAAGTCATTTTTCTTTGCTTTGATGGCTTAAATGATCTTTTCTTCGGTTATTTATCCGATAAGTTTGCTTTTAAAACAGGAAAAAGAAAGACTTGGCTCGTTTTTGGTCTCCCTTTATTTTGCGTTTCTTTTTTATTTACCTTCGCAGTCGATAGCGAAATGAATCTTTCATCTACCCAATTCTTTTTATATTATATTTTTATCACAACGATGTTTGATAACTTCTCTTCTTTAATGTATGTAAATTATAATGCTTTGTATCCTGCCATATTTTTAAGCGAAGAAGAAAGAACTTCTGCATCTTCTTACAAACATATTTTTGAAATATTGGGAACGGGAATTGTATTTTTATCCGCTCCAATATTAAAAGAAAAATTAGGTTATTTAACTACATGTGCTATTTTTAGTGCCATCTCGATTCTAATCATTATGGTTTCTTTAATGAATGTTAGCGAGCCCACCAATCGCGATATTGAAGCAAAACAAAAATTTTCTTTTACCTCTACTTGGAAAGCTGCTTTTAAAAACAAAGGTTTTATATGGTATCTTTTATCCAATGCTTCTTTTTTAATTATTTTAGGCACCCTTGTCACCATTTTGCCATTTCTAATGAAGTATACTTTAAAAATTAATGGCATCCAACAATCCATTGTTACTGGTGTTGCTTTCGTTTTATTATTCTTTTCTTTAAAGGGCTGGACCCGTGTAATTAAGAAAAAAGGCCATAGATATGCTTACCTATGGTCTTTCCGTTTACTTCCTCTTGTTATTTTTGTTTTAGCTTCTGCTTTTAACTTTTGGACAACTTTAATTGCCGTTTTGCTTGCCGCTCCTTGTTTAGGAGGAATTTTAATTACTCCTGATTTAATGATGGCGGAAATTATTGATCGAGATTATCAAAAATATCATGTGCGAAGAGAAGCCGTATTAATGTCTATTTCCAGCTTTGCTAGAAGACTTTCTTTAATTATTGCCGCTCTTCTTTTAATGTTAATTTCTTCTTTCTCCGGCTATCAAGATGGCGCAAATCCTGGAAATCATCCTGAATTAACATTCCGCTTGATCACCATGATCTTCCTTCCCATTATCGGCTTAATTGGAACGATTTCTGCCCAAATTTATCTAAAAGTTACCGCGGAAGAAAACTAGCGCATATTGGTCCTTGTGGGACGCCTTCAATACGGACATGCTCATGATGACATGCCCCTGATTCTTGGAAACGGCACATGCGATTATCACAATGCACATTATGACCATCTAAACGCGTTGCCATTTCTAAATCTTGGGCGAATTCAAATTCGAATTCCGCTTGATGCTCGTTTTCTTTTGTGCGTTGAGAGAACGATTCGCATAACGCACTACTCCCTACATGAATTCTTGAAAGTACACAATGTGTACAGTGGTTAGAAGCACATCCTTTTTCATAACATTTTAAATGTGGCATAAAATTTTCTCCTTTCTAATCGCTATTAGTATTTGATGTCTTTATTTTTTTATTCTCATATTTGCTTTATAATAATGTTATAAGGATGGGTTGTGTCATGAGATTAGATCGTTTTTTAGCACATGCGGGATTAGGAACTCGAAAAGAAGTAAAAGAACTTTTAAAATCGAAAGTTGTGGAAATTGATGGAAAAATCATTACTTCCCCTGCTTTTCAAGTGGATGAAAATCAAATGACTGTCATGGTTAACCATCAAAAAATTGATTATCAAGAGTTTCATTATTTTCTTTTAAATAAACCCAAAGGATATCTCTCGGCCACTGAAGACGCTTTTACGCCTACCGCTTTAGATTTAATTCATGAACCTTATCGTAATCTAGCTCCTTGCGGACGGTTAGATAAAGACACAACGGGTTTAATGTTAATTTTAGATAACGGAAAATTATCTCATTTTTTGTTATCCCCTGTTTCTCATGTGGAAAAAGAATATTTGGTTACTGTTAATCATCCATTAAAAAAAGAACTTTCTGAACAATTTTTAAAAGGGATTACTTTAGATGATGGTTATCAATGTTTGCCTAGCCAATTTACGATTGTCAATGAAACCCAAGCGCACGTCATTTTAAAAGAAGGAAAATATCATCAAATTAAAAGGATGTTTGAAGCTTTAGGATATTATGTCATTGATTTACACCGTGAACGTATGGACACTTTAACACTTGGCGACTTAAAAGAAGGAGAATATCGTTCATTAACGGATGAAGAAATTGAAGCGCTTTTAAAACATATGCGTTAATTAAAGAATAAAACTCAATATCAATAACCCTACAGAAATGGTAGGAATTGAAATTAAAACGCCATAGCCCATGAATTGAAGAAAAGAAAACTTCACTTCATGTTTTTTTAATAGATTAGAAAACATAATACCTGCCAAGGCACCAATTGGTGTTAAATAAGCACCTAAATTAGAGCCCATAATCGTCGCAAACATAGCTTGATTTAAACTTGCTCCTTCCAATGATTCCATCACGGAACAATAAAACACACTCATGGGAATGTTGTTCATGATATTTGCTAAGAAAAAAGAAGAATATCCATAAAGAAATAAAGGATTTCCTTTATTGAATAATTGATAAATCGTATTCGTAAAACCACTTTGTTTAAGTGAAAAAACAATAATAAACATGGAAAGCAAAAAAGGAATCAGTTCCCAAGGAAGTCTTTTGATAGCAAGTAATAATTCATGTGATTTCTCTTTCTTTATCCATGAAATAATGAGTGTACTTATCAACAAAGAACAGGCAGAAAGCACACTAATCTGCCACATTTCAATATGAATATAAGATGCTACTGCTAATAATAAAGTACAAACGCATAAATGAATGAGACCATTAATTACAAAAGCTTTCTTTTCTACTTTTACTTCTTCTATTTCTACTTCCGCCTTTACTTTTAATTTCTTATAAAAAAGCAAAAACAAGATAAAAAAGGCTATAACTGAAGCACTTATCGTTGGAAGTGCCATAATTTTTAGATACTCCATAAAATCAACGCCATAAGAAGTTGCAATATAAATATTCGTAGGGTTTCCAATCATTAACATCATACTCATCGTATTTGCAGCTACAAATTCTGAAATCAAATAGGGAATCGGATCAATATGAGCATGTTTAGAAAAATAACAAATAAAAGGTGTGAAAGTTAAAATGATAATGTCGTTAGAAGTAAACACCGTTAAAAAAGATACAACGATATATAAAATAATAAAAAGTTGGATTTGATTTTGCGTTGCGTTTTTTAACAAACGAAAAGCTAAATAACGAAAAAAGCCAACTTCATCAAGAAAAATTGATAGTAATGTCATCGATAAAAATAGCAGAAGTATCTTTAATGGATTCATACTTGAAGAATGAAAACTAGTTTCAATCACTTCTTTCATATTGACTTGTTTAAATATAATTAGAATCAACGCACCCACAAAAGGAATTATCCAATACGTTGATATCTTTACCCTTTTTATCTGAATAGAGGGAAAGAATAAGATGGCTAAAATCATAATTACAAAGATAATACAAGATAACGTTATCGCCAGCATACTTCTCTCCTCTTTCAATCACTCTATTCATTTTAGTCCGCTATAAAAAGAATGCAATCATTTTTCTTTAATTATTATTTAAAACATAGAAAAGATAGAAAAATGTATTTGTCCTCTTTTTTATTAAAGTTCTAACGAGATAGAATAGCCCTTAATGGAAATTATTGCATTTTAGTTGAAAAACGCTAATTTCCCATATATTATTATCTCACACGCTTTTTTAGCGTGACGCATAGGAGGTCATGAATAATGAAAATTCACACAAAAATCGCCTTAATGACTTTTGCCACATTAGCATTATTAGGCGGTTCTATTGAAAAAAATGTGCAAGCAAAAGCTGATGGTAATGCTGAAGTTGCTACGATTTTAAAAGATGAGATTTCTGCATTGAACGCTGATCAAGTTACCTATCGTACTGTCAATTACTATATTCCTCAATTTAAAGAAATTTATGAAAAATATGGAAACTATGAATGTCTTTATCACTCATATTCTGAAGTTGTAGGAGAACCCGTTGATCTTTTCTTTATCCCGTTCGATGAAGATACTTGGGTTAAGTTAGGATATCCTTCAGTTGGTCATTTTGATGGTTGGTACTCCGATGAAACCTTTGAGACTCCATTTTTAAGAGGCACTCTTCTTGAAGAAGGAGAAGACGCTCTTAAACTTTATGGATTATTTGATTACTCTACGGACTATACTTTCTATTTAGATGATAGTGATTCTGTTTTTGGTAACGAACCTTATATTTATTTTAAACGTCAATATGATGATCAAGAAAAAGCCGCATGGCCAGGAGAAGCTTTAACCAAAAATGAAAATGGCTATTATGAAATTCCAATTGATGTTTCTTATGGTTATGACACGATTGTTATTAATGATGGGACTTCTAACCAAGAAACTGCTATTCAATCTGTAATTTTTGACGCCAACACTGTTCTTGATCAAGATGTATTACTCGTTGGAACACAAAATGAAGACAAAACCTATAATCTCATTGCTCCTGAGTATACAACGATTAACTATTATGATGGAGAAAATTTATTAAGCTCTAGTAAAGCTAAAAAAAGTGTAGAATTTAAGCCTGCATTCTACGAAAAAGAAGGTTATCGACTTATAGGTTGGTATTTAGAATCAACATTTGAGACCCTTTATACAGGTGGCACTCTTGCTGACGATTCTTTAAATTTATATGCAAAATATGAAGAGGCCGAAGATTTCGAACTTTATATTGATTTTTCTATGTATAGAGGTTTAGGAATTAATCTAACGATTAATAATATTGCAGTTCATCGTTGGTCAGCCAATTTTGATAACCCATATGCCACCGATACCAATAATCTTCCTAATGATGTAGTAAAAATTTCAGATATATTCTATAAATTCACTTTCGATGCATCTAAATCCTTTGATCAATTGCAGATTAAAGTAAATGACAAGCTTTCTTTGACTATTAATTATAACCAATACATGAAAGGTACTTTCAGTGTTTATCCTGGCTCCGATGATGAGCTCCGCGCAATGTTCCTTCCCGAAATGATTCAAGCTCATATCAAAAATGAAGGAATTAGTCTTCCTATTTATTATCCCATGGAAGGTGGAAATATGGACGCATCAATTGGAGCAACATCAAAAGAAGCGTCTGCCCTCACAACTGGTGTTTCTCGAGTCACTTGTGAAGAGGGAGAAATAATATTTAACACAGATAACATCACTGAAGAGCAAAGAAAAAACGCAATTATTACTTACTTTAAAGATCGTGAAGCAGGCTACTGGTGTGATAAATCCGCTAATTATTTAGAATATCAAATTTTAGCTAATGGCTATGAAAATGAAATAATTGATGAAGCTGGCACTACCATTGGTGACCGAGTAAACTATTTAACCGCTTTAGCACAAAAAGCCAATCCTGATAGCCAATCTGCTAGATTTAACTATGCGAATATCACACATAGCAATTCATTCTTTGTGATCTTAGTAGTATCTTTAGGGCTCTTATCTATTATTGGTTATTATTTATTCAATAAGCGTAAATTAGAAATCTAATTACATTATCTCATAATTTTAGTAATTTATCGCTTCACTGCCCTACTTGTCAGCAAAAGAAAAGCACTCACTCAAAGTGCTTTTTTTGTATTTAAACAAAATCTTCTAATACCTCGAAATAATTTCGTATGCAAAAAAATAGTATTTATTGCTAATCGTAATAGTATGCTTTTAACACTTTTAATAATTTTTATCCTACATATTTAATAAGACCAAATTTTAATTTTTCAGTTGCAAGATAATATATTCTAATATATTATTATTTCGCACGCTTTTTAAATGTGGAATGCAAGAGGGGGAAGTATTATGTTAAAAGCTAAAAAATTAGCCGTAATGATTTTAGGCACATTAGCATTATTAGGCGGTTCTATTCAAAAAAATGTGCAGGCAAAAGCTATAGAAGAAACAGATAATGTCAGTTTTGCTGTTGCTGGTACCTATACAAGACAATATACAGGAGAATCTCAAAATTGGGATTTGAATAATATTGATTATATGTATCACGATAACACTGACAATTGTTACCGAATGACTTTCGACAATAATCTTAAAGTCGGTGATGAATTTAGAATCCTTTGGAAAACCAGTTTCACTGATTGGTCCTTAGAAAATTCTTTTGGTTATGACGAGGCTTATGTTGATGAAGAAACGAGTAAATATTTTACAAAAGCCGATGATAGTGACAACTTTAAAGTTCTTGCTGAGGGTGAATATGATTTTGTTGTAAAAGATGGAACAACTACACCCTATGCAAGTCGGTTCACAATTAAAAAGGTTTTTCGCCGTTGCGTTAATTTTTATCTTCCACAATTAGAAGAAAAAATGGAAGAGTTTCTTGAAATAAAAGATGGCTTGCTAGAAAGCAGTGATAAAATTATAGGCGATCCAGTCTATACACAATATCTAGAATATGATGAAGCGCAATGGCTTGAAGAAATTGGCTTTCCTCTTTCTGGACGCTTCGCTGGTTGGTTTAAAGAGGCAACTTTTGAAACGCCTTTTACTTACGGAACCATTCTTGAAGATGGAGAAGAAGCGCTTAACCTTTATGGATATTTTGATGATTCTACCGACTATACTTTCTATGTGAATGATACCAATTCCGTTTTTGGTAGCACGCCTTATGTCTATTTTAAACGTCAATTTGATAATCATAGAAAAATCGATTGGCCTGGAGAACCTTTAACCAAAAATGAAAACGGCTATTATGAGATTACAATCGATGTTTCTTATGGCTATGACATGATGATTATTAATAATGGGGCTTCTGAACAAGATACTGCTGTTCAATCTGTAATTTTTGACGCCAAAACAGCAAGTGATCAAGAGATTTATTTAATTGGTACTCAGAACGAAGATAAAACTTATAATATCATTGCTCCTGAGTATGCAATGATTAATTACTACGATGGAGAAACACTATTAGGCTCTGAAAAGAAACTAAAGAATATCAATGTTCAACCTACATTCTTTGAAAAAGAAGGTTATCGACTCTTAGGTTGGTATTTAGAGCCAACTTTTGAAACTTTATTTACTAATAGTGTCATTACTGAAGATACTCTAAATTTATATGCAAAATATGAAGAAGCTGAAGATTTTGAGCTTTATATTGATTTTTATTACGAAAATTGGGCTGGTGGAAATGTAGCAGTGCATCGCTGGTCTTCCAATTTTGATAATCCATATGCAACCGATATCAATAATCTTCCTGATGACGTAGTGCAAATTACAGATAAATTCTATAAATTCACTTTTGATGCATCTAAATCATTTGATCAACTAAAAATTAAAGTCAATGATGACTTTACTCTTACCATTAACTACAATCAATACATGAAAGGTTCTTTCAATATTTATACTGGTTCTGATGAAGGTCTTCGAGCAATCTTCCTCCCAGAGACAATTCAAGCCCATATTAAAAACGAAGAAGTTAAAATACCTGTTTACTATCCAATGGAAGGTAAAAATATGGACGCACCTGTTCCTGGATTCACAAAAGGAAAAGTTGCTTCCACAACTGGCGTTTCCCGTATAACTTATGAAAATGGCAATATCGTGTTTAACACAGATGGCATCACTGAAGAGCAAAGAAAGAACGCAATTATTACTTACTTTAAAGATCGTGAAGCGGGCTATTGGTGTGATAAATCCGCTAATTATTTAGAATATCAAATTTTAGCTAATGGCTATGAAAATGAAATAATTGATGAGGAAGCCGGCACTACCATTGGCGACCGTGTAAATTATTTAACCGCTTTAGCGCAAAAAACAAACAATAATAGTCAGTCTGCTAGATTTAACAATGCAAGCATTACAAATAACAACGTATCTTTTGTGATTTTAGTAGTAGTCCTAGGATTCATATCAATTATTGGTTATTATTTCTTTAACAAACGTAAATTAGAGATTTAATTATATTGATTGAATTATTCAAACAAATCTACGATATTTATAAGGAAGCACCCTTTAAGGTGCTTTTCTTTTTACCCAATTTATTTGTTTTTACTATTTAGGAAACTTCGTTCTATAAGCACAATCAAAAACGTGCGCTTAATTCAAAAAAAATATTTTTTGTTACACTTCTGCTGCTTTGTCTAAAAATTTTTTGATTTTTTTCTTCTATATCTATTAATAATTCTATATGAGTTTGCTATAATGGTTATTGTAATTTAATCATACAATTGATATGAAAAGGGGAAATGAAAAATGAAAAAAATTACCAAGAAAATGCTCTTACCAGTTATCGCACTTTTAGGACTTGCTAGCTGCGGTGGTCAAACAGTTAAACCTGAAGTGGCCAAACAAAGAGCGCAAAAAATTGCTGAAGTTCAAAAATCAGAGGACTTTGAATTGCCAAAGAAACTCTACATTGATGAAGAAGCCGTTATTAAAGGCGAAATGGTGTCTCCCACTGGAACAGAAAAAACCAATGTTACAGTATCTTCTCTTTTTAGTCTTGACTTAGAAAACTTCCAAGTCTATATGTCTCTTAAGGGACAAGGAGAAACAGATAAGCAAAAAAACTATTCTTCTGAAATATGGTTCTATTTAGAAGATAATACTTTCTACGCTGTTTCTGATATTGATGGAGAAAAGAACTACACGAAAGTCACTGTTGAAATTAACAACTTTAACTTCTCTGAAGCTGCCGCTAATGTTGTTAATCAAGTATATGACCTTTTAACTTCTGAAGATTATTTAAATCTAGATCAATACACTTCAGGTGTAAATAACGAAGTTACTGAAGGATTTAAAGTTGATTTTGGAACTCCATCTGTCACCTATACTTCTACCGGAGATGGAAACTTAGGTATTACACAAAAAGCTTCTATTAATACAAAAATCGAATCTGAAGGTGTATCCATTTCTGCTAAAGGTAGTTCTACTTTGAAAGTACAATTCGATAATTATATCCTTTCTTCACTTTCTAGTAATTGCAATGTTGATTTAAATGCTGGCGGTGAATCCGTTAGTCTTGAAGCAAAATCAAATACCAACGTCCATTTAAATAGCACGCAATTCAGCAAACCAAATCTTTCTGATTTCACAGAAAAAACCGTAGCATAAGATTTTTTAACTTCAAAGAGCGCGATATTCTCGCGTTCTTTTTTTATACTTTTATTGTCAATGTATATTGACATATAAAACAATGAATACTAAAATATGCTAGTTGACTGAAAAGTCAATGGGGGTGATGAAATGGAAAATAATTCAAGTTCCTTAGTTAAGGACACAAGAAGAAACAATATTTTACTTGCCGCTTTGCCACTTTTTACGATACAAGGCTATGACGCTGTGAAAATTGATGATATTACCAAAGCTTGTGGATGTTCTCATGGGCTTTTTTATCACTATTTTCCTTCAAAACTTGAATGTTTTAATACCATGATCGATGAAGCCTTTGCTTCGGGAAGAATTAACTACCCCACGGATTGGTTTCAAGGAGAAAAACCAATAGAAAAAATGCAATCTTTTGTTTCTCATGTTCATAAACTTTTGAAGGATGATGAAATAAACTGTTGCTATTTTTATATCTTTTTAACCAACCCTTTTCAAAGAACCCTACCTTTTAAAAAATGTTCTGCTAAACATTCACTTTATTACCGATTAAAGGAAATCATAAAAGAGGGTCAAGAAGAAGGAACTTTCTTAGAAGGTTCTCCTCATGAAATGGTTTTACTCTTTCTTTCCTTTTTAAAAGGTTTGCTATATGAAAGACTTCATGCTGAAGTAATTCCGTTTCAATGTCCAAGAAAAAAAGTGATGTTAAGACTTTTAATTAAGAGCGACGCTCTAGAAAAAAATGACGAGAGGTGATTTATGTTATGTGGAAAAAAGTTAAACTAATTTTAAAAAGTGTCCGAGAGTATAAAGTCCCCGCTTTATTAACGCCTTTATTTATGGTGGGTGAAGCGGCCATGGAATGTGCTTTACCATTAGTTATGTCTAAATTCGTTGATAAAATCGAAGTCGTTTCCGATGTAAAAGAATTATGGATGTATATTGTTGCTTTAGTATTAATGGCGGCTTTATCTTTAACTTGTGGTATTTTAGGTGGTAGAACAGCCGCAATCGCATCCACAGGATTAGCGAAAAACTTAAGAAGTGATTTATTTAAGAAAATTCAATCATTTTCTTTCGAAAATATCGATAAATTCTCTAACTCTTCTTTAGTTACTCGTATGACAATTGATGTCACTGATACTCAGCAAGCTTTCCAAATGTGTACGCGAATTGTAGTGCGAGCACCTTTAATGTTTATATTCTCCGCGATTATGTCCTTCATTATCGGTGGAAATATGGCTTGGATCTTCGTTTGTATTATCCCATTTGTAGCTTTTGGTCTTTTATTAATCATGAAACTTGCTATGCCAATTTTCAAAAGAGTCTTTAAACAATACGATGCCTTAAATGAATCTATTCAAGAAAACGTTTCCGGTATTCGGGTAGTAAAATCCTATGTTCGTGAAGACTTTGAACAAGAAAAATTCAATCGTGCAAGCACCAATATGGCCAAAGAATTCATTAAAGCTGAACGTATCTTAGCGTTCAATAACCCTTTAATGAACTTCTCTATCCACTTATCTAACATTTTAGTTTGTACTTTCGGTGCAGCTTTAATTTTTAAAACAGCAAATCCAATTCCTGATCCCGAAAATCCTGGCAAAACGATTATTGAATGGGGCGCATTATCCGTTGGTCAATTATCTTCTTTATTAACCTATGGCGTTCAAATCTTAATGTCCTTAATGATGGTTTCTATGATTATCGTAATGCTTTCTTTATCCTTAGAAGCAATTAATCGTATTGCTGAAGTATTAGAAGAAGAACCTACAATCAAAAATCCAGAAAACCCATTATATGAATTAGATGATGGTTCAATTACCTTTAGAAATGTTTCCTTTAAATATAAAGAAACTGCTGAAAAATATACGTTGGAGAATATTAATATTTCCATTCAAAGTGGTCAATTTATTGGAATTATCGGCTCAACCGGTGCTGGTAAAACTTCTTTAATCAACTTGATTTCAAGATTATATGATATTAACGAAGGTGAACTAGATGTCGGTGGTCACCCCGTTCAAGCATACGATTTAGAGACTTTAAGAAATAACGTCGCGGTCGTATTACAAAAGAACGTTTTATTCTCTGGTAGTATTATTGAGAACTTACGTTGGGGTGATATTAACGCTAGCGAAGAAGAAGTAATTAATGCTTGTAAAATTGCCCAAGCTGATGACTTCGTTACTTCTTTCCCGGATGGTTATAATACCCACATTGAGCAAGGTGGTAGTAACGTATCAGGGGGACAAAAGCAAAGATTATGTATCGCTCGTGCTTTGTTAAAGAAACCTAAAATTCTTATTCTCGATGATTCCACTTCCGCTGTTGATACTAAAACTGATAAATTAATTCGTATGGGCTTAAGAAAAGATATTCCTGATACCACGAAAATCGTTATCGCACAAAGAATTTCTTCTATTGAAGATGCGGATCAAATCATCGTCTTAGATAATGGTCATATTGATCAAATTGGTACCCATGAAGAATTATTAAAAACCAATAAAATTTATCAAGAAGTCTATTATACACAAAATAAAAAAGACGGAGAGGAGGATGAATAATTATGGAAGGCACAATGAAAAAACCACAAAAAGCTAAAAAAGGAACATTTGGTCGTCTTGTTAAGATCCTCTTTAAAGAATTTAAATGGCAACTCATCCTTGTTATGTTCTGTATCGTCATTACCTCTTTTGGTAATTTAGCCTCTTCTATCTTCGTAAAAAATATTACCGACGCTTTAACAAACGCTATTAAAGCTGGTACAGATCCTTGGGAAAAGTTAACACCTCTTCTAATTATGATGGCCGGTATTTATGTCATTGGTTTATTAGGATCCTTTACTTGGAACTATGTAATGGCGATTACCACTCAAAAATTCTTAAACTTTATGCGAATCAAATTATTTGATCATATGGAAACATTACCGATTAAATATTTTGATACCCACGCTCATGGTGATATCATGTCCATCTACACTAACGATATCGATACCATTCGTCAATTAGTCAGTCAATGTTTACCTAACATTTTCCAAACCTCATTTACCGTCATCGCGTTATTATTCGTTATGCTCCGTTATAGTGTTTGGCTTACCTTAATCGTTTTATTCGGTAGTGTATTTATGTTCTTAAACACCAAGCATATTGGTGGAAAATCTGCTAAATACTTCGTCAAGCAACAAAAAGCTTTAGGTCAAGTAGAAGGTTATATTGAAGAGTCAATTAAAGGATTAAAAGTCATTAAAGTTTTCTGCCATGAAGAAAAATCAGCAGAAGCTTTCGATGAAATTAATAACCACTTATGTGATGTCGCTACTGTAGGTAACATTAATGGTAATATTTTAGGTCCTATTATGGGCAATATCGGTAACTTCTTATATGTATTGCTTGCCGTATTTGGAAGTGTTTTATTAATTCTTCAAAACAAAAATCCAGATACCCTTTATAATTTAACTTTATTTGGATTTGAAAAAGTGAGTTATGGTGTTCTTGTTTCTTTCTTGATGATGTGCCGTATGTTTACCAATAACATTTCTAACTTCTCACAACAATTCACCTTTGTCGTCATGGGTTTAGCTGGTGCCTCTCGTGTCTTTGATTTAGTCGATGAGCCAAGTGAAACCGATGAAGGTTACGTCACTTTAGTACATATCAAGTATAATGAAGATGGAACATTCGAAGAAACCGATGAAAGAACACGTTATTATGCTTGGAAACATCCTCATGGTGATGGTACCACAACTTACACCGAACTAAAAGGCGACATTCTTTTAACCGAAGTAGACTTTGGTTATACTCCCGAAAAAATCGTCTTACATGATGTTTCTATTTACGCTCACCCTGGTCAAAAGATTGCATTAGTTGGCGCAACAGGAGCTGGAAAAACCACCATTACCAATTTAATTAACCGTTTTTATGATATTGCTGATGGTAAAATTCGTTATGATGGCATCAATATTAATAAGATTAAAAAGGCCGACTTAAGAAAATCCTTAGGTATTGTTTTACAAGACACTAATTTATTTACCGGTACCGTTATGGAAAATATTCGTTATGGTCGTTTAGACGCTACCGACGAGGAAGTTTATGAAGCGGCAAGAATTGCTAACGCTTATGACTTCATTACTCGTTTACCCGAAGGGTTTAATACGATGTTAAATGGCGATGGTTCCAACCTATCACAAGGTCAACGCCAATTATTATCCATTGCCCGTGCCGCGGTTGCGGATGCTCCAGTGATGATTTTAGATGAAGCTACTTCTTCCATTGATACCCGTACTGAAAAACTCGTTCAAAAAGGCACCGATCAATTAATGGAAGGTCGAACCGTATTTGTCATCGCTCACCGTTTATCCACCGTTCGTAATAGTGACGCAATCATGGTCTTAGATCACGGTTACATTATTGAAAGAGGAACACATGAAGAGCTATTAAAACAAAAAGGCACCTATTATCAACTCTATACTGGCGCTTTTGAGCTCGAATAATAGTTCACTTATCATTCATTTTAAGCACTCTTTTCTATAGAAGGAGTGCTTTTTTCTATTTTCTTCCAGTTTTTCATTATCGCCTTATCCGCATACTAGTTATGAAAGAGGTGCTACGAATGAAAAATAACTTTGATTACAAAAAAGGACTCATCACTTTCTTATTGATTGTATTTTTAGGGTCAGGAGCCATCTATAATCAAAATAAAAGTCAAAATAATGAAAGTGTTCCTTATCAAAAATTCCTTTTACAAAAGATGAATTTTGTTTTAAAAAATCATGCAAATCTAGGTTATTATCCGAAAGATATTTATGAAGTCAATGAATGGCTAGAAAAAGAACATTATCCCTTCTCTTATTCCACTTATCCTATATTTGGGTGGAAACAAGATACCAACCAAATTGTTTCGTATAATGATTTTCCTAGAAGTTTAACGCTTTTTTCACAAAAAATATATCAGTCCTCACATTTACACGCTGCAATCACGTGGATAAAAGAAAAAAATGTCGATTATGCAAAACTCGACATTATGCAAAATATAACCGAAACTTTATCGATTGAAGCCAAAAATTATCTCCTTTTGGATTTCCATCAAAATCAAATCAATAGTGATTCTTATGGTATTAGTTTACATGGTAATGGAAAAATTAAAATCCAAAATGCGCACATTACATGTAAACAAGATAGTGCTGCTGGTATTGCCATTTTTGATCAACCGAATGTTGAAATTGATCAGTGTACGATTGAATCTTCTTGTTACGGAATTACTGAAAATCCAAATTCAACAAAAAGATCCACGGTTAAAATCAACAATTGTACAGTTCGTAGTCCCTATCCTCTTTATTTATGCGCGAACGGACAATATCGAATTGATCAATCTATTTTCTATGGAGAATCGGTCTTCTCTAGTGGCGATATATGGATTAACAATTCTCAATTTTTAAGTGAAACCACTTTAGCGGAAGCATTAGATAGCGAATATGTTTGTAAACAATTTCTATCTTTAAAGCCGCAACAATGCGAATCCTATGGTGATTCCATTCTCATTGTCAATCATCGTGAAAGAAGTTCCGCTATTCAATCTTTTAAAATCAACAACTCAACGGTTTATATCCCTATGCGCAACCAAATCACTTTAGGATATGGAATTCGTTATATTGACTTGGATGACCTTAGCGAAAATTACATATTCTCTTCTATTTTACAAATGAAAAACATAACATTTTCCACGTTATTCTCTCCGCAGCAAAAGATTCTATCAGCGGTAGATGTTTATTGTCAAAAAAAATAAGCTCGTAATGAGCTTATTTTTCATCTTTGTCTTTCAAAATATAAAGAATACCGATTGTTCCTCTACCACAATGTGAAGAGATAACACAGCCTGCTTCTGTTACCATAATGCTTTCCTTTGGTACCATTTTAGAGAGTTCTTCATACAAATATTGTTCACCAATTGGAGAAATAGAATGGGTAATCATGATATGATCTAAATCCACATTTGGCAAATCTTCACGAATCATATCTAATAATTCATTGTATGCTTTAATCATTTTTCCTCTTGGTTTACGATACACACTCATTTTACCATCACGAACAACGATTTCAGGATGGATGTTTAAAATCTTACCAAAGTAATAAGATGTTGATGAGCATCTACCTCCTTTATGAAGATATGTTAAATTTTCTACCACAAATTGTGCTTTTACATTAGGAATAATAACTTTCTCTAAATAGTCAGCAATTTCGTGAAGACCTTTACCTTCTTCTCTTAATTTGCATGCTTTTAAAACGGAAAGACCAATACCTGAGGATAAGTTTCGTGAATCAACAACACGAATACGATTTTCATCAAAATCTTGCGATGCAATTTTAGCTGCTTGATACATCGAAGAGAATTCACTAGAAATTAAAATACAAAGAATGTCATAACCTTCTTTGATATATTGATCAAACATCTCCTCAAAGAATTCTGGATTTCTAGCGGCCGTCTTTGGTAAAACACCACATTGGTCTACTAAAGAATAAAGTTTAGCGGTATTCAAATCAACACCATCAATAAACGTTTTATCGGGAAAGCTAACGTATAATGGCGCTATTGCTAAGTCATATTTTTGAATTTCTTCAGGTCTTAAATCGGAAGTACTATCGATAATAATCTTTATTTTGTTCATTTTTCCACCACCCTGGGATAAAATTATACTTTACTTTGTAAAATAAGTAAATCATTTCAACAGAAGAAATCTTGTCATTTTTCGTCATGTGTCAAAATTTTTCTTAAATTATTGATAAAAACATACCATTTTTACATGCAAAAAAAGATAAAACGCCATATAATTAAATTACCTCCTTTGGGGGAGATTTTTGTTCCGTGTGGGGAACACATTAATCTTACTACATTGGAGGTTTGTCGTACTAAATGCCTGTCTCGACTTTCAAACTGCATTTAGTTTGTCAATTGGGGGAAAAAAGATAAAAATTCATGTAAGCGCTTTTTTGCTTTTTTTTCATTGCATTTTAAGTTTTATGAAGATATAATACTACTATCTCTATATTTACAATATAAATATAGAAAGCGCAAATAAAAAAGGAGGAAAAAATTATGAACAAAAAAACTTTATTTACCGCATTTTTAGCTCTTGGACTTGCGTTAACTGGTTGTGGAAAAACTGATGATCCATCTAGTAGCTCTGGCTCTTCAGATTTAGTACGCATTGAAGGAAATGGCACTGATTGGGTTGACTCCATTAAAGCATTATTAGATCAAGCTTATGAAGCCATTGGTGATGAAAACAATACCATTGCCCTTCCTTTTGTTAATACCAAATATTATTACGCAGAGTTCGACCATTTAGATTATCGTGAAAACAGCAACTATGAAATTTCGGCTACAACGATTATCGCTTTTGATTCTGAAGAAGAAACCATCGAAAGTTCAAAGCTTAGCTCTTTCTTGAATGATTATAGAACTCACTATTCTGATTTAGGTTTTACCATTGATATGTCTAGCTATTCTAAAAATGGTACCTATATGGCTTCTAAAGCGATTCGTGGTAACAAATATCAATTTGTTCAATTTGGTAGATGCATTTTGGGACAAATTGATGAATACACTGCTCGCTATGGTATTTATATTAGTGTTGGTGTTCAACAATATGTTTCTGCAAATGGATACACTGGTACTAATTTACCAGCATGGCCAACCGAAGGACTTGAAGAGCTTTTAGGCACTGATATTTTACATCCAACTTATGAAAATGAAGCTAATATCTCGTACTTTGGTGGATGGAACGTATTCCCTGGAACTGATAATAAAGGAAACGACATCTTATTAGATATTTACGTTATCAATTGTATGGGCGCTACAGAAAATGATTATAACAACTATATTAAAGCCCTTGAAGATGCTGGCTATCAAATGCTTACTGACACGGATGAAGATACGAATGAAGAATATTTATATGGCGCATATGACTACATATCAGGTGTTCTCATTCAATTTGCTTATTCCACGCAAACTGGTTATCAAGGCATTGTTATCTTTGCTTACTTAGCAAGTGAACCATTCGTAAAAACCGAAGGATTACCATCCTTTGCAAGTGCTTTACCAAATTATGTTGAAGAAGGAAAAACCTTCGAATATTATTATCAAACCACTACTGAATCTGAACCAACTATTGGTGAATATAAACTTCACACAATTCTTATCAGTGGTGTAAGCGAAAACGCATGTGACATCTATAAGACCATTCTTGAAACTAATGGCTTTACTGTTGAAAAACGAACAGAAAAAACACAATCAGGTCAAGAATATTCTTACTATAATGCACAAAGTTCTGATGGCAATACTTTCTTACAATTTACAGATGGTGAATATCCTCGTATTGGACATTGCTTAGTCATCGCTTTATTTGACTTTGGCTTCTAGTTTACAAAACGAAAAAGGAAGATGAAATATGCTTCCTTTTTTTATTGCCTATCTTGTATTTTTGTTATTACTTATTGTAAAATAAAAAAGAGGTAAAAATTATGAAAAAAAGAAAAAAATCCAAATTTTTTAGCGAGTTTAAAGATTTTATTACTCGCGGCAATGTCTTAGACATGGCTGTTGGTGTCATCGTTGGTGGCGCTTTTACAAGCATTGTGAACTCATTAAGCAATCACATTTTAAAACCAATCATTAACTGGGTTTTAGCGTTAATCTTTGGCTCTGATTCTTTATCAGGTATCTACACCTATTTAAAGAAGACTTACGTTGAAGGAACCACCGAAATTGATTTAGCCAACTCAATCTATATCGATTGGGGCGAATTCATTAACGCAATTATTAACTTCTTATTAATTGCTTTCGTCTTATTCTGCATTGTAAAAGCCATTAATTCTATCCATACCAAAATGGAAGAGGCAGTAAAGAAAGCAAAAGAAAAAGATGAAGAACCAGAAGTTACACCAGAGCCTGAACCAGAACCAGAGCCTGAACCTGATCCACAAATCGTCTTACTTACTGAAATTCGCGATTTATTAGTAGAAAACAAAGACAAAAAATTAGATAAGTAAAAACTTAAAAAGCAAGTGACCTCATAAGCACTTGCTTTTTTATTGCTTTCCTTTCTTATTTTTTTACGTGTTATAACATATATTTTTAAGAGGAAGATTAGAAATGGATCCAAGAATCAAAGATGCACAAAATGATTTTCAAAAACTAGCAAATTGTTTATTGAGCCTTTCTGCTGAAGAACTAACTTTGCTAACTTTTTCTCTTGCCTATACTATTTCCATTCCTTTAACCACGGATCAACAAAGCACAATTGGCAATACTTTCATTCTTTTTGGCCAAGTCTTACTATCTATGAATGCCCAACGGACTTATTTATCTGATATTACGAATAAAGTTTTAGGTTCACAATCACGGATGGATGATATTATGAGAAATTTTCGCCCTTAATTCATCTTTTTCTTCCATAAAGGAACCATAATTTCATGAACAAATAGTGGAAGTGCACTGATTAACAATAACCATATCCACTCTAAAAAGCTTAATTCCGAAGTTTGAAAAAAGTGATTGAAAAAGGGAATTTCTGTTACTAAAACCTGTAAAGCAATACCAAGCGCAAATGAAATAAACATTAACCAGTTCTTTCTTTTTAAAATATGAAGAACTGATTTTTTTATGTTGCTCATTCCTAGCATGTGAAATAGTTGAGACATACCTAATGCGGTAAACGCATAGGTTCTTGAACGCATAACGATATCTTCGCCTGAAAGTCCTAAGTATGTGTTTCCGTTTTGGAATAAATCACGGATAGCAAAATAGTTATCCTTAAAATTAAATAGTGAATATTTTCCTTGTTGAATCATAATGCTAGTTGGATATGCTAAAAACGCTAATAGAGTTAAAAGGGTAATAAAAATACCATAGAATAGTGTTAATTTTAATCCGCCTTTTGCAAAAAGCGATTCTTTTGCATCTCTTGGCTTTTCTTTCATAATATCTTCATCTTTAGGATCTGCGCCTAAGGCTAAAGCGGGAAGCGTGTCCGTGATTAAGTTTACCCACAATATATGAATCGCAATTAAAGGAACAGGTAAACGAAATAAAATGGCTAAAAACATCGTAAAAACTTCTCCAAAATTAGAAGATAATAAGAACAAAACGACCTTTTTTATATTTGCATATATTCCTCTACCCTCTTCGACTGCTTTTTCAATAGAAGCAAAATTATCATCCACTAAAATCATATCGGATGCCCCTTTAGCAACATCGGTTCCTGTTATGCCCATCGCTATACCGATATCCGCTGCTTTTAAACTTGGTGCATCATTAACTCCATCACCTGTCATAGCGACAATTTGATCTTGTGATTTAATCGCTTGTACAATACGAACTTTATGTGCGGGTGTAACGCGCGCAAACACCTTCGCGTGTTTTAATACATCTTTGAGTTGTTCGTCATTATACGAATCTAATTCTTTCCCCGTAACACAATCTTTTTCATTTTCTATAATCCCTAGTTTTTTTCCAATTGCGAATGCTGTATCCGGATGATCTCCCGTAATCATGATTGTTTTAATTCCTGCTTGTTTAAAGTTTTCTACTGCAATTTTTGCTTCTTCTCTAGGTAAATCCATCATTCCAACAAATCCTAAGAAAATTAAGTCTTTCTCTTTCATTTCGTTAGATTTCTGATACGCTACCGCTAAAACACGAAGGGCATCTTTTGCCATTTCATGATTGGCTTTTTGAATCACTTCAATATCTTCTTTTGTAATCGGTACGACTTGTCCATTTTTATAAATCTTTGTTACTTTTTGAATGAGCATATCTAATGCCCCTTTCGTGAATAATATTTTTTCTTTTTTATGGACATGAAAAGTTGTCATCATTTTTCTAGTAGAATCAAAAGGAATTTCATTTAATCTTGGATAATCTGTTTCTATTCTCTTTTTATCGATTCCAAAATATTTCCCCATCTCTAAAAGCGCGACCTCGGTAGGATCACCAATGATATTATTATCTATATTAGCGTTGTTACATAAAACCATACCTTGCACTAACAACTGAATATCGTCTAATCGTACTTGATTTGCTTCTTTGGTCTCTAAATTATAAAACACTTTTTGTACCGTCATTTTGTTTTGCGTTAATGTTCCTGTTTTATCGGAGCAAACAGTAGAAACCGCACCTAATGTTTCAACAGAAGGAAGCCTTCTTACAATCGTATTCGCTTTTACCATTCGTTGAACGCCCAAAGCTAAAACAATTGTTACCGCAGCCGGTAATCCTTCAGGAATGGCCGCTACCGCTAAAGAAATCGATGTGATTAACATTTCAAACAGATTTCTTTTTTGAATAATAGAAACCACAAATAAAGATACACAAAGTAGTACCGTTAAAATTCCTAATATTTTTCCTAAATCCGCTAATCTTTTTTGTAAAGGAGTCAGTTCTGTCTTTGTTTCGTTTAATATACTGGCAATTTTTCCAATCTCTGTTTTCATGCCAGTAGCGGTTACAATACCGATGCCTCTACCATAAACAACCGAGGTCGACATAAACGCCATATTCTTTTGATCCGCTAACGGGGTTTTATCCTTTAATGGTTCTATATGTTTAGATACTGGCAAAGATTCTCCCGTTAAACTCGATTCATCAATTTTTAAATTATTCGATTCGATGATTCTTAAATCCGCCGGAACAATTCTTCCTTCATCTAAAATAACAATATCTCCTACAGATAAATCTTCTGCTTTTATTTCTTGAATTACGCCATTTCTTTTCACTAAGCACGATGGCGCAGACATCTTTTTTAAAGCTTCTAATGACTTTTCCGCTTTAAATTCTTGGATTGTTCCCACAATAGCGTTCACACCAATAACAAACAAAATAATCAATGCATCCGCATATTCTTTTAAGAAAAAAGAAAGAAGCGACGCAATAAAAAGAATGCAAATCATAGGATCCTGAAATTGACGTATGAAAATGCGGAAAGGGTTCTTTTTCTTTTCCTTCTGTAATTGATTTTTCCCATCTTTCTTTTGTCTTCTTTGCCAGTCCTCTTCTTTTAAACCTAACGTCATATCAACTTTTAATATTTCACATACTTCTTTTACGCTTCTTGTTTCGTACATAAGGTTATCCTCGTCTCTTTATACTCTATGTTTTTGTTGACTGCTGCATGACTAAAGAGCGTAACAAAAAAGACCCTCTTCTTTTCTAAAAAAGGGTCCTATTCTAACGAGGTTAATAATTTTATTTTTTAAAGTTCCATTCTGGATGAATTTCATGAATTTGATTCATCATCATGGCCATCATTGAATCTTCATCAAAGTTTCTTCCAACTTCTAAATTTTGTTTTTCCTTGGTCAAGTATTTTTTATAAGCTGATTTTGCTTCTTCAAAATTGTCGTTCATAATCGCAGAAATGAAGAAATAATTGCGGCTTCCTTCTACAGTAGAACAAAGATTAATGGTTTTACGAACTTGTGGGGAAACAGATAAGAAATATTCTTGGGCTTCTTCTTTACTTTTCGTAAGAAGTAACAACACTAATTTAGCTGCTAATAACTCATCATAAATTGCGTCTGGTAATTTTTCCGAATCTTGAATCATTCTATCTAAAATTTCTTCCGCCTTTTGATATTCACCATTATAGACTTTTTCAAGATAAGCATAATAATTCCAATGCGCCAATAAATAATCATTTTCTGGTAAATCTTCTAATTCTTCTAAGCCTTCCCCATCATATAATTCACCTTGTATTCGGCAAATATCATTGTATTTTTGAATTCTTTCTTTACGTACAAACCGCATCATAATTGCGTCATTTTTGGTATCTAATCTTAATGGTAAAATATTGTAAAACACCATCAATCCTGCAATTGTGGAGATAATATACCCACCATAAACAAAATGTGTTTTTAATGAATCTTTAGCAGGAATTATACTAGGTAAATAAATGCCTAGTAGCATTAAAATCAACATGAATATCGTTCCAAACCAGAACATTGGCATAGGATTTGCATTTTCTTTTTTGGGTGCGACTTTAGTCTCTCCAGTAAAACCATCAAATGTTGTCGTTGTAATTTTCCATTTCTTATTTTGTCTTACGAAAGTAAGCCATAAAAACGATACAGAAATAATGCGATATCCGCCTATTTTAGCACCTACGATATGCCCTAATTCCATAAAAATAACGGTGATAATAAAACCAATAATAATGGCGATTAAGTAGAAAACAAAAGCGTTTCCTCCAATAGCGCCTGCTCCTTTAGATAAAACAAAACTTCCGATTAAGTAAATGCAAACTAAAAATAAAGCATATACTAATAAACTATAATTTGTTGCCTTTTTCATACAACTTCCTCCTTTGCACAAAGCATAAAGATTTCTTTAGCTTTTTTGCGATCAAGTTTTTGCCCAACACTATCAATGGTGTCACGCCCATCAAACATTAATGCAAGTAATGCATCATAATCACAAGCAGTAACGCCTAATTCTTGGAATGTTATCGGCATTCCTATTTGGTGAAAGAACGATTGGATCGCAACGATTCCAAGATATGCAACTTTGCTTTCGTCCTCTCCCTGAATTTCGAAAACTTCCTTAGCTAAGCGAGCAAACTTAGGTAAGTCGTATTTATAGTATAGCATAGCCCAGTAAGGAAATAAAACAGATAAACCTGCGCCATGGGCAACAAAATCATATTTTCCACTTAATGCATGTTCTAATTGGTGAACTGGCATAGAAGCATTTTTCCCTATGCTCGTTAAACCATTATGGGAAAAAGTACTAGCAATCATTAATGTACTTCTTGCTTCATAGTCATTCGGTTTTTCCATTACCACTTTTCCTGCTTTATAAACCGTTTTTAAAAGGCCTAGCGCTAATTCATCAGAGAATTCAATTTCTCTAGAAGGATTAAAATATCGTTCTAATGTATGCATCATTATGTCAACAATGCCACAAGCGGTTTGATAAGGTGATACTGTATAGGTGAGTTCAGGATTATAAATAGCAAAAACAGGGCGATTATATTCACTATTAAATCCTTTCTTACTATGCGTTTTATCATTCGTAATTACGCAAGAAGTAGAGCCTTCACTTCCCGCTGCCGCGATGGTTAAAATTACACCTAGCGGAAGAGCGTGATCAGCAACGACTTTTTTATCATTAAAATCAAAAGGATTCCCATTATAATCATAACTTACGGCAATTAATTTAGCAGTATCAATAGCGGAGCCTCCACCTACTGCTAAAAGAAAATCAACATTTTCTTCTTTTACCTTTCGAGCGCCTTCTTCAACGTGAGATAATTTTGGATTAGGCTCTGCCCCACCAAATAAAACATATTCAATATGCGCTTCTTTTAAAGATTTTATAACGCGTGCTAAAAGGCCGGATTGTACAATGGAATTTTTTCCATAAACAACCATTACTTTTCTTTTACCATAGGTTTTGATTAATGAGCCTACTGTTTCTTCTTTATTTATCCCAAAAATCATTTTGGTTTTGGGTTCGAAATTAAATGCAATCATCTTATCCCTTCCTTGAGAGTTTAAACTTTTCTATACAATCTTCAGCTTGGTGCTTCGAAACAACTACCAACTTACGAATCACTTCGCTTTTTGGCTCTTTCATATTTGATGTAATCCAATCGATGAGAATAGCAACGCTTGCAGAGCCAAAATATTTAGCAATAAATTTCTTTTCATCTAAAGTAAGTGCATTTTCTTCATCTTTGACTTGTAAAGAACGCATAATAATTATTTTTACATGATTGGTTAGAAATTCTACAAATAGATCTTTACCAGCACTAGAAGCGACATTCATAACGAAAATCTTGTTCTTTTCAATATAGTCAAAAAAGCCATAAATTGCTTCTAAATAAGTTTCTGCATTTTTTATCTCTTGAATCGTTTCATTTAGAAATATCCATGTTAATAAATCATAAATGTCACGAAAGTGATAATAAAAAGTTTGTCGATTAATTCCACAGATAGCGGTCAATCTTTTTACCGAAATTTGGTCTAATGGTTCTTTCGACATTAAATCTTTTAATGCCCGCCCTAATTTTTCTTCTGTTTTCATCGGTTCTTCTTTTATCGCTTGCATAATTCTTTGGCAATCTCAGCGCCTAATCGAGCATTATTTAACACTAACTGAATATTAGATTCTAAAGATTCTCCTCCTGTAAGTTCTACCACTCTTCTTAAAAGGAATGGGGTAACGTCTTTCCCGTGAATTCCTTTTTCATCCGCTTCTTTTAACGCTTGATTGACCGATTGATTCATTAGATTTTCATCTAATGCATATTCTTCGGGAATGGGGTTCGTAATTAAAAGACCTCCATGAAGATGGGCTTTTCTTTTTTCTTTAATAATCATTGCTAATTCTTGCGGTGTATCAAAAGAGTATTCTAAAGCAATGCCACTCTTTCTGGTATAGAAAGCGGGTAGTTCTTTCGTTTGATAGCCTAAAACTGGCACGCCCATAGTTTCTAAATATTCCATGGTTAATGGCAAGTCTAAAATTGCTTTGGCTCCAGCACAAACAACAGTAACATCAGTACGACTTAATTCTTGAAGATCTGCAGAAATATCAAAGGTTTCATTTCCATGACGATGAACGCCGCCAATACCACCCGTAACAAACACTTCGATATCGGCTTGTCTTGCTAAAATCATCGTAGCCGCTACCGTCGTGGCGCCCCATAATTTTTTTGCATAAACAATAGGTAAGTCTCTTCTAGAAACTTTTACAATACCTTCTCTTTTACCAAACAATTCGATTTCTTCAGCAGACATACCGATAATCGGTTCGCCTTCAATAATACCAATCGTGGCAGGAATGCAACCCGCATTACGAATCACTTGTTCGACCCGTAAAGCTGTTTCCACATTTTTAGGATAAGGCATACCGTGAGAAATAATGGTTGATTCTAAAGCAACAACGGGTTGATGATGCAATAATGCATGTTTTACTTCTTGTGAAATTTTCATAAATTTTCCTCCTATTTACGATGTATCTCTAAATTTTTCATTACAAAATCAAATAAAAAATAAATACCAATTGCGAAAGTTAGTACAATAAAGAATCCTTTAACCGACGCTCCAGAAAGCGTATGAATCGATAATCCAAAGAAACTCGTTCCATCGGTAAAAGGAAGGACCGTTTCAGAAAGAATTAAAGCAAGAATAGCCAAAGCAATAGAAGACGCACATACAATCGCACGATACCGATTAAATGGAATACAAATTCTTAATAAGACAATAAACGCTATGATGTACATAATTAAGCTACTACATGTAATAACTGCCGAAGAATGGGTTACTCCTTCGCCTACGACTTGGAATTGGAATAGGCCAGCCCCATTGTTCCAGTTTTCAAAGACGAAGAAAGCTGAAACACCTAAAGTGATAGCTAATCCTCCTGGTAAAGCTTTTCTAACCACGTTACTAACGAAGTCTCCTTTAATTCGCTTTTTATTCGGTTGCAAGGCTAAGAAGAACGAAGATAAACCGATAGCTAACATTTCCCAAATATAGAAGTTTGTGGTTTGGAAAGGATAATTATTTGAGGTATTACTTCTCCAGTCTGCAAACATGACAACGGCCCAGATAATCGAGAAGAAAATACTAAATATGGTTTTGGTTAAGAATAAAGAAGAAACATTTTGTAAGTTAGAAATTGCTCTTCTACCTTCTGAAACTACATCAGGTAGAACATTAAAATTCGAATCAAGTAATACTAAGTGAGCAACGTTACAAGCGGCTTCTGAACCGGAGGCCATAGCAATGGAACAATCGGCTTGTTTTAAAGAGAGGATGTCGTTAACACCATCACCAATCATGGCCACCGTTCTTTTATGTTTCCTTAAAGAAGTGATAAGCGCAGCTTTTTGTTCTGGCGTAACGCGGCCAAAAACCGTGTAATCATTAGCTACATTAGCAACTTCTTCTAAAGTCATACCTTCTAATGAAATATATTGGTGGGCAGTATCAATGCCTACTGCTTTAGCGATTTCCGCAACAGCAATCGGGTTATCGCCGGAAATGATTTTTACTGCTACATCATTTTTTCTAAACCAACTAATGGTTTCATAAGCGTCATCACGAATGTGATCATATAAAATAAACAAACAAATTGGGCTCACTTCTTCCGGCACTTTGTCGCCTTTAATTTTGTCTTTTGAATGAGCGAGCATCAAAACACGAGTTCCTTTTGAAATGTAAAAACGAATGGCTTTTTGAATTTCTCTATCTTTTCCTTTATAAACAAATTCAGGTGCTCCAAAAACGAACGTTCCTTTATTTTGGAAAGTTACTGCTGAATATTTTCTTTCGCTAGAGAAAGGTAAAACGGTAATTGGGGTTAAAATATTATTCCATGGATATTTTTCCTTCATTGCCATGGCGGTTTGATTGTTATCATTGACCGCTCGTAAATAAGAACCCATGATGGTATCTAAATCAATTCCTTTATATTCATCAAATACAATGGTGTCTTCTACTTTCATGGTACCATCGGTAATGGTCCCCGTTTTATCTAAACATAAAGTATCTACTCTAGCCAACATTTCAATACTATATAATTCCTGTACAGAAGTCTTCTTTTTTCCTAAGCGATAAACCCCAGTATATAAAGTCATTGAGGTTAAAAGGAACATTCCGGAAGGAATCATGCCAACTAAAGAGCCTGCAGTACTTGAAACAATTTTTTCTGCTTTAACAAAAGTAGTTAACTCTTCGTTACCTTTTAATTGAATAAAATTTCCAATAGCCATGATAATACCTAGAGGAATAATAATAAAACTGATAATGTGAAAAATAAAATTTAAAGAACGCAATAATTCTGATTTTGGTTTATCTAATACTTTAGCTTTCTTTTGGAGTTGTTGCGCATAATTATCATCGCCTACTTTTTCAACCTGTACAATAGCGGAGCCAGAAGTAACGTAAGAACCTGCATAAACCATATCGCCCGCCTTCTTTTTTACCGCGATAGCTTCACCCGTTAATAAAGATTCATTGACTTCGACAACACCACTACGAACAATGGCGTCTGCGCTAATTTGTTTTCCAGAAGATAAAATCAAAATATCATCCAACACGATTTTATCAGAAGATATTGTAATTTGTTGAGCATCACGAATCACTTCTGCGTTTGGCGCTGTGACTAAACGCAAGCGGTCAATTGTATGCTTTGCTCTAACTTCTTGATAAATGCCAATCGCGATATTAAAAAACAAAACCACTAAGAACATCAATTGATCAAAAGCGCGAACAATAATTAATGCTAATGCGATTACAAACAAAAGTATGTTAAAAAGACTAACGAGATTGTCTTTTAAAATCTCGCCATAACTTTTCGAGTAGTGTTTTTTTGTTTTGTTCGTTAAACCATCTTGCTCTCTAGAAGCCACTTGAGAAGAAAGAAGACCGACTTGTATTTCCGGATGAAAGCGAACATCGGAAAATCGAGTTGTATTTTGTTTTTTTTCTTTACTTTTTTTGATCCTATTCTTCTGCATGATGGTTCTCCTCAAAATTAAATTGTAATTTTATTATACATAAAATTAAGCAAAAAGAGAAACATAGCGTAATATTTTTTTCAACTTTTTTCTACAACAATTCCTGAAGCAAAGCCTCCTTGATTTACTGTTGCGTGAATATAATTTTGTGGTGTTTCAACTATAAAAACGAATGGATTTTTTTCCATGTCATAAATAGAGTATGAAAGTACAATCACCTTTGCCATAGATATTTCTTTTTGCTCTTCTAAATAAAAGGTTAGATTTCTATTTTCTTCTCTTCTCGTGATTAGATATTCTTCCACTTGAATTTCTGTTTCTATTGGTTTTTGATCATAAATCGGCTGTGCGATTAAAAATGTTAACGCTGCTGATAACCCAAACAGAAAGACGATAAATAAAAAAGAAACACATGTAGAATAGAATACTTTTTTCATAACTAGGTATCACCCTATGTTAGTTTAACCTTTTCTATGTGTTTCAACACGATTCCTTTTTCTTTTAAAAAATTCTTTCATTAAAGAGGCTGATTCTTCTTCTAATATTCCCCCTTCAATCAAAGGATGATGATTTAAATTCGGTTGAGAAAATAAATTATAAGAAGACCCTAGCGCACCACCTTTAGGTTCTTTTGCTCCATAAGTAATAGAACGCACTCTACACCAAAGAAGCGCTCCCGCACACATCGAGCAAGGTTCTACTGTGACATAAACATCACAGTTTTCTAAACGCCAGGACGCTAATTTCTTCGTTGCTTTTCGAATGGCTATGATTTCGGCATGTGCGGTAGGATCATTGGTTTTTTCTCTTAAATTATGTCCTCTAGCTATGATTTTCCCGTCTTGCACAATGACACATCCCACAGGAACTTCATCAATGTCAAAAGCCTTTTTAGCTTCTTTTAGAGCTTCTTTCATCCATTTTTCTTTTTCCACTCATGAATTCCTCCTTTTTTATTTCATAAAAAAACCATCGCACATAGGTTGAATGCTTATGGCTGCTACGTTCCCGTCCTGACCAGGTTCACACCAGCCCTATCGCGGTGGCATTATTATTATAGCATAGTTTATAATTTCATATGAATAAAAATTTAGATTTTAACGATTTCAATTCCGTATTGTAAAGTCATGAGGTTAGTCTCCCAATTGACAAACTAAATGCAGTTTGAAAGTCGAGACAGGCATTTAGTACGACAAAACTCCAATGTAGTAAGATTAATGTGTTCCCACCCGGAACAAAAATCTCACCCAAAGGAGGTAATTTAATTATATGGGTAGAAATCAAGGAAAGCAATTTAACCTTGAAAAAAGAGCCCATGCTATATTTTTTAAATTTATTTTAGGAATTTTTTAGTTATTGCGTATACGAAATAAAATGAAAAATTCCTAATTTTTTCTTTGAAAAACACGAATTAAATTTAATGTAAAAAACAATAGATTAAATTATTTTATTTTTAACAAATAGTTATATAATTCTTTTAGAAGCCTATAACGGTGTTACTCCTATAAATGCGGAGGTGATGCTTATGGATATACATGCATAAGCCCTCCAACCTGAAAAGGAGGGCCTTAAACGGTGATAGAATTCATTACCGCTATTTTGGGATTAGCAGCTGCTATACTTAAAGTAGTAGGATTGTTACTATCTAAAAAGAAAAAGAAAGAAAAGTAGTCTTTCAAATTCTAAGTTTAGGGAAAGAAAAAACACCGCAGCAACGGTGCTTTCCCTAATTTTTTATTAGCGGAGTAGGCCGTTTATAGGCTTCCCTCACTTATAGTCTATGATATTTCAATTCGTTTATCAACGCTTTTATAAAAAATCTTTAACAAATTATTTTTTCTTTGGATATAAAACTTTAATACCACCCATGAATGGTACTAAAACATCAGGAATGATGACGGAGCCATCTTTTTGTTGACATTGTTCAAGTAAAGCTGGGAATAAACGACTTGTGGCTAAGCCAGAAGCATTTAAAGTATGGCAGAACTTGGTTTTTCCCGTCTTAGAATCGCGATAGCGAATCATACCACGACGTGCTTGATAGTCTCTTGCGTTACTAGCGGAAGAAACTTCTTTATAAATTCCCATGCTTGGAATCCAAATTTCAACGTCATAAGTACGAGCCATTGAATGAGAGCAATCACCAGCGGCTAATTTAGAGATTTGGAAATGTAATCCTAATCTTTCTACTAATGAAGCAGCTTTTCTTACTAATTCATCAAAAGCAGCATCCGATCCTTCTTCAGTGGTATATTGCACCATTTCAACTTTGTCGAATTGGTAGCCACGAATCATACCTCTTTCTTCTGTTCTATAGCTTCCAGCTTCACAACGGTAGCAAGGTGTATAGGCAAAATATTTCTTCGGTAATTCGTCTTCGGATAAGATTTCTTTTCTGTGTAAATTGACTAACGCTGTTTCTGCAGTTGGAAGCATAAATTTATCTTGTCCTTCAAGCCAGAAAACATCTTGTTTGAATTTTGGGAATTGACCTGCAGTATAACCACTTTCTTCATTTAATAAGTGAGGCGGTAAAATCATGGTATAACCATCCGCTAAGTGCGTGGAAATAAAATAATTGATTAAAGCCCATTCAAGTTGTGCTCCTAAGCCGGTATAAATCCAAGTGCCACGACCTGAGATTTTAGCAGCGCGGTCATAATCGATAAGACCTAAAGAGGTAGCAAGTTCAACGTGATCTTTGGGTTCAAAATCAAAGGTTGGTTTTTCACCAAAGGTATAAATCACTTTATTGTTTTCTTTTTCCCCAGGAAGTAAATCAGGATCTGGAATATTAGGTAATGCTTCTACAAATGTCTTAATTTCTAATTCAAGTTCTTCTAAGTGTTTTTCATCTTCAGCAATTGAAGCCGATAATTCTTTTACCTTTTTAAAGATAACTGTAACATCTTTTCCTTCTTTTTTGGCTTGTGGAACAGAAGCGGATAAAGCGTTTTTCTCTGCTTTAACTTTTTCAACTGCTTGTAATAAAGAAAGTCTTTCATCCATTTTATGAATCACTTCTGTGAAATCGACGTCCCAGCCTTTTTTCTTTAAAGCGGCCGCAACTTCTTCTGGATGTGTTTTAATTAAATTGTAATCTAACATAGTTCATTCTCCTTTTAAAAAATAAAAAAGTCCCTCATTTTGGGACGAACAATTGACGCGGTACCACCCTCGTTTTTGTATTCACTATCAAATACAAATCTCTATTGCTTTTAACGGAAGCAAGCGGAACGATTAAGTTCGCTCTAAAAGGTGGATTTCAAAGGCATTTCTCATTGTTTTTCACCCTACAACAACTCTCTATATCAAAATAGCCTTTTACTCGTCTTTGTCTATGAGCATTTTTATTTTACCCTTTTATCTATTAAAAAAGCAATACATTATTCTCTATTTTTTCATAAATTTCTTTTCAATTTTTTTCTTGTTATTATATTTTATTTCATAAAAATATAATAATTTATTTTTCCTCTTTTTTGGATTGCTAGTTATGCTAGAAAAATTGCAATTCAAGAGGATATTCATAACAATATAAGTGATAAGAGGTAATCGTTAAAAGCCTTTTATCATCATTTCAAATAGTGGATGGAAGTAGCCTTTCATGCTTTCATCTAACTATATTCAACAAGGGATAGAGATTTATATTTGACGACTTCTAGTGTGTAACTCATGTTTTTATTTCTAATTACTCTAATTCTTTCCCTCTATCCCTTATTTTAAGGAGGTAATATGAATGACTGTTAAAGAATTTAACGAATTTCTCGATGAAATGAGAGAAAAAGGTTATACCGATCAAATGATATTGATTGTTCTATATTCAATGTACGCAAATAACGAATTCACTACCGAAGAATACGAAAATTTAATCAATGTAATGGGCTATGAATTTTCCGATGAATTTAAAAATATGTCAGAAGAAGAAAAAAGAAAAGTAAAACCTTTCGATAAAGATGATCAATAAAAAGGAGAACATTTATTTATGGTGTTTTTAAAAATATTGATGATAATATCCCTAATCGCATGTTTTATGGAACAAGTTTTTCTAGTGCTTATGGGAATTAAAATTCATGATAGTACGAAAAAGAAATAAACCTACCAAAATCAATTTCACATTATCCTTTTTTGATATAAAATGAAAAGTGGAGAAAGTGTTATGAAAGAAAATGATATTATGTCGGATGATTTATTTACGAGAGATGATTATTTGGTAATCAAAAATATTTTTCAACAGCTCGTTGATAATCAAATAGACGAAGAAGACTTTAAACGTTTATTAACAGATAACCATATTTATCTTCCATCTACCTTTTTTTCTATGCCGTTAGAGCAAAAGAAAAAATATATTCAATTAGAAATGATTTGGGTTGATCCAAAAACATTAGATCAAGATGTTCAATTTGTTTGGAATGCAAATTATTTTTATGAAATAGCAAGGAAAGCTAAGAAGAGTCAAACCGCTACGACATGGTTGATGGAGTATTGTCGCTACTTAGATTGTCGTCCTATTTATTTTTTAACCATGCAAAATATAAAGATTAAAAATATCTCTTATTTCAAAACCTATCACCCTGAAGTTTTAACTTATGCAAAAAAGAAAAGAATTTCTTCTCTTTACGATGTCTTTATGGATGTCTATCATAATGAAAATTATAAAAAAACACGAGCAGAAGTCCTTTCTTTTTTCAAAAAAGAGAGTAGTGAACTATTTTTTCGCATCGATTATTTTCCCAACATGTTGGCTATCGAATTCGAACAACTCATGTATAGTTTAAAAGACCAAAAACTCGCAAATGAAATTCGCATTTTGTTTTTGATTTACAAAAAAGAATATTTTGAAAACAAAAATTTCCAAATCAATTCTCTTGTTATAAAAAAATTTCTTCAAGATGTAGGATATAAATCTCTTACTCGATTTTTAAAATTTGCAAAGAAACATCAAAAAGATATTGAAAGAATGTCACCTAATGGCTATCAAGCATTTTATTATAGTTTACTTTTTCAAAAGGAGAATCGTTTATGATACAAGAATTAATTGACCTTATTTCTTCTTGGGAAAAAGAAAAGCAAACAGAGCATAAAATCGTGCAGAACTGCATTATTTTAATAAAAAACTCTAATTATTCACGTGATTTTATCTTTGATGTGAACGATGCTTTGCGTCAAAAAGGGTACTGTTATCAGTTTATGACCCCTAAAAAGACGATTTCATTAATTGATGAAGAATATTTTTCACTCACTTCTCAAACAAGTAAAAGTTTAAAAAAGACTGAGAAGCTTATTGAGTATTTAACAACTACAAACGATTTTCGAATCAGTTTTGCTTCTCTTCACTGTTTTAAGATACAAAATCTTATTTTACTTGGCTATTTATCTAACTCTTCTTTTTTTAATTCTTTAGAAAAAGAGAACGTTTATAACGTTTATTTTTCTAACTACCAGAAGAATTTAGAAATACAAAATGAGATTGAAAGATTCTTTGATCAAATTGGAATTCACTATTTATATACTCCTTCTTATCGCTTTAAAGTAGATATGGAATATCTTTTGTGGTCAATGAATAAAAAAGATCATACGAAAAAACTTTTTATGAAACAAAACACAATTCGCGTCGCTTTCTCCATCACGCCAAAAAAAGTCTATGAAACAAAAGAAAAAATATATTACGATGAGAATATTGCTCTTCATCTTATTTCTTATTTAAAGTTAATTGATAAAAAAGCTATCCAAGCCATGAAAACAAAATATGAAAACATCATTGAATCTTTAGAAGTTGAAAACGGATATAAGATCCTTTTTTATACACTTTAAAATTTCATTCTTTTTTCTTTTTTATCCTCATAATTTTTATTAAGAGGATAATCGCATGAGTGAACGCTTGATTGAATGGCTAAAATTATTATTTCTTTCTTTAATTCAAGGATTTACAGAAATTCTTCCTATTTCTTCTTCCGGTCATATTTTAGTTTTTGAGAATTTAATGGGATTGAACACATCATTAACACTTTCTGTATTCTTACATTTAGGGAGTCTTATCGCTGTATTTATTTTTTTTCGTAATGAAATTAAAAATTTATTTTTTTCCTTTTTTTCTTATATTTTTAAAAGAAATAGAGAAGAGCAAACAAAGAAAAATTTTCATTATGTAATTCTATTAATTATCGCCACTCTTCCAGCAGGAATCATTGGTGTTTTATTTAATGACATAATTAATACGATATTTTATCGCCCCCTCTTTGTAATCATTGGTTTCTATATAACAGCGTTACTTTTATTTCTTCTTCGCTATACCAAAGTCAAGCGTGCCATAGAACAAATGACTTGGAAAGACGCTTTATTCGTTGGCTTTGCTCAAGCTATCGGTATCATTCCTGGAATATCTAGATCCGGCATCACGATTAGTGCTTTGAAATCTAGAAACTTTGACGATGATAGTGCCGCTCATTTTTCATTCTTTATGTTAATGCCTGTAACATTAGGGTCTTTTATTGTTGAAATGATAAAAGTGTTAAAAGTGCCTTTAGAAAACATAAAAACTAGCATTATCCCCACTTCTGTATGCGTTATCGTTTCTTTATTAGCAACATATGTTTCTTTACATCTCTTTTTAAAACTCATAAAAAAAGGAAAACTATGGTATTTTTCCCTTTATTTAATTGCTTTAGCAACATTATTAATTTTCTTATTAAAGTAAAAGCGCTCACTAATTTGAGCGCTTATTTTCTTTATTCTTCAGTTGGTGTTTCTTCGATTTCTTCTTCCTCTTCAGGAGCTAAAACAGCAATAGAAGAGATTTCTTGACCTTCGTCTAATCGAATTAAACGAACACCTTGTGTATTTCTTCCAGCAACTTTAACTTGGGTTAATGACATACGGATAACAATACCCGCTTTGGTGATAATCATTAAATCTTCATCACCATTTACGGCACGAAGGGCCACTAATTTTCCTGTTCTATCAGTAACATTCATGGTTAATACACCTTTAGTGCCTCTAGAAGTTAAACGGTATTCATCGAAATTCGACATTTTACCAAATCCGTTTTCCGAAACAGAAAGAACGTTTTGGCCATCTAAAGTTGTCGTTGCACCAACAACGAAACTTCCGTCCATATTCATACCTTTAACACCACTTGCGGTTCTGCCCATTGGACGAATGTCGGATTCATGGAATTTCACCATTTTGCCTTCATTTGAAGCAATACCTACATAGCAATTTCCGTCGGTATGTTTGACCGCAAAGAGTTCATCACCTTCACGTAAAGAAATACTAATCTTACCGTTTTGACGGATGGATTCGAATTCTTTTACATCCGTTCGTTTTACAACGCCTTCTTTAGTAATGAATAAGAGGTAGTGACCATCTAAATATTCATCCATAGAAAGGATGGACATTACTTTTTCTTCTTTATCTAAATTTAATAAGTTAACAATAGGTAAGCCTTTTGAGGTTCTAGAGAATTCAGGGATTTGATATCCTCTAATACGATAAACTTTACCAACATTTGTAAAGAAGAGCACATCTGTATGGGTTTTCGTATGCACTAAGATATCGACAACATCATTTTCATTCGTGGTCATACCTTTAATTCCACGTCCACCACGGTTTTGCGCTTTGAATGTGTCGGTTGGTAACCGTTTGACATAACCATTTTTGGTTAAAGTAACGATAATTTCTTCTTGTGGAATTAAGTCTTCGTCATCAATATTGGATAAATCATTTGATAATTCTGTACGACGAGCATCGCCATATTTTTCTTTGATTTCATCTAATTCTTTTAAGACTTGCTCAACAATGTTATCGCGGGAGCTTAGAAGCGTATTATATTGATCAATCAAGACATGTAAACGCGCAATTTCGTCTTCAATCTTTTCTTTTTCAAGACCCGTTAATTTCGCTAATCTCATATCTAAGATTTCTTTAGCTTGAATTTCGGTAAATTCGAAGCGTTCCATTAATGAAGCTTTGGCAATATCGGTGGTTTTACTACTACGAATAATCGCAACAACTTCATCAATATTATCTTGTGCTTTTAATAAACCTTCTAGAATATGATCTCTGGCTAAAGCTTTCTTGAGTAAGAAACGTGTTCTTCTTTCCACCACTTCAACTTGGTGTTCAAGATATAGTTTTAAAACTTCAGTAATGGGAAGTACTTTTGGTTGGCCATGGTCTAACACTAACATGATGATGCCAAAAGAGATTTGTAATTGGGTCATTTTATAAAGTTGATTTAAGATGACTTCTGGAATCGCATCTTTTCTTAAATCAATAACAACACGAATTCCATCTTTATTGGATTCATCGCGTAAATCAGTAATTCCTTCTACCGTTTTTTCTCTTGCTAATTTAGCAATCGCTTCAATCATATTCGCTTTATTGACTTGATAAGGAATTTCTGTAACGATAATTCGTTTCTTTCCGTTTTCTCTTTCGATAATTTCGGTTTTAGAACGGATGGTAATACTACCTTGTCCTGTTTCATAAGCTTTACGAATTCCACCTTTTCCTAGGATGATACCACCGGTTGGGAAATCAGGACCATATAAACAAGTATTCATTAATTCTAATGGTGTCACATCAGGATGATGCGCAACCATTTTAACTGCATCAATTACTTCACCTAAATTGTGTGGTGGAATATTGGTGGCCATACCAACTGCGATACCTGAACTACCATTGACAAGTAAGTTAGGGAAACGAGAAGGTAATACAACAGGTTCTTTTTCGGTTCCATCGTAGTTATCCATGAAATCGACGGTATCATCATCGATATCGCGAACCATTTCCATAGCAATTTTTGACATTCTTGCTTCGGTGTAACGCATAGCTGCAGCTTCATCACCATCCACAGAACCAAAGTTACCATGTCCGTCAACTAGAGTGTAACGGATAGAGAAAGGTTGTGCTAAACGAACGAGGGTTCCGTAAATTGCGGAGTCACCATGTGGGTGATATTTACCCATAACGTCACCAACGATACGTGCGGATTTCTTATAAGGTTTATCTGGTTGCATGCCTAAGACATCCATACCATAAATAATTCTTCTATGAACTGGTTTTAAACCATCACGGACATCAGGAATTGCTCTTGAAACAATAACCGACATGGAGTAGTCCAAAAAGGAGGTTCTTACTTCATTGGCTAAGTCGGTATCGCTTAAACCAGCTACAATACCTTCTTCTAAATCGGCAAGTTCATTAGCTTCTTCTAATTCTTCTTCAGTAAGATTTTCATCTTCATTTTCTTCATTGACGGTTTCGTCAATTTTGTTTTCTTCATCTGCCATAATTCACTTACCTCCTTCATTAAATATCTAAATTCTTAACAAATTTTGCATTTGCATGAATAAATTCTTTTCTTGGTTCGACTTTTTCGCCCATGAGCATATCAAATACTTGATCGGCTTCAATGGCGTCACTTAATGTAACTCTTAACATCTTTCTTGCTTCTGGATCCATGGTGGTTTCCCAAAGTTGTTGGGCATCCATTTCACCAAGACCTTTATAACGTTGAATATCTAATCTAGCGTTAGGTCCAATTTTTGATTTTAATAAATCTAATTGCTCATCATTATAGCAGTAATAGGTTTTTTTACGCCATTCCACTTTATAAAGTGGAGGTTGCGCAATATAAACATATCCTTGTTCAATCAGTGGACGCATATAACGATAGAAGAATGTTAATAACAAGATTCGAATGTGAGAACCATCAACATCAGCATCGGTCATAATAACAATTTTATGGTAACGAATCTTAGAAACGTCGAAGTCATCACCAATGCCACCACCGATAGCAATAATCATGTTGCCAATTTCTTGATTAGCAAAGATATGTTTTTCATGTGCTTTTTCGACGTTTAAGATTTTACCTCTTAATGGTAAGATTGCTTGGGTTTCACGGTCTCTACCATTCTTCGCTGAACCACCAGCGGAGTTACCTTCTACGATGTATAATTCGCAGCGGCTAGCATCACGAGAAGAGCAGTCGGCTAATTTACCTGGTAAAGAACTGATTTCAAGAGAGCCTTTTCTTCGAGTTGCTTCTCTAGCATTTCTAGCAGCTAAACGTGCGTTAGCGGCTAAGACTACTTTTTCCATAATGAGCTTCGCTAACTTTGGATTTTCTTGTAAGAAACGAGTGAATTGTTCGGTAACAATAGCAGAAACTATCTTTCTTACCTCACTATTACCTAATTTTGTTTTCGTTTGACCTTCATATTGTGGGTTTGGATGCTTTACAGAAATGATAGCAACTAAACCTTCTCTTACGTCATCACTAGTTAAATTATCGTCGTTATCTTTTAAGAATTTGTTATTTCTAGCATATGTATTAATTACACGTGTAATTGCAGCTCTAAAACCTTCTTCATGAGAGCCACCTTCATGTGTATTGATGTTATTACAGAAGGAATATACATTCGCAGTATAAGAGTCGTTATATTGCATAGCGACTTCCGCATAGATACCACTATCTCTTCCTTCGCAATAAATCACTTCATCAAATAATGGAGTTTTTCCTTCATCAATGAATTTAACGTATTCTTTAATTCCACCAACATAATGGAATTCTTCTTGAATAGGTGTTTCTTCACGATCATCTTTTACGATCATGCGAAGTCCTTTATTTAAGAAAGCCATTTGGCGAATACGATCACGAATCGTGGAATAGTTATATTCAGTTGTTTCGGTAAAAATAAGTGGATCTGGTTTAAAGGTAACAATGGTTCCGGTATCTTCACAATCGCCGATTCTTTCTAAGTGAGATTCAACATGACCTCCGTTAGAGAAGCGAATTTTAAAGATTCCACCTTCTTTATGAACAATGACTTCTAGCCATTCGGAAAGTGCGTTAACAACAGAAGCACCAACGCCGTGTAAACCACCAGAGACTTTATAACCTCCGCCTTCACCGAATTTACCACCAGCGTGTAATACGGTATAAACGGTTTCAACCGCTGATACACCCGTTTTAGCAACAATACCCACTGGAATACCACGTCCGTTATCAGTAACAGTAATCGTGTTTCCTTTATTAATGGTCACGGTAACGGTATCACAATAACCCGCTAAAGCTTCGTCGATAGCGTTATCTACAATTTCCCAAACGAGGTGATGAAGACCTGCAGAAGAAGTAGTACCAATATACATACCTGGTCTTTTTCTAACCGCCTCTAAGCCTTCTAAGACTTGAATATTCTTTTCCGTGTAATCTGCGCTAGCTTTTTCAAGTTCTCGCTCTTCTTCGTCCGTTACTTCTTGGACTTTGATTTCTTCATCTTCCATATTCAATCCTCCTCTTAATCCTATGGTGATCCACGTCATATACCGTGGCTTGTTCTTTTCGTTTCCATTCTGTTGTCGTAAGAATGGTTTGTTCAAATGTTTGAATGAGTTTTAATAACGAATTTTGATGTTGTTCATCTAGTTCGGATAAAACATCATCTAATATTACAATTGGCTTTTTTGCTTCTTCTTGCACCATGGGGTACAAAGCTAATTTTAGAATCAAAGCCGCTAGTCTTTTTTCTCCTTGCGATCCCGAAGCGCTGATATTGGCGCCGTTAAGAGTGCATATAAAGTCTTCTCGGTGTGGTCCTATAGTTGTTGCCCTCAACCTTAAATCGTTTTCTTTTGCTTTCTTAAACGCTTCTTGCGCATCGCTTTGAAAATCTTCTAACCCTACGAAAGGGTGATATGTAAATTGGAAATCTTTCGTTTCATTTAGCTCCGCAATCACTTCTTTGACCGCATCTTTTAATCGATCAAAGAACGCTTTTCGATAGCGAACGATTCGATAAGCTTCTTGAATGAGTAATTCTGTCAATGCATCCAGTTGCATATCCGATATTTCATCTTGTTTCAAAAGTTTATTTCGTTCTTCTAATATTTTTTCGTAGCGGGTTAATGAAAAAAGATATTCTTTATACTGCCTTGAAATTTCAACGTTCATAAAACGTCTTCTTTCACTGGGCGAAGCATCAAAGATAAACACATCTCCGGGTTTAAAAGTAATGACATGTAGAGTAGAAACAAGTTCAGATACTTTTTTTACCTCGTGGCCATTTAAAGTGATTTTTTTGCCTTTGGGTAATAAAAGCATTTCGACTTCTTTATTTCTTTCTTGCAAGACAAAACTTCCTTTTAACCATGTAAAGGAACTATCTTTCTTTCGTAACTCTTTTTCATCACTAGTTCGAAATGAACGAGCAATGGATAAAAACGAAATTGCTTCCACCAAATTAGTTTTTCCAGCTCCATTATTTCCAACTAAAACGTTAAGACCTTTTTCTAATGATAATTCTACTTGTTCATAGCCTCGAAAATTCTTTAATGCAATCTTAGAGATTCTCATTTTTCAACAATCATGAATTTTTGTCCCTCAAGTTCAATCTCATATCCTGGGTACAATTTTCTGCCCCTTCTATTTTCTTTTTCTTGATTGACATAGACGATATTCTCCATGAGAAATAATTTAGCCTCTCCTCCATTGCTAATTAAATTTGCCAATTTAAAAAACTGTCCTAAAGTAATAAATGGCGTGTGAATTTGAATTTCTTTCATGTGCGTCACCTGTCTTAAATATTCATGCAATATAATTATATCAAAAACAAGAAAAAAAAGGAATATATATATTCCTTTTAAATTACGTTATTTTTTCCTTCGTTTATCTTAGTTTTTTAAAGGCCAAAAAAAGAAAAAAACGAAGCATTTTCGCCTCGTCTTTTTTACTCTAATTATAAGTTCTCATTGGCGTGACCAATTGAATTTGTGATTCATCTTGATCATTACGAATGATGAATGGTTTCATCTCGCCTAAGAAGGCTAAAGTGACATCTTCTGAGCCACAAGCTTTAATCGCATCCATTACGTAAGTGGCATTGAAGGAAACTTCCATTCTTTCACCATCGAATTGGCAAACCGTAATTTTTTCCGTTGCCGATCCTACTTGAGAAGATTTAGTAGAAACTTCCACACCATCTCTTGTCATGGTTAATTTCACAACGTTATCTTTTTCGGAAAGAAGAAGGGAAACGCGGTCCATTGCAGAAATTAATTCTTGGGCATTCGCTTCTAAGAAGAAATTAAAGCTCTTTGGAACGATGTTTTTGGTATTTGGATAATCACCACTGATTAATCTTGTACTAACTAAGGTATTAGCGAATTCAAATAAAGATTTGGTATCACTGATAACTAAAGAAACCTTTTCACTATTTTCCGCTTCAATGAGTTTAGAAACATCCATTAACACTTTGGCTGGAATATTGGCAGTGAAGGAATAGCCTTCTTCAATTTGTATTTCTTTACGAGCTAAACGCGCACTGTCCGTTGCGGTAGCGATTAATCGATTGTTATCAGCTTGTAAGTTAACAGCGGTTAAAATTGGCCGTTGTTCTTTTGTAGAAGCCGCAAATGCGGTTTGATTGACTAAGTTTTGTAATTCTTCTTTTTTCAAAGTTAATTTCATGCCTTCATCGCTTAAATCAATATCTGGATATTCTTCAGCGCGAATCGAATTTAATTTGAAGTTGGAGCGATTATCACTGATTTTTACAATTGTATCATCGATGACTTCTAAACTAATTTTTTCGCCTTCAACTTTTCTAACAATATCTAATAAATATTTGCAAGAGATTAATGTTGCACCATATTCAACATCAGAAATTGTTTTTTCTTCCCCGTTCATGGTTGGAATTAATGTTTGGATGGTAATTTCATTATTACTACCCATAATAAATAATCCTTCAACGGTTAAAGTTAATTTTAAATTCATCATTACTGGGATAGGTGACTTCGAACCAATGGCTTTACTAGCGACGTTAAGTCCTTTCAAAAATTCGTCACGTTTAATTGTAAATTTCATATATTGCTCTCCTTAAAAATTAATAATAATTATTATAAGCACGGTGGAAAATGTGGATAAGTGTTTTCTTCTTTTTCTCACTCGTTAATTATACCATATAAATCGGTATAAAAGCAGAAAAATTTCATGTTTTTATGAATTTTTTAAGCGGTTTTGTATCTCGTGAATCGCTTGGCTTAATTGTGGATTTGTCTTCAAATTAGACTCAACTTTTTCCACAGCGCTCATGACAGTAGAATGATCTTTACCGCCAAAGGTTTGTCCAATCTTTTTAAAAGGTACATCAAGCATTGTTCTAATAAGGTACATAGAGATATGACGGGCTAACGCTAATTGGGAAGTACGTACATTTCCTTTAAGTTGAGAAACGGTTAAATTATAATAATCAGAAACAACTTCAATAATACGTTCTTCCGATAGCATTCTTTCGGTTTCTTTTACATTGATAATAGAAGAAACGGACTCGATAGCTAATGGTAAATCGATATGTTTGGATTGTTTAATATTAATAGAGTAGAAAAGTAAACGATTAATCGCGCCTTCTAATTCACGAATGTTTTTAGAGAATTTTTCAGCGATAAAATCAAGGACATCATCATCAAAATTAGTAATATCAAGGTTATTGGCCTCAATTTTCATTTTTAAAATAGAAAGTAAGGTTTCTTTATCGGGCTCTTGGATATTGATGCTTAATCCAGCATTAAAGCGAGTAACTAAACGCGCTTCTAGTCCTTTTAAATCATTCGGATGACGATCAGAAGTAAGAACAACTTGCTTTCCTAGGTTAATCATCGTATTAAAGACATTGAAGAACATATCAGCGGTTTTGTTTTTATCCGCTAAGAATTGAATATCATCGATTAATAAAACATCTACAGTTTTGAAGAAATCACGTAATTCTTCAATTTCACGATCCCCACGAACGGAACGAACGAATTCATCGACGAAATCATCGGTGGAAATGTATAAAACCTTTAATCTTGGTGTGTTTTCTTTAATATAATTACCAATTGCATGCAATAAATGGGTTTTTCCTAAGCCGGATTGCGAGTAAATAAATAAAGGATTGAATAACTTTCCTGGATTAGAAGCAATCATTAATGACGCTTGTGAGGCTTCGCGGTTGCATTGACCGACAACAAAACTATCAAATGTATGTTTTGGATTAATAAATGAGTTGACAAAAAATTGCTTTTTTTCTTCAACTTTCTCGGTTACTGGTGTTGCGGAAGCTTGAATTTCGCTTTCGGGCATAAATACAAGTTTAAATTTGGATTGTGTTGTTTGGGCAACGACTTCAGAGATTAAATCATTATATTTTGTACTAATAAGATTAGCGGCTAATTTGGAATTAACAGAAACTACAATGGTATCCCCGGAAATAGAATAAATATACGAATTGTTAAAGAAAGAATCGAAAATACGAGGATCCATGATTTCATTTTGAATACCGATTAACACGCGGTCCCATATTTGACGCTTTTCACTGACAGTAGTGATCATAAAACGTTAAGCCTCCAGTCTTCATAATGATAACATAAAATGTGAAAAAAAATAGAAGAAATTCATCGCGCATGAAGTTTTCCACACAAAAACAAAGAAAAAAGCTAGAAAATTTAAGGTTATCCACATTTTCCACATCTTTTTACGGTGGAAAACGTGTGGAAGAGAGCTTTAGTTTACCACAAATGTGGAAAACTGTTAATAAATGATAAAATCATGCAAAATTCCTTATTTTTACCTTATTTTTTGTCTTTTTTCATGTGGATAAAAAAGTGGAACAAGAAAACAAGTTGTGAACAAATAAATATTCTAATGTTTAGAGTAAGAAAGATTTATACATACTAAAAGTAGACGAAAAGAGGATGTAAGATGAAAAGAAAAAAACGAACGCTTTTACCGATAGCGATTTTATTACTTTCTTTATCGAGTTGCGCTTTAGCGAAAGGCACTTATTATAGCGAAAAGAAGATGATAAGTGGAATAGCGATAAAAGATAAAGAAAAAGCAGCTTATTTGATTTACCAAATAAAAACAAAGAATGAAAAACAAATTTTTAATCAGATAAATGTTTCCTTTACGAATAGTCGAATTTCTTATGCTTTTGGAGAATCTTTCTTAGTTATAAAAGTGAGCTTATCGAAAAATTTACTTTTTTCTAGAGATGTCGTTTCAATGGAACAAAAAATAACTCCCGAAAAAAGTTATACGAATTTATCTTTTGATTTTGAAGACCAAACGAATGATATCCGAGCTTTAAAAGCGCACCAACTTTATATAAAAGTAGAAATCAACGTAGACGCAAATGATGAAACGTTTGATTCTTCTTGGTTTGTTCTAGGAGAAATGAACATTTCAGGAGGAGAAAAATTAGAAACAGAAGAAATTGAAACGAACACCTATTTTCAATATGATTTTAAAAATGCAACCTTAGAAGGTTTAATAGAAAACGACGGACTCGTTGTTAGTAGTAGCGGTATAGCGAGTGGAAATTTTTTGGGCGAAGCTTATTTTGTAATAAAGGTACAGCCCAAAGAAACGATGAATCAACTACAAACACTAAAGCTTATCATGCCGGATAGTAAAATGAAAAGTTATGTAAAAGAAGACGGAACGATCATTCATACAAGTATTGAAGTGTATGTGGCCACCTCTTTAGATTCTTTTTTAGATCAACCAAGCGTAACTTTAAAATCAGGAGAAGATGAAAAAGAAATACAAGATTTAGAAATGAATCTTACGAGCACTATAGAAAAAATAACATCGTCAGAGATATGGATCAAAGTGAACTTAAAAGCAGAAGAAGATTTATTTAACCCTGAGGAATACTTAACTATAGGAGAAATATTAGTGGAAGGACAAGAAGGACAAAGAGTAGATTCTTATTTAAAAAAGAATTTTAAAGAAGAAAATGTAGAAGATGCGATTGAAGTAAATGGATTTTCTTTTTTTAAAGAACGAGAAAAGCAAAATAAAATTATTTTAAAAGATAAAGGTATTTGTAATTATGAATTAATAAAATTTGATGGAAATGGAGAAATTATCAATCAAACGCCAGCAAGCGTATGTACTTGGAAAGAAAAAGGATTGAAATATAACAATAATATTGTTGTTGGAATAGACGAAGAAGCACTACAGAAAGTACTTAAATCGTATAATACTTTAATAAAAGACGAAAATAATTCATATTACTCAGGACAAATTGCTTTACAAGGTCAATCAATCCATGTGTTTATCCATGAAGTAGCAAACAATTATTATGAATTGGTTTATGATTTGGTTTCAACTTTTAAGGAAAATGAAGTAAATACAAATATTAAAAAAGCTGCGACAAATGACGGAAGAAGATTCTCAAAAAATGTTTTTGAAGACTATGTTATGGTCGGCGGAGGCAATGTTATAGAACTCATTCATGATGGAAGACGAGAACTGTTGATTCATGATGGAAAAACCTTGCAGCGGGTAGCTGATAATGAGACGTTTAAAATGAAATAAAAGCAAGCAGAAGCCTGCTCTTTTTAGTTTTCTTCGTTTTTTTGATAGAAAAGCGAAAAAAGAAGGAAATGATTGTTAAAAGAATAGGGTTCCAAAGACGAAAGAAACCATTCATGGATGGAAAGGCTAATTCAGACGAATGGTAAAGAAAAATGCTATAAATGCTTGACAATATACTAAATATAAATATATACTAAACACGCGTATACTAATTAACAATCGGAGGTGTATTTATGAAAAGAACGTATCAACCAAGTAAGAGAAAACATCAAGCCACTCACGGCTTTAGAGCAAGAATGGCAACGCCAAACGGCCGCAAAGTCTTAGCAAGACGTCGTGCCAAAGGTAGAGCAGTACTTTCAGCTTAAGGATGCGCAACCACTAGTGATCGTACTGGTGGTTTTTTTAAATTATAAAGGAGGGCGCTACATGAAAAAGCAATTTCGTGTGAAAACACATGAAGACTTTCAACATGTTGTTCGTTCGGGCCTTGTTGAAAAAAATAGATTTTTTGTTGTTTATTATTTAGAATCCGAATTTTCTTATCCTAGAATCGGCATTTCCGCACCCATCAAATTAGGAAACGCTGTTATTCGTTCAAAAACGCGAAGACAAATTCGCGGTATGTTACAAGAATGCTGGAGTGAACTCGATGCAATTGATTATGTAATTATTGCAAGAAAAAACTATGATTTAGAACAATATGGATTAGGATTAGAAGAACTGAAAGGACTTCTTAACAAAATCAGGAGGAAGAGAAATGAGAAAAAAGCATAAGACAGCTTTTAAAGTACTCGCTTTGGTTTTAGGCTTATTTGCGGTTACTGGATGTACGGCAAACTTTTGTTCAGTCAATGATAGAGCACATATTCTTTATAACTATGATGCTGGTCTTTCTTATGACGAAGAAGGACAACCGATCATTAAAGACGATGTACTTCAATTTAAAAATGAAGCAGTTACTAAGCAAATGACAAGTATAGCAAAGAACTATGATGTTCCATCCAAAACTTTCTTTGTCGCACTCGATAAAAAAGTAGAAGAACTTGCCATTGATGCCTATAACAAAGATGAGAAAAAGGTTACTGGCTTAACAACCGAAGAAATTTTAAAACAATATGGCTATTTAAAATTTGCTGGTCAAAAAGAAAACAAAAAAGGAAAGATGGTCGACACACTTTGGGTCAACTGGGATAACATGGTTGAGCAAATCAAAAAAGAAATTCCAATGAGTGATCATCCAAGTAAAGACTTTATTGCCCAATACAAAAAGTCGTTAAATTCAGTCGTTTCTTCTAATAGAACCTGTATTACACCAGTTTCGGGTGAATATGGTTCAGATGGTAACAAAGTTTATATTGAAGGAAAAACTTGGGGACAAGCATTTAAAAAAGGCTTCCTTGAAGGTTTATTGGTTTATCCAGTTGCATGGGTATCCCATCAACTTACACAAGGCTTCTTAAACGCTAATGTTCGTGCAGGTTGGGCGCAATTACTCGCTATCTTATTTACTACTATTATTGTTCGTGGATTGTTGATGATATTAACGTTTAAAACCACAATGGATCAACAAAAGATGACGGCTTTACAACCAGAACTTGCGAAAATTCAAGCGAAGTATCCAAATTCCAATACCAACCAATATGAAAAGCAAAGAATGGCAGAAGAGCAGATGAAGCTTTATAAAAAGTATAAAATCAAGCCATTAAATCAAATTTTGGCCATGATTTTACAATTCTTTATCTTCGTTGCTGTTTGGGGTGCTTTAAGCGGATCTTCAATTTTAACTTCAGGTGACATTTACGGTATGCACTTAAGTGCTTCCATTGGTTCCTTTATTACAAAATTTGATTTCTCCTCCGCGTGGTGGACATCATTAATTCTCTTCATATTAATGTCGGGAACACAAATTGTCTCAACAAAATTACCACAATGGATGCAAAAGAAAAACACAAAGAATGTTGAGAAGTTAGGAAAGAATCCAGCACAAGATGCACAAACAAAACAAATGAAATACATGACGAATTTCATGATGATTATGATTATCGTTATGGGCTTCTCCTTACCTTCTGGTATGGGACTTTATTGGTTATTTGGTGCAATTATTTCTATGATTCAAACCGTTATTACACAATCTATTTTAAAAAGGAAGAAAATGAAATGAAAAAATATGTAGCAAAAACATTAGATGATGCCTTAGCATTAGCCGCCAAAGAAACTGGCGAAGAAAAAGAAAATTTAGTCTATAAAGTGATTAGTGAAAAGAAAACTTTATTTACCAAAAAAGTGGAAATTGAAGTTTACGATTTATCGGATGCAGTGGCGTATTTAGAAGATTATCTTGTAAAAGCCATTGGTGAATTCAATATCACCGCAACGGTAAAATCTCATATTGAAGATGAAATCATTCATGTCAATATTGATTCGGATCACAATTCTATTTTAATTGGCAAAAATGGTAGAACTTTACAAGCTTTAAACGAAATCGCTAAATTGGCGGTATCTTCCAAATTTAAAAAGAAATATCGTGTACTTTTAGATATTAACGATTATAAAGATGGAAAATATAACAAAGTCGTTTATATGGCCAAACACATGGCAAGAGAAGTTCAAAGATCTCATGAAACCATGACCATGGAAGCTATGCCTGCTGATGAAAGAAGAATGATTCATAATGCTTTAAGCACGATGCCTCATATTCGTACAGAAAGCGTTGGCGAAGGCAAACATCGTCAAATTACAATTCGTTATGTTGAGTAAAAGGAGCCTTTTGGCTCTTTTTTACTAAAAGAAAGGAGAACTGTTATGTTTGAGACCATCGTAGCGTTAGCGACCGCCCCTTTTACTTCGGCGATTAGCATGATTCGTGTATCTGGTGATAAGGCTTTAGAAATCGTTTCTCATTGCTTTTCAAAAAATATTGAAAATTGTGAAAAAAGAACCATTTATTATGGCTTTATCATGGACCAAAAAGAAAAAGTTGATGAAGTAATTTTAAACGTTTATCCTGGAACACATTCTTACACCGGTGAAAATCTTGTAGAAATTCAATGTCATGGATCGATGCTCATTGTTAGAGAAATTATTGCGTTACTAATTAAAAACGGAGCAAGAAATGCAGAACGAGGAGAATTTACCGCGAGAGCGTTTTATCATGGAAGAATCGATTTAGTACAAGCAGAAGCAATTAATGATATGATTCACGCTTCTTCTAAAGAAGGTAAAGATTTAGCGCTTCTATCGTTAGAAGGAAAAACCAGTCAAACATTAACTCCTTTAAAAACTCGGTTAGCGGATTTATTATCACAAATTGAAGTGAATATTGATTATCCAGAATATCAAGATATAGAAGAAGTGACTACCCAAAAAGTTTTAGATGAAGTGAATCAAATGTGTTTAATGATTGATCATTTAATTCAAGATGGAAGACAAGGGAAACTTATTAAAGACGGAATTAAAGTTGCCATTGTAGGAAAACCAAACGTAGGGAAATCTTCTTTATTAAACGCTTTAATGAAAGAACAAAAAGCGATTGTTACGGATATTGCTGGTACGACAAGAGATATTGTTGAAGGAGAAATTTTATTAGAAGGTTTACCTTTACATTTATTAGACACAGCAGGTATTCATGAATCCAAAGATGAAGTAGAATCCATTGGTATAGAAAAAGCTAAAAAAGCTGTGGAAGACGCTGATGTGATTTTACTCGTCATTGATGGCTCAAAAGAAGAAGATAAAGAAGATATTGAATTAAGAGAAAAAACCAAAAATAAAAAACGGATTATTATCTATAACAAAGAAGATTTATTAAAAGACGAAAAGAAGAAAGATGGTATTTATATTTCGGCAAAAGACGGAAATATAGAAGAATTAAAAACTGCCATCTTATCTTTATTAGAATTAGATCAAGAGGTTTATCATCGTCCAAGTTTCGCTAACGAAAGACAATTGGGTTTATTAGAGAAGACGAAAATTGAATTGAAGAAAGCACAAAGTGATGCCGCAAGTGGCTTAACCCTTGATTTAGTAGCGGTTTCGATTCAAGAAGCCTATTTAAATATTTTATCCATATTAGGGGAAGGAAAAGGGAACGACTTTACAGAAGAAATATTCTCTCGTTTCTGTGTGGGAAAATAAAGAAAATGATATATGATACGCATTGTCACTTAAATAGTGATAATCTTTATGAAAAAAGAGACGAAATTATTAAAAAGAGTGAAGAAGTAGGTGTAGGTGCCTTCTTCGTTGTGGGTTGGGATTTACCCTCAAGTAAAAAAGCCATTGAAATTAGCCACGAATATCCTAATGTCTACGCAATCGTAGGGGTTCATCCTTGTGATATTCAAGACGTAGATTTAAAAGACTTGGAGCCTTTATTAACACAAGATAAAGTAGTGGCATTAGGTGAAATTGGTTTAGATTATCATTGGGTAACCGATGAAAAAGAAAGAGAAAAACAAAAAGAGTATTTTATTGCGCAAATTCAACTAGCCAACCAATATCATCTTCCTATATCAATTCATTCTCGGGATGCAATTCAAGAAACCTATGATATCTTAAAAGCTTATCCACCAAAATATGGATGTATCATGCACTGTTTTAGTGGATCAAAAGAAATGATGAAACAGTTTATTGCTTTAGGATGTTATATCTCTTTTGCGGGACCTGTGACTTTTAAAAACGCAAGAGTCATTAAAGGGTGTGCCCATGAAGTACCTTTAAATCGTATGCTAGTGGAAACGGATTCTCCTTATTTAACACCGCATCCTTTTAGAGGACAAGAAAATAATTCTTCCTATTTGCCCTATATTGTTGAAGAACTTGCACAAATTAAAGGAATCAAAAGAGAAAAAATAGAAGAAGAAACAAGGGAAAATACCAAGAGGTTTTTCCATCTATGAAAAAGAAAATTGAGGCCGTCATCGTTGTCGAAGGAAAAAGCGATGTTGATTTTCTTTCGTCATTTTTAGAAGCGGATTTTGTGATTACCAATGGCTCAGAAATCGCGGATGAAACACTTCGGTATTTAAAACAAATCAGTCAAACAAGAGATATTATTGTTTTAACCGATCCTGACTTTCCTGGATTACAAATCCGTTCACGCATAGAAGAACAAATTCCTCATGTGTATCATGCGTATGTAAGAAAAGAAGTTTCTATTCGTCATCATAAAGTGGGAGTGGCCGAATCCACTAAAGAAGAAGTACTTTCTGCTTTAGAAAACGTCATGCTAAAAAGTAAAAAGAACAAAGAATCGGATATTGAATATCAAGATTTAGTTTCTTTAGGATTTGTGGGAAAAGAAGATAGTTTAGCTTTAAGAACAGAACTAGGCCATGATTTTCATTTAGGTTATATAGGAAATGCAAAACGATTTTTAAAAGAATTACGCGCATTAGGCATTCAAAAAGAAGAGATGAAGGAGTGGAAAAAGAAACATGATAGCAAGTAAAGAATATGTAATGAATAAATGTAGTGAATATGGTATTTTCCCTTCTAAAAAATATGGTCAAAACTTTTTGATTCAAGAAGAACCGGTAAATCAAGCAAGTTCTGCTCTAGAAATCAATGCGCAAGATGTAATTTTAGAAATTGGCCCTGGTTTAGGTGCGTTAAGTGAAAAAATAAAAGATGCGCATGTAGAAACGCATTTATTTGATATTGATCCGAATATGGTAGAGCATTTAACAAGAACGTTTGCACCTTTTTCTTGGGTTAAGGTTCATCAAACAGATTTTTTAAAATTAAAATGGGAAGGTAAATGTAAGATTATTGGAAACCTTCCGTATTATATTACGACGCCTTTAATTGAGCACGTGCTATTAAATTTTAATTGTTCTATTTTTGTTTTTATGGTGCAACAAGAAGTGGAAGAGCGTTTGTTTGCAAAAAAAGGAACCAAAGAATATGGCCCTTTAAGTTTATTAATAGAAGCAACGTGTCAACATGAAAAAGTATGTAAGGTGCATCGAACTTCTTTTTATCCTGTACCGCACGTGGATTCCGCTATTTATAAATTAACAAGAACTCATACAATTGATGCTTCTTTTTACCGCTTTTTAAATACGATGTTTTCCATGCGGAGAAAAACAATTTTAAATAATCTTTTAAAATATGTAAGCGTAAAAGAAAAAGCGATAGAATTTTTAGAAATAGCGCAGATATCTTCATTAAGTCGACCAGAAGAGCTATCTTTAGAAGATTTTCAAAAGCTTTATCAAATCGTAGTAAGCGCAAAATAAAGAAAAAAACATATACATATACGAGGAGATTTTGCTTATGAAAGTCAATGATTTAGTCACTCGTATATCTCATCATCACGATATTGTTTTTCGCGTTGTTGCTCTTGAAGGAGATAATGTTATTTTAAAAGGTGAAGTGGTTCGTCTTTTAGCGGATGCGCCGCTTCATGATATTGTAAAAGTAAAAGAACAAGAAAAATCTTTAACTCTTCCACCATTATCTTTTCTTCATGAATTAAGAGGAAAAACGATATCGGGATTAGTGCTCCATATTGATGGCGATGAACAATATTTAAAAAAAGCGATGGAAGCGTATAAAGAATACAAAGTCTCCGCAGTAGGTTATTTTATTAGTGAACAAGATATGCCACAAAAAATTTCTTACCTTTTAAAAAAGCATCATCCCGATGTATTAGTGATTACGGGTCACGATGCTTTAGACGGAAAAGATAAGAGTGATATCCGTTCCTACAGAACTTCGGCTTATTTTGTTGACGCTGTCATACAAGCAAGAAATTATCAATCGAACAAAGATGCTCTTGTAATTATTGCGGGAGCATGTCAAAGTTATTATGAGGCATTATTAAAAGCGGGCGCTAATTTTGCAAGTTCACCCACAAGAGAAAATATTCATTTGTTAGATCCGGTGATTATTGCCTCAGAAGTATCGCATACCATTGTAAGTCATTACGTTTCAGTACAAGACATTCTATCCAGAACCATTTCTCATCGTTTAGGAGGAATTGATACCAAAGGTGTCGCAAGAAGAACATTTTTAGGAGGAAGTTAAAATGATCGTAGAAGCTAACGCAAAAGTCAATTTATCCTTATCCATTGTCGGAACAAGAAAAGATGGATATCATGATCTAGATATGATTATGGTGCCGATTTCTCTTTATGATACGATTGAAATTGAAGTATTAGATGATGAATATGAAACCTTAGTGGAAATGGATGATTATTCGATTCCACCACAAAATAGTGTGACCAAAGCAATTGCTTTAATGAAAGAACATTTTCATATTGAGAAAGACTTCTCCGCTTATATTCATAAAAGAATTCCTTCGGAAGCTGGTTTAGGAGGAGGAAGTAGTGATGCGGCTTTTGTAATGAAAGCCATAGTTCAATTAATGAACATTCAAACAACGGATGAAGAATTAATTGAGTTAGGGAAGAAAATTGGTGCAGATGTCCCATTTTTCATTAAAAATTGTCCGGCAAGAGTGCAAGGTATTGGTGAAAACATCACGCCGATTGAAGGTGTTAAAAATTATAAATTATTGTTAATGAAACCATTTTTAGGTTGCTCAACAAAAGAAATTTTTCATTTATTTGACCAAAATCATTTGCATTATGATTCTCAAGTGGAAAAAGCGGTTCAAGCGTTAAAAGAAGATAATATCAAAGGTTTAGAGACCTATTTGCAAAACGACTTAGAAGAACCGGCTTTCTCTTGTTTAGAAGATATTAAACGGATAAAAGAAATTTTAAAAAACGAAGGTTTAGAAGTCATAAAAATGAGTGGTTCAGGTTCAACAGTATTTGCTCTTTCAGAAGATGAAGAACTTTTAAAACGAATCATGAAAAAATATCAACAAAAAGGATACTACTTACAAATCGTATCTATTCTTTAATTCGTTTTTTTGCTATAATATAGGCAATCATATTCGGAGGAAAATCCATGAATTTATATGCAGTGATTTTAGCAGCGGGCAAAGGGACTCGTATGAAGTCTCATAGCCAAGAGCGCTCAAAAGTCGGCTTTGAAATTTTAGGAAAGCCGATTTTAGACTATGTATTAGACGCTTTATTTCCATTAAACTTTTCTAAAATGGTGACCATTGTTGGACATAATGGTGCATTTACAGAAAAGATTGTAAATGGAAGAACTTTAGTGGCTTATCAACACGAACAATTAGGAACAGGACATGCCGTAATGCAAGCCAAACCCTTCTTAGAAAATGAAGAGGGTGTCACTTTAATTACTTGTGGTGATACACCATTATTCCAAGAAAAAACGCTTCGTAAACTCATTGAAGATCATATTTCTTCAAAAAAAGATGTTACGATTTTAACCGCAATTCTTGATAATCCCCATGGTTATGTAAGAATTGTAAGAGGTAAGGATGATGAAGTCTATGGTATTGTAGAACAATCGGACGTTACCCCAACTATTGATGCGATTAAAGAAGTAAACACCGGTGTTTATGTCTTTAATAACAAAGAACTATTTAAACATCTTAACGAAATTTCAGGTAATAACGCGAAGAAAGAATATTATCTCACCGATATTATTGCTATCTTTAGAAAAAGCGGATTACATGTAGGCGCGTCCATTCTTCCTGATGCAAGAGAAATGTTAGGCATTAATGACCGTGTCCAATTAGCGGAAGCAACCGCGGTGTTAAGAGATAGAATTAACCGCATGCATATGCTAAATGGTGTAACCATTATTGATCCGAATTCAACTTATATTGGACCTAATGTTAAAATTGGTGCTGATACGATTGTTTTCCCAGGAAACTATATTATTGGAAACACTGTTATTGGAGAAGATAACGTTATTAAATCCAATAACTTTATTGAAGACGCAACGATTGGTGACTTTAACCAAATTGGCCCAATGACCAATATTCGTCCGCTTACCGTAATTGAAGGACATAACCGGATTGGTTCGTTTGTGGAAACTAAAAAAGCTACCATGAAAAAAGGTGCAAAAGCTGCTCATTTAACCTATTTAGGTGATGCAATTATTGGTGAAGAAACCAATATCGGTGGAGGAACGATTACCGCAAATTACGACGGAAAACACAAATTCCAAACCATTATCGGTAATCACGCTTTTATTGGTACAGGCGCAACGATTATTGCGCCAATCACGATTGGTGATGGAGCCTTTATTGCGGGTGGATCCACCATCTATGAAGATGTAGGTGAAGATGATATGGCTTTTGGTAGAGCCTATCAAGCCAATAAAAAAGGTTACGCTAAAAAAAGAAGAGAAAAAATAGAAAAAGAATAAAAATTCAAATTGTAAAATCAAGGTGTTAGTGATTTTTCTTCACTAGCATCTTTTTTTTATTTTTAAAGCATTTAAAAATAAGTTTATATCTTTTGAAATAAGCCTTGATTTTATTCATGAATCAGTGTTACCATGAATACAGTAATACAGATAATACAGATTGGAGGAAGTGTAATGCGGTTTAATGGCAAAGGAAATATTTATGAACAAATCATTGAATATTTCGAAAAATATATTCAATTACAAGTCATTCGACCGGGTGAAAAACTTCCTTCGGTTCGTGAATTTGCAAAAGAAAATGGAATTAATCCGAATACCGTTCAAAAAGCCTATATCGAATTAGAGAAAAAAGGCTATATCCAAATTGTTGAAAAAAAAGGTGCATTTGTCGTGAGTGATGAAGAAAAAGAGGAAAAGAAACTTTCTACTTTGCTTATTCAACAATTATTTGATGAAGGTGTTGACTATGAAGAAGTTATAAAAACAGTGAATGAAATTTATGGAGGAAAGAAAGACCATGATAGAGATTAAAAATGTAGATAAATCGTTTTTAAAAAAAACTGTGCTTTCAAAAATTAATCTAACCATCCAAAAAGGTTCTATTTTTGGTCTTGTAGGAGTGAATGGATCAGGAAAAAGTACCTTACTTCGTTTAATTGCTGATGTTTATAAGCCCGATCAAGGAGCGATTTTTATTGATGGAGAAGATGTAAAAGAAAATGAAAAGGCCAAAGCAAAAATTTTCTTTTTACCCGATGAACCTTACTATGATTTAAAAACAACACCGCAATCGTTGAGTGAATTTTATCAAGCTTTTTATTCTCTCAATGAGAAAAAATTAGATGCAATATTAGAAGAATTTTCAATTGATAAAAAAGCCAATATTCATAATTTTTCTAAAGGAATGAAACGACAAGTTTTTCTTGCTTTAGCTATCGCCATTGAACCGGAATATTTATTATTAGACGAAGCGTTTGATGGTTTAGATCCTTTAGCCCGTATCAAATGTAAAGAATATTTAATTGACTTAGTAGAAGATAAAAAGACGACAATTATCATATCTTCTCATTCATTAAGAGAATTATCAGATATTTGTGATTCTTTTGGAATTATTGATCAGAACCACATTCTTTTAGAAGGTAACTTACAAGAGAAAGTGTCGATGTATCATAAATATCAAGTAGCGTTCTTAAAAGAAATATCCAAAGAAATGATTCCTTTCCCTTTACTTCAATTTAAGAAAGATAAGCGGATTGTAACTTTTGTTTGTAAACTTGACTATGAGGAAGTAGATAAAGAACTAGAAGAATTATCACCCGTGATGATTGATGAATTAACAATCGATTTTGAAGAATTATTTATATTAGAAGTTACACGTGAGGAGGAACAAAACCATGAAGAAAATGCTTAAATTAGAAATGAAAAGACATGGTTCGTTAGCCCTCGCACTTTCGATTATTTTTATGATACTAAGTATCGTGAATATTTGTTTTAATTTCTTCTCTACTTTTGGAAATCCCATAGAAGATTCCTATTTAACTTTTTCAACGAACACCATTCTTTTAACAGGATTTCTCGCCTTTTATGAACTGCAATTTAAAATGAAAAAAGTTGGAATCGACCAAATGTATGCTTTGCCGATAAAAAAGGAAAAATTATATTTAGGAAAATTCTTAGCAGGGTATGGGACATTTGTTGTTGCGTTTACAAGCTCGTTTATCGCAGCGGCAATTGCGTTAAGTTGTAGATATGTAGTGTATTCATTTACCTATTTATTTCTTATTTATCTATCAAATCTTCTTATGGGGTTATTATTTTATGGATTAATCTTCTTTATTGTATATTCTCAAAACACAATGGTGGATGCGATTTTCAATGTACTTATGTTTTTATTACTGTTTGAATTCGTTATTCTTGCTATGGATAAAGTGTTGAGCAATTGGTTTCAAATTCGTTTTATTTCTAAATGGACTTTAGATGTACTTTCCTTCTTCCCCTTTGGCTTTATTATTTTATTGAATCAATATTTTTCGATGGGATTAGAAGGCGTAGAACCAGCAAGAATGAATGAGTGGCATGCACTTTTAAGAAATGGAATGATTTCTGTAATATTCTATGTGATTGTTCTTGCTTTATTTGCCCTTGCTTTTTTCTATAAATTAAAGAAAGATAAACCAGAAAAAGTTAATCAAATTTCTGATTCTTATTTTTCTTATCGCGTGATGATTCCCGCACTTACAATTTCTAGTATGCTAGTGATGGATTTTATTAATGCATTTACTTATTTATTCTTCCTTTTATTAGCGTATCTCCTTTATGTTATGTATCAAAGAAAATTAAAACTCAATCGAAGATCCTGGATTATGATGGGAGTAATCGCTTTGATGAATTTAATAACAGTAAGTATGTTTTATGACAAATAGTGGATAGAAAATGCTCTAAAACATAAATTATCAATGAAGTTATAATTAAAAAGTCCAACAAAAAAGCAACCGCTAAATCAATAACGGTTGCTCATTTTTTTATGTGTTAGAAACTATTTAGCAGCTCTTTTTGCTTTAATAGCAGCTTGAGCAGCAGCTAAACGAGCTACTGGAACACGGAATGGTGAACAAGAGACATAGTCTAATCCAGCATTGTGGTAGAATTCCACAGATTTTGGATCACCACCGGTTTCGCCACAGACACCGACATGTAATGTAGGACGTGTAGCGCGACCATTGGTAACAGACATTTTCACTAATTTACCAACACCATCTTGGTCGAGGGTCTTGAATGGATCTTCTTCTAAGATTTTGTGTTCATAATAATCTGGTAAGAATTTTGCAGCGTCATCACGGCTGAAACCAAATGTCATTTGGGTTAAGTCGTTTGTACCGAAGGAGAAGAATTCTGCTTCTTTTGCAATTTCATCAGATAATAAAGCAGCACGTGGGATTTCAATCATTGTACCAACATGATATTTCATATCAATGCCAGCTTCTTTGATTAAACGATCGGCTGTAGTAGTAATGATATTCTTAACGAATCTTAATTCGCGAACATCAAGAACGAGTGGTACCATGATTTCTGGTTCAACTTTGATACCCTTCTTAGAAACGTTGATTGCTGCTTTGATAATAGCAGTGGTTTGCATTTCGCAAATTTCTGGATAAGAAACAGCTAAACGGCAACCACGGTGACCCATCATTGGGTTTGCTTCTTTAAGTTCAGCAATACGATCGTTGACTTGAGCAATGGTCTTGCCAGTTGCTTTAGCAAGTTCTTCGATTAAGTTTTCTTCATGTGGTAAGAATTCGTGAAGAGGTGGATCTAATAAACGAACGTTAACATTCATTTCGCCCATAATTTCATATAAGGCTTCGAAGTCCTTTTGTTGCATTGGTTCGAGTTCGGCTAATGCAGCTTTACGATCTTCAACGTTATCGGCTAAGATCATCTTTCTCATAGAGAAGATACGATCCTTGTCGAAGAACATGTGTTCAGTACGGCATAAGCCAATACCTTCAGCACCAAATTCTTTGGCTTGCTTGGCATCACGTGGAGTATCAGCATTGGTACGGACGTGTAATTTTCTTGCACGGTCGACCCAACCCATTAAACGACCGAAGTAACCAGCGGTTAAATCTGGGTTAACGGTTTTGATAGCACCAACATAGATTTTACCTGTTGAACCATCTAAAGAGAATACATCATCAGCGGTATAAACTTTACCATTGATGGTGAGGGTTCTTGCTTCTTCATCGATAATGGCTTCTTTACAACCACAGACACAGCATTTGCCCATACCACGAGCAACGACAGCGGCGTGAGAGGTCATACCACCACGCATGGTTAAGATACCTTCAGAGGCGACCATACCAACGATGTCTTCTGGAGAGGTTTCAGCACGGACTAAGACGACTTTTTCTCCAGCAGCATGTCTTGCTTCAGCTTCTTCAGCAGTGAAGGCTAATTTACCGGTACCAGCACCTGGACCAGCAGCTAAACCAGTGGCGACTGGGGTAGCTTTAGCAAGATCGGCTTTATCAAAGCCAGGAAGTAATAATTTATCGAAGGATAAAGCATCAATTCTCAAGACGGCTTCATCTTCGTCGATTAAACCTTCATCAACGAGATCACATGCAATCTTTAATGCAGCGGCAGGTGTTCTCTTACCATTACGGGTTTGTAAGAAGTAGAGTTTACCATCTTCGACGGTGAATTCCATATCTTGCATATCGCGGTAATGATTTTCCATTAATTTAATGGTCTTAACGAATTGTTCGTAAACTTCTGGCATTCTTCTCTTTAATTCATCGATGTGAAGTGGAGTACGGATACCAGCAACGACGTCTTCACCTTGAGCATTTGGTAAATATTCAGCGGAGATAACTTTTTCACCAGTAGCTGGGTCACGAGAGAAGGCAACACCAGTACCAGAAGTTTCACCCTTGTTACCAAAGGCCATGGATTGAACGTTAACAGCAGTTCCCCAAGAATAAGGAATGTTGTTCATCATACGATAGACGTTAGCACGTGGGTTGTCCCAAGAACGGAAAACGGCGGTAACGGCTTCGATTAATTGTTTATATGGATCTTGTGGGAAATCTTCCCCAAAGGTCTTTTTGTAGTAAGCTTTGTACTTGCTAACGAGTTCCTTTAATTCTTCAGCGGTAACTTCGGTATCAAGTTTGTATCCTCTTTCTTCTTTTAATGCATCAAGCATCTTGTCCATTTCGGTACGTGGATGTCCTTTTGCAATGTTGGTGAACATGAGGATGAAACGACGATAGCAGTCATAAGCAAATCTGTCGTTTTGTGTTTCTTTGGCAAGAGCGGCAACGGTAACTTCGTTTAAACCAAGGTTGAGGATGGTATCCATCATACCAGGCATACTGACACGAGCGCCAGAACGAACGCTAACGAGTAATGGGTTGTGGTCTCCACCAAAATTTTTGCCAGTTTCTTTTTCCACTGCGTGGATGGCTTCATAGATTTCTTTCACTAAGAAATCTGGAAGATTTTTGTTGCTATCATAATAAAGTGTGCAAGCTTCAGTGGTAATCGTGAATCCTTGTGGGATTGGGACTCCAATGTGAGTCATTTCTGCTAAGCCTGCGCCTTTACCACCAAGAAGTTCTTTGCCTAAGCCATGAGCTTCTTTGAAATGATAGACGTATTTTTTGTCTTGCATTGTTTTTCCTCCTATTTCTACGTTTATGTAGACGATAAATGCTACGTGTTTATAATATCATAGATATTATGAACTTGCATAGTTTTTTTATAATTGAAGCGATTTCATTTTGAATTTTTTTGCTTTAACAGCGAAAGCAAAATAAAAAAGCCGCTCTAAGAGCGACTTCATGAGATGCTTAGTAAGATTAAAAGCCTCTTTCAGCTTTGGCTTTTCTAAAGATATCGATGGAAACAAGAACGCAACCGATAACAGAGAAAACCGTAGAAAGAACCATATTATAGGTAAAGATACCAGAAAAGGTTTGGTTACCATCTCCAATGGTTGTTGAGCTTTTCATATAATAATTAAAGGCGTCTAATCCACGCTCTGTTAAACCGTTTGTAATGGCAAGACCATTTGCGGCAGAAACATGAAGTAAGAAAATAGCGAGTATTTGGAAAACTAAAGTAAATCCAAAACAGATTCCAATCATAGCACCATTAGCTTTTCCACCAAACTTCTTATAAAGGAAAGAACCTAAAAGGATACCAACGATAGGACTCCAAGCGGAAATGAGGTTTAAAAAGAATAGGATAACGGTAATTACTAAGCCGACAAGAGCACCAATAAGTGCGCCCCAAATACCTTTTTTAATATTATTAGGTGTGGCTTCATAATTTGCTTTTTCTTTCGCCACATAATCTTCTACTTTACCAGCGCATTCTTTATCTAAGGTAATGGTGTTGTCATAAACAGAAATTTTTTGACTTTGATCAGCGCTTAAAGGTTCGCCACACATTGGGCAATATTCGCTTCCCTTTACGCTATGCTTATTAAGTATGGCTAAAATTTGTTCTAGAGCAGTTTCAAATCCTTTTAAAGCAGAACCTGTAGTCATGCCGTTAAAACCAATCCAAATACCATAAGCGGTAAAGTCAAGTTTAAAAATCTTCATTGGTTTTGATGCCTCAAAACTTTTTAATTCTTGTTTTGCTTCGTCATTTAAATAGCAAGAAATATGCATTTGAAAACCATAAGGTGCGGAATTGGCTAAAGAATTACACATTAAATTAGTTTCATAACCTTGCATCATTCCATAGTAGTGCATTTTTCCGTCTTGTTTCATGCCGTATTTTTCGGCGAAGGCAGTTAATTTGTTGAACATTATTTTTTCTCCTTGTGTTTATAATTCAAACATAGGTATTATACCATCTATTTGTATAATGGAAAATAATAATTCTACTTATATTGAGGAATAGCGTTTTCTTTTTATTTTTGTTACACTATAAGAGATTTAGAAGGTGAGACTATGGATAAAATGCCGCTTGCTTTAACATTAGACTTTGGAACGCAAAGTGTACGGGCATTAATTTTTAATAAATCAGGAGAAACTCTAGCAATAGAAAAGTATGTTTATCAACCTGCATATTTTTCTAAAGCGCCAGGCCAATGCGAGCAAAACGCAGATTTTTATTATGAGCATATGTGTGAAGTAACGAAGAACCTTACACAAAAACATCCGGATTTGATGAAACAAGTCGTGGGATGCGCTATTACGTGTTTCCGTGACACCGCTGTCTTTTTAGATGAAAAATATCAACCGATTCGTCCTTGTATTCTTTGGTGTGATCAACGGTTAGCAAAATGTGAAACACCTTTACCCCTATTGAACCGCTTTTTATTTTGGCTGGTAGGAATGAAAGAGACAGTTGTTATGAATCGTAAGAGAACGATGGTAAACTGGGTAAGAGAAAATGAACCAGAGACGATTCAAAAGACCAAACACTATTTTGCTTTATCAACCTATTTTCTTTATCGATTAACAGGAGAAACGAAAGATTCCGCTAGTAACTATACAGGGCATTACCCCATCGATATGAAAAAGAAAAAATGGTTTAAAAAGAGTGCTTTAAAATATCCAATTTTTGCTACGCCAGAAGAATGGTTACCTACCCTTGTTGAATCGGGAGAATTGATTGGCACGATTTCAAAAAAATGTGCAGAAGAATCAGGACTTCCTGAAGGCTTAAAAGTGTACGCAAATGGAACGGATAAAGGCTCAGAAACCATTGGAACAGGATGTTTAAGAAAAGACATGGCTTCTATTTCTTATGGCACAGCTTCTACAATTGAAGTGTCGAATAAAAAATACATTGAGCCAGAGCCATTTTTACCTTCCTATCCAGCGTGTATTCCTAATTTATATAATATGGAAGTACAAATTTATCGTGGCTATTGGATGGTCACTTGGTTTGTTAGAGAATTTGCTAACCAAGAAGCCAAAGAAGCCGCTATCCAAAGTATGGCAGTAGAAGAAGTATTAAATGAAAGATTAATGGAAATACCTCCAGGCTCCCAAGGCTTAGTTTTACAACCTTATTGGGGGCCAGGATTAAGTCGCCCAGAAGCCAAAGGCGCAATTGTCGGTTTTTCTGATTATCATACCAGAATCCATATCTATCGCGCAATTATCGAAGGTATTGCTTATGGCTTAAGAGAAGGCTTAGAAGGTATTGAAAAAAGGCAGCATAAAAAAGTTAAAGAAATTCGAGTATCCGGTGGAGGCTCGCAAAGTGATGCGATTTGTCAAATCACTGCGGATATTTTTGGTTTACCGGTTAGCCGTGTACAAACCTATGAAACAGCTTCTTTAGGAACGGCAATTTTAGTTTTTACTGCTGCGCATGAATTTAACACTTTTGAAGAAGCAGTTGAAAACATGGTCCATACGTCTACAACCTTTATGCCCAATATGGAAGCGCATAAACAATATGATTATTTATATAACCATGTTTATGAAAAAATGTATCCACGTTTAAAATCGGTTTATAAATCAGTAAGAAAGTACAATCGAAAATATGAATAAAATGTATCATTATAATAAAAGCCAATGCTTGGTTAACCTTTCGAACACCATTTTAGCCCGTTATGGATTAAAACATGATTATGAAAGCATACCAGCACTTCTTAAAACTATGCAGAAATACGATAAAATTGCATTTTTGTTATTTGATGGGATGGGAAAAAGCCTGATTGAGAAGCATTTATCCGAAGTTTCTTTTTTAAGAAGGCATGTGATGATGGAAATCGATTCGGTTTTTCCACCAACAACAGTAGCGGCCACCAATGCTTTCTTATCGGGTAAATATCCTAAAGAAACGAATTGGTTGGGCTGGTCACAGTATTTCAAAAAAGAAGATGTTTTTATTGATGTGTTTTCTAATCGTGAAACATGGACGAAAACATTGTTGTCTAAAGAAAATCCAATGGTAAAAGTAGGAGCGTATGAAGATGTGTTTACGCAAGTTGCAAAAGCACATCCAGAAGTAAAAGTGAAAATGGTTTGGCCAGCTTTTAGAAAAGGTGGGGCAAAAGACTTAGAAGAATGGATTACGATGATTCACCAACATCTACAAACCAATCAGAAAGCGCTTATTTATGGATATTTTGAAAATCCTGATCATGCCGCACATGATCATGGCGTAAATTCATTAGAAGTAAAAAATGAAATATATCGCATTAATGACGCTGTTGAATATTTAGCAAAAGAAAATCCAGACACATTATTCATCGTATTTGCTGATCATAGTTTAGTGGATGTGGAATTCATTTATATTGATGAACATCCGGATTTCTTTGATACCTTGATTCGACCTTTCTCGATTGAACCAAGAGCAAGTACCTTCTATGTAAAAGAAGATAAAAAAGAAGAATTTGAAAAACTCTTTCAAAAGTACTATGGAGATTATTTTGAATTATTCTCCAAAGAAGAAGTTTTAAAGGACAATATATTTGGTATAGGGACAGAATCACCATATTTTCAAGACTTTATCGGTGATTATTTGGCGGTATCTACGGACCGATATTGTTTTGATTACATCATTCCAAGTAGAAAAAATGAGCCGATCATGAATATGATTGCGGCCCATGCAGGTGGAATGGAAGAAGAGCATAAAATTGATTTAATTGTTATTGCTAATCGATAAAGAAGTTTTTAAGGCATTCATTCGATATTCTTTCGGTGAAATGCCTTTTTTCTTTTTAAACATTTCACTGAAGTAAGAAGAAGTAGTAAATCCAGTAGCGAAGGCAATATCTAATATAGACATATCCGTAATCGATAATAAATTACACGCTTCTTCAATTTGACAGTCTAATTTATATTCAATAATCGTTTTTCCTGTTTCCTTTTTAAATTCATGAGATAAAAGAGAGCTAGAGACGGATAAACGATGAGCGATTTCTTTTAAGGTTAGATGTGTATAATAATAGTTTTCTATAATGTTTAATGCAGCAGAAACCAAATTATTTCCTTGTATTTTTTCGGTTTTTTGGAAATATAGTTCGGCATTTCTTTCAATAGATTTCATTATCATTTGGTAAGCATTTTCTAAAAAGAAAGCACTATATTTTTTTTGCTTTTGCGTTTCTTTCAGTACGATTTGATATAGTGATAAAAGGATTTCAAATTCTTCTTTTTCTAAAGAAAAATATATGATTTTTTTTTGAAAATTTTTGGGTAAAAAAGCTTCTAATTTGTTGATACCGATTGCGTAAAAAGTACATCCGTTTTTAGAGACTTCACAATGCTTAGAATTAGCGTTAATAATGAATACATCGCCTTTTTTCATATCGATGTTTCGACTAGTTGTAACGAGCTTTCCATCTCCTTCAGTGATAAGAAGAATTTCTAAGTTGGGGTGAGAATGGTAACTCGCTTTAAAGTTTTCGTCTAATGTAGTTTCCGAAATATAAAGTAGATTTGGTTCTTCTTCAATGGAAATAATAAAGCGATGGTGCATAGTGAATGCCTCTTTTCTTTTATAATTATAATACAATATTGTTATACAAAATTGCAACATTGTTATATTTAATAAGAAAGAGAATGTTTATGATTTAGGTGAGGATAAAATTATGATGTATTACTTAGCTATTGATATTGGGGCGTCTTCAGGTCGGCATATCTTAGGCCATATGGAAGATGGAAAACTCATAATGGAGGAAATCTATCGCTTTGAAAATTTCGTAACGAAAAAAGATGGTCACCTATGTTGGGATATTGATCATCTTGTTAACGAGGTTCTTGAAGGGTTAAAAATGTGTAAAAAGCTCAATAAGATTCCAACCACCATGGGCATCGATACATGGGGAGTCGACTATGTTCTTCTTGATCAAGAAGGAAAAAGAATAGATCCTGTCTATGCTTATCGCGATCATCGTACCCAAGAGGCTATAAAAGAAGTTGAAGATAAGATTTCTTTTGAAGAACTTTATTCTATAACCGGTATTCAAAAACAGCCATTTAATACGATTTATCAACTTTATACCGACAAAAAAGCGCATCGTTTGGATAAAGCAAGTGATTTCTTAATGATTCCTGATTATCTTGCTTATGTATTAACAGGCGAAAAAAGACATGAATATACCAATGCATCCACTACTGGAATGTTGGACGCTAAAACATTTACTTGGTCTAAAGAAATTATTCATCGTTTAGATTTACCTGAACATTTATTTAAAGAAATTAGTTTTCCAGAAACAGAAGTGGGAAGCTTTAAAGAAGAGATTATTAAAGAGTTAGGATTTGATGCCAAAGTAATCTTAGTGGCAACGCATGATACGGGAAGTGCGGTTTTAGCGTATCCTTCCACGGAAGATGAAATTTATATATCTTCAGGAACGTGGTCTTTAATGGGCGTAGAAAATCAAGAACCAATTTTAACGAAAGATAGTCAAGAAAGAAATTTCACCAATGAAGGTGGCGCTTATAAAGCCTATCGTTATTTAAAAAATATTATGGGCTCTTGGATGTTACAAAATATTCGAAAAGAATATCAAAAAGAGCAGAATCGAAAAGTAACCTTTCCTGAAATGATTGCTTTAGCTAAGACATCAACTTTTGAAGGAATTGTGGATGTGAACGATGCCAAATTTTTAGCGCCAGAATCCATGATAGAAGCCATTCGTTCTTGCTTTATAGGACAAAAGCTTTCTGTCGCTGACGTGTTAAATGTTACTTATCACTCTTTGAGTCAATCCTATCAAGAAACCGTACAGGAAATCGAAAAGATTTGTCATAAAGAATTTCATAAAGTCTTTATTTTTGGTGGAGGATGTCAAGATTTATATTTAGATAGCCTTACCAAAAAATATACAGGGAAACGAGTATTTATTGGGCCAATTGAGGCTACCGCTATCGGAAACATGCTCGTCCAATTAAAGAAAAATGATGTTGTTTCTTCCATTCAAGAAGCAAGAGAAGTTGTTTACAACTCATTTGAAATAAAGGAGGTTTTATAAATGAGAAAAGAAGTTATTCGTAAGTATAAAGAATTAGGTGTAGATGTAAAAAAAGCATTAAAAACTTTAGCAAAAGTTAAAGTGTCTATTCATTGTTGGCAAATGGATGATGTCCAAGGCTTTGAAAATGCAGGGCCTTTAACAGGAGGCATTCAAACCACCGGTAATTTTCCAGGAAAAGCAAGAAATTTCTTAGAATTAACCCAAGACTTAGACAAAGCACTTAGCTATGTTCCAGGTAGTAAAAAAATCAATTTACATGCAATTTATCGCGTTTCTGATGAATTTGTTGATCGCTCAGAAATTGAACCAAAGCATTTTGAAGCTTGGGTCAATTATGCAAGAGAAAGAGGCTATGGCTTAGATTTCAATCCAACTTGTTTCTCAAGCGAACACGTTAAAGATAACATGACCTTATCTTCTCCTGATGACGCAACAAGAGCGTATTGGATTAAACACTGCATCGCTTCTAGAAAAATTGCTGAATATTTTGGAAGAGAATTAGGACAAAAATCTTTATGTAATATTTGGATCCCTGATGGCTTAAAAGATATTCCAGGCGATCGTATGGGCCCAAGAGCGAGATTAAAAGATTCTTTAGATCAAATCTTTAGTGTCAAAGTGGATCATCGTTATATGGATGATTCCGTTGAATCCAAAGTATTTGGTATCGGTATGGAATCCTACACAACAGGTTCTCATGAATTCTATATGGGCTATGCGATGAAAAATAATGTCTTATGCTTATTAGATACCGGCCATTTCCATCCAACCGAAAATGTAGCGGATAAAATTCCATCTTTATTATTATTCTCCAAACGTTTAGCGTTACATGTTTCTCGTCCAGTTCGTTGGGATAGTGACCACGTTTTAAAATTAAATGATGAATTACAAGATGTCGCTAACGAATTAGTGCGTTGTAATGCCTTAGATAGAACTTATATTGGCTTAGATTACTTTGATGCTTCCATTAACCGTGTAGCGGCTTTAGCGTTAGGGGCAAGAAATATGCAAAAAGCGCTTCTTATTGCTTTATTAACACCGTGGGAACGCATGAAGGAACTTCAAGACAAACAAGACTTCACTCAATTATTCATTCTTCAAGAACAAATGAAGTTAATGCCATTTGATGAAGTGTGGAATGAGTATTGTGCTTCACAAGGCGTTTTAGCAGATGAAACTAGTTGGTATGAAGACGCTATGCGCTATGAAAAAGAAGTTTTAAATAAGAGAGGATAAAACAATGAATTGTATTGAAAAAGTTACAGAGATATTAGACCAATTATATCAACATGGTTGGGATGAAAGAAATGGTGGAAATCTTTCTTACATTTTAGAAGAAGAGGAAGTAAGAGAATTAGGTTTAAAAGATATAATTATTCGAAGCTTTCAATATGAATTTGATCTAAGCCCATTAATTGGAAAATATTTTATTATCACAGGTACAGGAAAATATTTCAGAAATTGTAAACCTTTCCCAGAAGAAAACTTAGGAATTATGAGAGTCATTGGCCCACATACTTTAGGATTAATTTGGGGATATAGCGATGGTGGTAGGCCTACTTCAGAAGCACCAACCCATTTAAAATGTCATATTGAAAGACTAAAAGTGGATCCAGAACATCGCTTAGTCATTCATTGCCACCCTACCAATGTAATTTGCATGACACATGTTCATGATTTAGATTCGAATCACTTCACAGAAGATTTGTGGAAAATGCAAACTGAATCTATTGTTGTTTTCCCTGAAGGTATTGCGGTACTTCCTTGGATTTTATGCGGAGGAGAAGAAATTGGTATTGCTACCGCTGAAAAAATGAAAGAATATCGCTCAGTCGTATGGGCACAACATGGCATTTTCTGTACAGGAAAAACTTTAGATGAAGTGTTTGGCCTAATAGAAACCATTGAAAAAGCAGCCGAAATCTATATGAAGATTATGGATAAAAAGATTTACCAATCGATTACGAACGATCAATTAATAACGTTAGCGAAAGCGTTTAAAATAAATTATAGAAAAGGTATAATTGATTAAAAAGGGGACGAAAAAATGGACAAAGAAACAAAACAAGAAATTGCGATGTCGAAAGAAGAAAAAAGAAAACAAGCTCGTGAAGCGCGCATGAAAGAAAAACAATTAGAAAAGCAAAGAGCACGTGTGCATAGTGAAATGGTTGCTTACCAAAAAAAGAGCCAAAAGAAAATTAAAAAAGCGCCTAAAGGTGCATATATTTCATTACGCCATATTAATAAAATCTACGATAATCACGTTCAAGCCGTCTATGATTTCAACTTAGATATTGAAAAACATGAGTTCATTGTCTTAGTTGGTCCTTCTGGATGTGGAAAATCCACAACTTTAAGAATGATTGCTGGTCTAGAAAGTATTACCGCAGGTGATTTATTTATTGATCAAACCTACGCTAATGAATTACATCCAAAAGATCGTGATATTGCTATGGTTTTCCAAAGTTATGCCCTTTATCCACATATGACAGTGGCGGGAAACATGGGCTTTGGTTTACGTATTCGTAAAGTACCTACTTTAAAAGTGGATGAAAATGGTCAACCTATTTTAGGTATTAATAAAAAAGCAATTAAAATTCTTGAAGAGCAACTACGTAATCTTAAAGAATATATCAAGGCACCTGAAGAAGGAGAAGACCTAGAACAATTACAAAAAGATATTCAAGACTTAGAACAAAAGATTGAATATTTGAAAGTAACACCAGTAGAAATCTATGAAAGAAAACATCTTCCTAAGGAAGAAATTCGCCGTCGTGTACAAGAAGCAGCGCACATTCTTCAAATTGAAGAGTATCTTTCTAGAAAACCAAAAGCGTTATCGGGTGGACAATGTCAACGTGTCGCTTTAGGTAGAGCGATTGTTAAAAACGCAAAAGTGTTCTTAATGGATGAACCTTTAAGTAACTTAGACGCAAAATTAAGAGTGGCAATGCGTAGTGAAATTATTCGCTTACACAATACTTTAAATGCCACAACGATTTATGTTACTCATGACCAAACGGAAGCTATGACCATGGCGACAAGAATTGTGGTTATGAACAAAGGCTATATTCAACAAATTGGAACACCAATTGAGATTTATAATCATCCTGCGAATGTGTTCGTCGCGACCTTTATTGGTTCGCCGGCCATGAATATGATGAATGCGGAGTTTGTAAAAAATAAGATTGTTTTTGAAAAAGGCACCGAAATTAAATTACCAAAAGACTTTAAAGACGCAGTAAAAACATTCTATCAAAACGAAATAGTTGCTTTAGAAAAGGAACTCAAAGAATTAGAAGAAAACTTTGTTGAAAGAAATGAATATCTTGCGAAGATTGAAAAACTTGAAAAAGAAATCGAAAGTCTATCGGATGCAGCAAAAGCAAAAAAAGAAACAGAACTCGGTCATTTAAAAGAAGAATTACATGCTTGTGAAGCAAGTAATCATCGTCGAGTTTACTTATTAGAAACTTTAGAAGCTTTAAAGAAAGTCGATGTGAATAAAGAAGTTCCTGTTATTTTCGGTATTCGACCCGAAGATATCTATCAATCTAATCGTGTTTTAACCGATGGAGAAGTTTCACAAGAATTTACTTTAAAAGTATCTGTAGCAGAATTATTAGGACATGAGTATTATGTCCATACTGATTTTGAAAGTGGAGAAATCGTTTCAAAGATTCATGCGAAAACTTTAGTGCATGCAGGGGATGAATTAAAACTTGTTTTCGATATTTCTAAGATTCACCTCTTTGATCGAGTAACACAAAAATTAATTAAGTAGTGCTTGAAGAAGCACAAAAATTTGTTTATGATTTGATTTTAAAGAATAGGAGGGGTGCATGATGGCAAAGAAAAGTAACTTACAACCATATAAAAATGAATTTCCGGCCGCACCGGGAAGAAGAATTGGCTCTTTTTTAATTGATGCTGTTCTTTTCATTGTAATTTCCTTTATTTGCTTAATGGCCTCTCTTGCAATTTTAAATCATTCATCTTTTTATAAAGATAAAGAGAAAATTGTACGTGATGAAATGGTGGCTTGTTACGAAATAGAAGAAGAAGCCAAAATCTATGAATTCATTAATAATGAAGATCATTTATATAGTACTCCTCGGGATCAAGAATTAATTTTTAAAGATTATTGTTATATGCACATTCTTTATAGTTATGAAAAAAATCCAACCCCATTTATTCAGGAAAATGTTGAGGATTTAGTAAAAGGTATAAAAACTGTTTCTATGGCAAGTTATGAAACCGATACCTTAGCGTATTTCTATGATACTTACGTTACAAGCAACAATACTTATGGTGATAAAGAAAATGATATTGTAGATATGCAAGGTAAATCACCAAAAGAATATTTTTATCAAGTGTATAAAGATAAAGCGGTAAATTTAGAAATGTGGGTTTTTGATATGGAAAACTTTACATTACCTTATTTAAAAGGAGAAGATGCCGTTAAGCTTTTAAAAAGAATTGAAACCAATTATGAAGCAGGTGTACAAACCTATAATTATTTACGCGTAAATTATAACAATGTATGGGAACAAGAAGTATCGGAATTAATCGCTTCTTCTCGTTTCCAAGAGCATTATCAAGTCTATAAAGAAAATTATGCAAAATGTTCGGTGATTGTTGATGTTACGAGTGTAATTGTCTATGTTTTAAGCTTTTTCTTAGTGATTGTTTTACCACAAATCATTTTCCATAATGCTCAAACAGTAGGTAAACGATTGATGAAAGTGCAAGTCGTAGATGTTGAAGGATATGAAGCGCTCGATCATCAAATTGCTGTTCGTGATGTAATATCATTTATCATGTTGTTTGGTATTATGATCATTACATGTTTCTTTGGTGGAGGACTCAACACGGGTTGGATGTATCCAATATTTGAAATTGCCGGAGCGGGTTTCTCTTTATTCTCCTTCATGGCCATTGCTGTCATTATCTCTTTTATTTCGATGATGATGATGTTTGTGACCAAAAGAAAAATGGGGCTCCAAGATCGCGTAAGTGGAACGTATTGTATTGATTTACGTTATTTTGATCCGAACCAAAATAAAATAGAAGATGAAAAAAAGGAAGAAGAGAAAGATGATAGAGGGGAAACTGCTACCTACTTTGACTCCTCATCCTTTGATAATAAAGAAAGAAAAGATTTAACTAAAGACGATTAAACTCCATATTTAGATGGAGGTAATCCGAAATACTTTTTAAATTCTTTTGAAAAATAGAATTGGTTTTTATATCCGAGAGCATAAGCAATTTGTGAAATAGAGAAAGTTTTTCTTTTCAAAAGTTCAATTGCTTTTTGCATTCTTAGATAAATAATATATTTCATGGGTGATACACCCATGTTTTTTTTAAATATTCTTGTTAAATAAGCTTGATCAAAGAAAAAGTAATCTGCTACTTTTTTGATATTGATGTTTGGAGAGGTATAGTTGTTGTTAATATATTCAATTATTTTCTTAATTTGTATTTCTTCTTTGCTTAAAAGAGGCGAGTGTTCTTCTTTTCCGTATTCAGAAACAATACAAGAAAAAATATTGAGAAGAATTGCGTTTACTCGTAATGTTTCCGCATTCGTATTTCTAAGAAATTTTTCTTCATCCAATAAATCGAGAAAATAGTTAATAATTTCGCTCATGTTTTCGATGATAATGTGCATGTTGTGAGCAGGGAAGTCGATGCAATTTAAAATCTTCTTTACAAGACTTCCATTGACTTCCATCCAAAAATATTGCCACGGATCTTTAGAATCAGGACGATATTTCATATGTGAATTTGGAGGAATTAAAAAGCATTCACCTTTTTTAATACTTTCCACCATGCCTTTATTATAGATATATCCTTTGCCGTTTAATACAAAATGCAAAACATAACAAGATTTATTAGAATCAATTAACGGCTTGCTTTTACTACACTCCTCATAACCAATGATAGAAGCGTAAATATCTGAGTTAAATTCATCAACAATATTTCGAAAGCATAAGCTCTGAGCAAAGAGTGATTCTTTATTCATAATTTCCTCCATGGGC
>DLKT01000044.1:54408-64789 GCA_002477825.1 Caryophanales bacterium UBA7581 | reverse complement strand
CAACTAGTGTCATAAATTACAAGTTTTGAGCCATGCCATTTTTAATCATTTTTTCTCTTCTGAAACTCAAGAGGTTTCTTTAGTTGATTTTCCATATATACGTATACTCAAGCCAGGAATTACTGAATTCAAAGGGCAAAAACATTACATCGCAACGGCTGAAGTTGAAGGAGAACAGATAAATTATGATGCTCCATTAATCGAATATGAAACACGTGAAAATCGTGCAAATATGCAACCAGTTAAAAATAGTGTTTGGTTTGCTAAAATGAAACGTAGTATAAAACATATTTATGTTTCGCAAAAAGATGAAATATTAATGTATAACTATGTTTTTTCTACAGGTTTTTGTGGAATAAAATGTGACGATATTGCTTTCGAATACATCATAAACTATTTTAATCTTTCATATTTTGAAAAGAAAAAAGACCTTTTAGCTCATGGAGCAACAATGGAAGGTGTAAACAATGAAGATTTTAAATTGTTTAAAATCCATCTGCCTTCAAAAGAGAGATTAATTGATTTTCACAATAAAACCAAAAAAATTTATTATCAAATATCTCGAATTAATCAATTAACATATCAATTAAAATGTTTAAAAGAAAAATTACTTCCTTTACTAATTAATCAACAATTAATATAAAAAAGCTCTAACAATTCAAAGATAGGACTTTAAATTATTGTAATTGACCATTGATCAATAAGGGGAGCAAATAATTACGCAAAGAAATCAGTTTTTGACTCTCTTTTGACAATGCTATTTGTTCTTCAATAATTCCATTATATTCTTCAAACATTTTGAAAACTATTTCATTATAAGGAATATTCATATCATTAATATGATTATCGTTTATGACTTTTTGAATTGATCCTGATGCGACTTGTTTAATTCTTTCAACTAGAGATTTAATTGCTAGATATGCAAAAAGCTTTGTACATTTTTTAGGGGTGAAAGCCATAGCTGCTCTTCCAAGAGAAATTTGTTCATCAACAATTGCTAATGCACCAATCGAGCCAGCAACAGACATTAATACATCTCCTTTATCTGCGTATCTTTTACTTTCATTGGTTTTTGCTTGACAGTCAACTAATAGTCCATTTCTCATATCGCCAGCGCCAGAACAATACTTAATTGCATCATTTTCTTTTGTATCTAGAGGCAGAATATTGCCGCTATCAGGACATTGTCCCCAAGTTATATCACATAATTCTTTAATATTTTTTACTTCCCATCCTTCAGGTAATTCTCTTTTAAGTTCATCATTCCAAACCATCTTTCCACCCGATGATTTATAAGGCTTACCTTCTTCATTAGGAAACTCAAATTGTAAGAACCAACGAGTATATATTGCTTGTGCCAAAACTTGTAATCTTTTGACCATAATATTATTTTCTTCAATTTGATCATCAATTGATGACAACAAAGTACCTATTCTTTTTTGAATATCAATCGTTGGAATTGGAGCTAAACATGCTTTTATTTTTCCTGGTGATGTATGTCTTATTTTTGTTTGTTGCGCTGCAGAACTCAATTGTTTTTTTATTAATGTTGATGAGAGCAAATAGTAACAAAATTTGCTATCAAGTTTATCTTTGAATGGTAATACTAAACCTATATCCCCATTCTGAATATATTTATTATTCTCTGGAACCCAAGCTGTAGTTCCAAGTAATCCTTCAGCTTGCTCGGTAAGAGGAGTAATTAAATCACCTTTTTTTAAAATGTATTCATCTTTAACTATTCCCGTATAATAAATATTTTTCTTTGAATCGTTTTCTTTAAATCCTCCAGTTGGATAATTAAAATTTCCTAGGGTTAATCTTATTAGACTTCCTGCATCAGAATAAAACTTACTAGGTAGACCTGGCCCACGTTTAATATCTAAGTATTTTTCAAGTTTAACCAACATACTGAATCCCTCTATCTTCAGAGAAATTTAATGCTGGTTTAAAACACTGTAACTTTTGAACCATCGCATTATTTCTCTTGATTTGTGCATCTATCAAACGTAAGGATTTAATAATTTCTTCTTGCATATCGACATTTATAGGAAAGTCCACCTCAAAATTTTTTAATGCATCTAGAGTCAATCCTTTTTGCATGGAACCATAAGATAAATACTTTATTTTCTTTTGAGTGTTCTCAGAACTAAGAAGATAGTACAAATAATATGGACTGAGTTTATCCTTATCAGGTTTTATAAGCCCAACGCTTCTTTGAAATACATAATTTTTATTATAGCATTCAACAATTGCTAGTTTTCCAAGTTCACCAACAGTAGAAACTAATATATCTCCATCTTCTATTTTGCATCTTTTGTATATCTTATCAAATTGTTCCTTGCTAATTTCCCTATCGTCTTTTGAAAAAGCAACTTCTCCATTTATAAGATTTTCATTTGCTAACAAATAATAACCCGTATCTTTATCCTTTAAAACGGTATTATGCTCACCATCAGTAATATTAATACAAAAATCTATCAATTTACTCATTTTATCTTCAACTCCTTTAAGACTTCACTAATCTCTTTTTGGAATCGAGTAGTTTCTTCTACATATTTAGCAAAATCAACATTAAAATCATCAATCATTTTTTCATATTCTTCTTGTGTAATATCAATGTATTCAATTTTAACATCAAAATATTGACCAGCACTAAATGAATAATTCTTTTCTTCTATTTGATCATAGGTAACTAAAATTGAAAAGTCATCAATAACTTCATTATTTATAAATGCATTAACAATTTTATCCAATTCTTCATTTGAAAGAACAGTTTTTTGATTTTTCCCAACTTTTACTTTAGTTCCCATCTTTGACGCATCCATCAATAAAACTTCACCATTTTGATTTGATTTATCTATAAATAAAACAGAAACATTTGTGCCTGTGTTTGCAAATATGTTAGAAGGCATTGAAATTACACCTCTTAACCATCTCTTATCTATAATTCGCTGCCTAATTTTTCTTTCAATACCAGACTGAGCAGTAATAAAACCAGTAGGCACAACAATTGCAGCTTTACCGTTATCTTTTAATGAATACAAAATATGCTGAATAAAAAGCAAATATATTGCCATTGAATCTTTCTTTTTATTTGGAATGGTAGGAACTCCTGCGAAAAACCTATCAGTAGATTCCCAAGCTGTTTCTATTTTATCTCTAGTCGAAGAAAAATCAGTTTTAAAAGGTGGATTAGATGTAATGTAATCAAACTTTTTTAGCCCAGAAGTAGAATCTCCTTTGATAACAAAGTGAGCAGGATCAACTAATGTATCTCCTTCAATAATATTTTCTAGTGATTCCTTTAAGCCATTTAAAAGCATATTGATTCTTAAAAAGCGAGAAGACTTTTGAGAAATATCTTGAGTATAAACACGTGCTTTATTACCAAATTTTCCGTCTCCAAGTTCGTTCGCTAAATGTAAGACTAATGAACCCGAACCTGCACTTGGGTCATATATATCATAAATTGTATCTTTAATTGGCGACATATGAACCAATATTTTACCAATTGCACTGGATAAGGCTTGAGGTGTAAAATATTCAGCATACTTACCACTTGCAACGTTGTAATCCGAAATCAGGTATTCAAAAATAGTTGAAAAAAAGTCATAATTGCCTTCATTTGCAGTTCCAAAATCAAATCTATCTCTTGTTATATACGAAAATATATTTTGCGCAAATGCATTTCTCTTTGATGGTTCAACATAAGTAGATAATGGAGTAAATAATGGTTTTTTTGTACCTTCTGCTGTATCAATATTAAATGCATCATTTTGAGGATATCCTGAGATTCTTACTAATGTTTCATCAAACATTTTATAGAAGTCATTATTGCCTACTGATTGAACTAAATAATCAATAGTATCTTCATATGCAAATGCAACATCCTGAGGATAGGTATCATAAAAACCATCCATGTAATCCTCCTTATTTGCAATCAATTCATCATATGTAATGCCAAGTTCTTTAGCAAATTTATGTAAGTTATTAATGAATTTATCGTTTAAAAACTTATAAAGAAACACTGAAGTAACAACAATTTCTTCTCCAGCAGTATTTGATAATCCATTTGTAGAACATAACCCTTTAAGATCATCAATAATCGATTTAATGTTTGTTTCTAATTCGGTAAAGTTTTGCATTTTAAATACTCTCCTTATAAAGTAATAAATTTACATATAACATTTCTAAAATATCATCATAATTATTTTTTATTTTCTTATACAATCCACTTTTTAAAAGTTCGACTGTTATTTTAGATTTTGTAGTAGTAACAAATCCTAGTTTTCCTTGCGCCTTTAAAGCATCGTCAAAAACAGTATCTTTAATGGCGTTATAAATGACAATTAATAATTTTTCTATATCGGAACGATCTATATTTGTCTCAATAACTGCTTCAGATAATGTTTTAACAAAAGCAAACGAACCGCCATAAGTGATAGATAATCTTTCGTTTTCTTCATTTATTGATTTGGCTTCTTCATAAGCTTTGCGTAATTCATCTGATAGTTCATCAATAGTAGTGAATTCATTCATTTCCAAGCGCCTAAAAATATCTTTTATCAAATCTTCTAGCTTTTGAATCTTGATATCTTTCTTATTTTTATTGTTTTTAATTTCATTTTGTAATCCGGTAATTGTTTCAGTAACTTTCCTATACTCTTCATCTCCAATGATAAATTTGCTTAAATCAATAACTGTAACTTTTGTTTTTATGAATTCATAAATAACATTGATTACTTCATCATTGTTCATAATATCTAAAGTATCTATTGCATTTGTTGATAAATTAATGAAAGAAATTCTATCATTAACAGTTTTTAAATATTTGTTCACCTTATCATCATCAATTAGCATTGAATATTCATCAGCCCTCGATAATTTAAATTCAATCGAGCATTCTTTAACCCCAATTAAAAGTTTTCTTGTTTTTAACAATGCTTCTTTATTATAAAAATTCATCATGTTAGTAAATTGTTCTAAATTATCAACTGGAATAAATTGCTTCAATTCTTGGCAATATTTATCGAATTTAGCCTTAATGTTTTCTTTATCAACTATTAGGCCAGATAAGGAAACGGGATCGTCACCATCTGTATTAACATCATCCTCAAGTTCTTTAATATAAGCATCAAGTGTATTGTTATACTCTTCTTCAATATCAATAAAATCAACAATATACCCATATTGGTATACCTTTCCAGAAGGAGATTTATAAGGTCGATTTACTCTAGAAATTGTTTGTAATAAACTTTGAGCTTTTGGTCCTCTTAGTAAATACATTTTTTTCAACCTTTTAACGTCATAACCTGTTGTCAGCATGTAATGAACCACTAAAATATCTGGAATGCCATTTTCTCTAAAATTAATTTGATTTTGTTTATTAATATCAGCTTGAGTCGGATTATCCGAATCTGACATGACCAAACCGGAAGTAAGTTTGCTATTCTTTTCAAACCATTCATTTATTTTTCTTGCTTGAAGATTGGAGCGACAAACAATCATCCCACCAATGGTATTATCTGTATTTAGATATCTAAAATTTCTAAAATCATTTTCTATATATTTACTTACGCTATCAATATAATCATCCGATTCATAGACATCCGCCGAATCAAGATTTGTGTTTTCCATCTCAAGATTTGCTTTGATTTCAGCTTTAGCAACAGTATCTATTTGTTCTTTTTTTATTCTTAAAGTATATCCATCAGCAATAGATTTATCATAAAAATATTTATGAATGTAATCTCCGAATTTAAGATTAGATCGCTCTTTTTTTGATAATAGCGGTGTTCCTGTCATTGCAATATAAATACCATTTCTATCACACGTCATTAAGTTTTTAAAGAATTCTCCATGAAGGTTGTAACTTCTATGTGCTTCGTCAATAAAGAATATTCTTTGCACTTTAACATTATATTCATTTTCAACATGAGGCATTTTTGATTCTTCCATTAATTTTTGAACGTTAACTACACAAATAGTTCCAATGCCTTCATTCTTTTCATCTAGTGGTTTTTTTAATTCTTTAGCAAAATCTATTTTATTATCGACTGTTATTACAGAAAATCCTCTATTTTCAAATTCTGTTTTTGCTTGTCTCAATAAATCTAATCTATCAACAACAAAGAAGAATCTAGTATTTACTTTTTTATGTCCAAAATAATCTTTTATAACACGATTAGAAAAAGCAGCCAAAGCAGTTTTCCCTGATCCTTGCGTGTGCCAAATAATACCATTTCTCTCTGGTTGTTCAAAACGTTTTAAAATAGCTCTTGTAGCAAAGAATTGTGGATAGCGCATAATATGCTTTTGAAAAATATAGTACTCTTCATCTTTATTTGTTGTCTCATTATGAATCGTCTTTGTTTCTTTTAAAAACATAATTCCATATTGAAGCATGTACATAAATCTTTCTTTATCAAAAAATGATGTAATAAACCTATTGCATGGAGTTAAATCAGATAGATTTGTTTGAAACTCTTGGCTATCAGTTTCTTCTGGATTATACCCTCCGTCTTTTACAATATTTTTAATAGTTTCAATGTCGATTTCTTTGAGTACATAACTAGCATGATAATTTGGAACATCTTCTCTAAAGAATGAGAATGAAGTCATTTTTCCATTTGGAGTTGTATAAAAAGACCCTGCTCTAACAGTATCCGCAATATCATCATCTGCGTCCTCATATTCCATATTATTAGAAAATGAGATTATTTGAAGCAAATTAAAATACTTTCTGTAGTCGTCATTAACAAGTCTTTTATTAATCATTCTTTCAAACTCAACCTGAATGCCGCCTGAATTATTTGGATGTTTAACTTCTAAAAAAGCCAAAGGAATCCCATTTATTAAAATATTAATATCTGGTCTAAATGATCCTTCTTCAGTTCCTTCTTTTACACTGAAAGGAAGTTCATCCACAATGGTGAAATTATTATTCAAATAATCATCTAAATCTAATAATTTAATGTCATATTCTACTGAAATCAATCTATTATAAAACTCTTTCCCCAAATCATTATTTTTAAGCATCAAATTAATTTCACTTAAAAGATTATTGATTTCACTATCATCAATTTTTCTATTATTAATTTTTTCTAATGATGCTTTGAATATATCAACAAATATTTTAGTTTCAAAATCAATTTTTGCACCTTTTAAGGATTGATAATTATAACCTAGTTTTAAAAATTGGATAGTTGCTGGAAATTTCACTCTTGTATCTTCATTAAAATGTAACATTATTACTCATCCACCTCAATATTATACTTTTTAAATTTTTTAACTTTAAAAATTGGAACACATTTTTTAACTTCCAATTTATTTATAGCTATGAAAGAAGAAACTAAAATATATAATAGTAAGCTTTTCTTATATCATAACATTTTAAGCTTTTTTCGGCTGTCTTTATATAAGTCGCATACATCCATCATCCAAATGCTATAATCTTATTAAGAGTGTATCATTTTTCTTGCTTTTTATCTATATAATAACTGGATTTTTTTCAAAAAGCTCACACTTTTTGAGCGATGCCTAATCTAAAAGTAACAAAAGAAGTTAATCTTCCTCTCTGAGAAAGATTAACTTCGAAAAGCTACGACGTAATCAAGATTGAATAAATGATTTATTTGCAAAGACTTATAAGCAAAACAATTAAATCGCCTGTACTAATAGCTCCCACATTCAAATAAATTCAAAATTATGGATGCTATTTTTTATTTAGTTTGAACATCTTCATTGCCTTGCAAATGGATATCAGTTGATTTATGACAATGAGGACACACATAAAAAGTGTCCCAATTTCTACCTTCTAAATAGCAAGGAAATCTCGTAATTATAAGCGTAAACTCCTTTCCACAATATTTGCAAATTCTTTTTTCTTTTATTTCCATGTTGATTCTCCTTTATCTTATAATTAATAGGGAAAGAAACCGAAGCAAAGTAGCTTCACCCTACACTATATATATACAATTTATTTTTTTAATATTTAAAAATATTTAACAACTTTTTTATTTATAACAAAAATGTAGTATGAATTCTTATTTTTTTACAAATAACTTTCTCGGTCATTAATATCACCAATTCTTTCAAGACAATTATAATATGGTAGGCATGAAACTCTATACAAAAAAGTCCACCTGTTAATTAAATGACATAGTTATTTAATTTTGTCTATATGGACGGCTGTTTTTTCGACCGCAATCGTTCAAATTTTCTAATCCATTACGGACTTTTTTATTAATTTTTAATCATCTAATAATTTAAGTAAACTTCAATAATTCTTGCAATCGCTTATCTATTGTAGTAATCGTTTAAAGTTGGGCCAAAAATTCATGTATTCTTATACAAAAGACTACAAAAGCCTAACAAATAATTTTCTTATGTATCAAAGTTTGTGAGTTCGAACCAACGGTAGAAAATGAACCTACGCAAATATAAAAAAAGTTTGACACATTTTGTTGTATCAAACTAATTTTTTATAAAACTGGAGCGGCCGGCGGGAATCGAACCCGTATAATCAGCTTGGGAAGCTGAGGTTCTGCCACTGAACTACGGCCGCATGGTTTTATTATAAAACAATTTCTATTCTAAAAAAAGAAAAAGCCGTGATTTTTGCATAAATTACGTTTCTTTTTCGTTTAATAAAAATGAAAGGAACTCCATGATTCTATGAAAAAATTAAAACCAATATTACCTTATTGTATTTCTTATCTTTGTGCGGGTGCTTTAGGTTATTTATTTCATTATCTATTTAAATTCTTTTCTTCTTCACCTTTTGTAGCGCCTTTCTTTCCCATTAATGAATCCGTATTTGAACATTTAAAGCTACTTTTGTATCCTTTTATGTTAGTGAGTCTTATTGAAATTTTAATTCGAAAGAAAAAATTCCAAAGTACGCTTCCCTATCGTATCTTTGGAATTACCTTTTCTATTATTTTTCTTCCAATTGTCTATTACATTTTAAAAAGAATATTTGGTAATGTACATATCGGTAATATTATTCTTTATTTTGTCTTTTTATTTCTTTCTTATTTTATTACATATTGGTTTGAGAAAAAAGAAACAACACCCAATAAATCTATCGCTATATTAGCGTACTGCACGCTTTTCCTATTAGTGTTCTTATTTACTCTTTTAACCTATTTACCACCTGAAGCGGAGTTATTTAAAGATCCTACGCTTCAAACATATGGCTATTTATTTTAAAGTGTTTTTAAAATCCAAAGTTTTAACCAATCAATTAGATAATCTCCGAACATGTAATATAAAGCCCCACTAATGATGGTTACGGCAATTAAAATAATAATCGTTGCGAGCATATAATTTGAACGATCTGTACTCTTTCTTCGCATGCTAATGAATATTAAAGCGACAATAACATTCATTAAAGGAATCATGAGTAAAAATAAGCTACCAATCCACTCTAATAAACTAAGTGGAGTTTTTCTTCTTGTCATTCCTTCTACTTTTTCTTCTAGACATAAATTTTCAACTACATTTTCATTCATTTCTTCATTTTTTTCCATAACATTTACCTCAATTTTTAGTGTGTTATGAAATTACAATTTTATGAAAACTTTTTTGCTTTTTTTATTTTAGTTAGATTCACCATAATGAAGGTAATGAGATAAAGCACAATAGAAAAAAGAAAATAAGTTGATAAACTTTGAATATTCATTTGAAAAGAAAAAGAAAGATGATTTTTTATAAATGAACTTTTACTGAGTAACCCTAACAAAACTAAATCTAGTAGTGTGAATACCGAACTGAAAAGAAAGAAAATTAAATGTAGATAAAAAGATAATTTTTCTTTGGCTTTTTTATCATAGCCTAAGGCTTCTATTCTTTTCGCTTCTTTTTCACATTCATATAAAAATAAAGCGTGTATTACGGTAAATAAAAAAGAGGAAAAGATCATCATCCATAAAGAAAAAATAGATAATCCTTTTTGAATGGAACTCGTTGTTTTTTCTAGTGTCGATAAAAACGTATAAGAAGGACTAGCAAAATAATATTCAGGATAAAGTGAATTGAGTTCTTTTATTAATGGTTCTACGCTCTTAGTATTTTTAATAAAAAATAAAGCAGAAGTGGCTTTTAAATACGATGATGTAGTGATTTTATGTTTTAAAAATAAAGAATTGAGTTCATCATTTGAAATATATAAAATATTCTCTTTTTCTTTTTTAATTCCATCAATGATCCATTCACCTACATACGTTTGATTATCTAAAGAATATAAATAATAAATCGTATCCCCTTTCTTCCAATCTTTTAATTTTGCTAACGAAGAAGAAATATAAATACCTTCTTTACTCGGATGAAGAGATAAGGTTTGTTCACTTGGATAAAGAACACTATGAAAGAGTAA
>DLKT01000044.1:0-54389 GCA_002477825.1 Caryophanales bacterium UBA7581 | reverse complement strand
ATGCAGATTTACAAAATAAAAAATCTTTATCTTTTTTATTTTCCATTCTCCATTTCTCTTCTTTTTCATATAACGCTTCATAAGATGAATCAATAAGTATTACACCTGATAAACCATGTAGAATGGTATTAGAAAAAACTTGATATCCTTTTTCACTTCCTATAAAAGCGCCTTCGATTTCGTTACTCCACGATAAGATTCTAGAAATATCATATGGGGAAATATAACTTTTATCGTTTTTAGAAATTAGATAGGTATTATTTTCTTTTGTTTCATCGAATAAATATTTTGATAAAAAAGAAGAAGATAAGCTTTCTTTATCCTTGATTTTGATTTTACTTCTTTTATGAAAAATCCAAGGATACTCTACTTCTTCATACCACGATAAAGTAGAACGCATTCGCATTCTTTCTTCAATAATATATTCATTAAAGTAAGGATTTGAATGATAAATGGTGGGCTCTTTTGCTTTCGCTACACCTTTAACTAATAAGAGCTGTTCATCTTCATAGTCCCAATCAATGTTTTTTACTTGAATTCCAATAGATAGTGGATTTCTTTTTAAATAATTACCAAGCGCTTCATAACTTGCTTCAATTTTTATGGTGTCACATAATTCATTTAGTGTTTTCTCTTCTATCCCAATTACAATCTCATCATTTTCTAAATAAGATAAAGAAGGATAAGATTCTATTTCTTTTAATAAATGAAAATGATTTAATGTTTCCATTTTAAAACCTTTTAAAAGTGGATATCCAGGTAAAGAAAAGATACGAAATTCATTCCGCGATGGGAACGCATAACTTAAATCTTCTTCATAATAAAACATCATATCCATATTTTGATTTTCTTTTTGAATGGTAACAAATTCTTCTTTATTTAATGAATAACGGTTATCTAGTATGTTTCCATTTTTGACCGTCATTTGTATTTCTTTTCCACTTGCAAAATGAGAAAATGAAGTTGTCATTTCTTCTTTCATGTTATTCATTAAAATCGCACTAAAGGAGCCGATAAAAACACTCATTGATAGAAAAGAAACGAGTAATACCGCTCTTTTTTTCTTATGCACTAATCTTCTTTTTAAATACATTCCATAATGAAATCTTTTTCGTTTTGGGTGAAGAAAAGAAAATTGTCTTTTTTCTATTTCTTCTTTTTTTATTAAAGTTAAAGTCCCATTTTCCATGTGATAATGTTCATCGCTATATTGATCAATCATTCTATGATCATGCGTTACAATGATGATTAAACTTTTTTTCGATAATTCTTTTAATAAATCCATAATTTCAAAGGCATTCTCGTCATCTAAAGAAGATGTTGGTTCATCTAAAAGAAGAATCGGTGAAGAAAGGATCATACTTCTAGCGATTGCTACTCTTTGTTTTTCTCCGCCAGAAAGAACATCGACATTGGTTTTTGAATCAATAGATAATCCTACTTTCTTTAATAAAGTAGGGATATCTTCTGTTTTATTCACCACTAACATGAACATCTTTAAATTTTCTTCTATGGATAAATGAGAAAAAAGACCATAATCTTGATAAACGACACCACATGAAAATAAACGATAATCCATCTTTTCTTGTTCATTCATTTCTTTTAATGATTGGTGAAAGAATAAGATATCCCCTTCTTTTACTTCTTTTTCATGATGTAATAGACTTAATAAAGTGGATTTTCCTGAACCCGATTCTCCTTCAATCATCACTAGACCATGACTAGGAAAAGATAAAGAAACATGATCTAAGATTTTATGCTTCTCTTCATAATAAAAGCTAACATCTCTAAGTTCTAACATACTAATCTTCCTCTTTTAATAAATTTTCAATTTCTTTCTTTTGATAGGCTTGAAAAGAAAAATGAATGACAATGCTATATAGAATTTGTGTTACGAGCATAAAAAGAAGATAAATAATAGGATAAACGCTAAATAAAAATACCGGTGTATGAAGAATCTTCTTTTCGATGAGACGTAAAAGAAAATATAAAGGCACCATACAAAATAAAGTCAATAAAACACTCAGTCCGTTCATTTTTAGACTTAAAAGTTGATATACGTTTTCAATTTCTTTTTCTTTCGCACCTAAAGCAAAATAAATACCGATTTCATGCTGATCTTTTAATAAATGCGTATAAGATAGATAACCAACTAACGTTGATAAAAGAATAAAAGTTATACTTAATATAACAATTAAAACATTCTTCATTAATACGGACATATTTTTAAATACCGTATAGTTCTCTTTTACCGGAGAAGAAAGCACATATAAAGAAGATAATTCATTAAATAACGTTAAAAGCGTATATGCATCTTTTTCATTATCCACAAATAACCATAAACTCGCATTTCTTTCTTTTGATGAAAGTGGCTTATCCATTAACCAATCATAATAAGAAATCACTTTTCCTTGGTCTAAAGATAAACGTTTTAAATAATGATTTTTTAAATAGCTTTTGATTTCATTAAATGATAAATAAATCGTAGGTGTATTTTGAAATTCATATTCTTCGATGACTTCATAATCTTTTATTTCATAATGAAATTCAAAGGTATCATGAATATAATAATTTTCTTTAGGTGTATAGATATCTAAAGACGAAGAAAAAGAAAAAGGAACTGTAATCCCTTCTTGTTGGAGTTGTTGAGACATCAATTGATTGATATACGTTTTATTTTTCGTTTCTATACTCGTATCGTATGGTGTATGGTTAATGAGTTCAATATGATAAAAAGATGAAGTTTCATCCATTTTCATTTCGTTAGGAATGAGATACGTTACATCCATATCCACTTCTAAAGAAGGAACATATTCTTTTAAGCTATACGCTTCGTTGATGGAAGGAGATTCCATTTTAGATATGCCTAATTGCGTATTACTCTCTTCTATTTTTTTCGATAAAGAAAAGCGATACGCATCTAACCGTTCAAACACCCTTTTTACCATATTTTCCTTTAATCCTAACGATAAAGAAGATAATATCCATATCGTTAAATAAGCATAGCACTGCGCGAATATACCTAAAACATAACGTTTTCTTTTATGATGAAAAATGCGTTTACTAATAAAAGATGACCACGACGAATTAGTGAGCATAGAGAGCACCTTCTTTTAATAAAAATCGTTGATCTCCATAGCGTTTAAAAACCATGGGGTTATGAGTCACTACGACCACTAATTTTTCTTTTGATATTTCTTTTAGTGCTTCTAATAACAAACGCGCATTTTCTTCATCTAAGGCTCCTGTAGGTTCATCACATAATAAAAAACTTGGATTGACAATTAATGCACGTAAAAAGGCAATCCGCTGCTTTTCTCCACCCGAAAGCGTATCCACCGAACAATGCATTTTATGTTCTAAGTGAAATCTTTTAAATAAAAGCGTGGCCTGTTCTTTAGCGTCTTTTAACGTCGTTCTACGAATTAAAAGGGGAAATGCCACATTTTCTAAAGGGGTTAAAGAACGCACTAATTGGTAATTTTGAAATAACATACCCACTTCTCTATTACGAAAATTGGGTAATTGATATTTATTATTATATAAAGATGAACCGCGATAAAAGTATTTTCCGCTTGTAGGAAGAAGTAAACCCGCTAAAATTTTTAGTATCGTTGATTTTCCTGAGCCTGACGCGCCTTCAATGACGATAAAACCTTGATTGGGTAACGTAAAAGAAACATCTTTTAAAACATAAAAGCTTCTTTTTTCAATACTAAATCGCTTACTAATATTTTTTAATTCAATCATTTCCATAAAAAAACTCCCTAATATTAATTAGAGAGTCTTTTTCATTTTTCCTAATTGTTTTCTGCTTTTTGTATTACTTTTTTTATTTTTTGGTTGAAAGAATAACGATCCATCATGATAACTGCCCCACACGCCAAGCATTGAATTTTAACATCTGCACCTACGCGTACGACTTTAAATTGCTTACATCTTTTTTCGCAAGGATGGGGCTTTTTCATTTCCACAATATCGTTTTCGTTAATGGAAATAAATTGCATAATTATTCCTCTTCCATTTTAACGGCCGCAGGGACTTTCGGTAATCCTGGCATCGTTAAAATAGAACCTGTTAAACAGACGATGAAATTAGCACCTGCCGATAAACGGACTTCTCTTACCGTAATGGTAAAGTCTTGTGGTGCCCCTAATACTTTAGGATCATCACTAAAGGATTGGGGCGTTTTAGCCATACAGACAGGAATATATTCATAACCCATTTTTTTAAATTTTTCCATTTGTTCTTTGGCTTCTAAAGTATATTCGACATGAGTTGCGTGATAGATCTTTTTCGCAATGATCTCAATCTTTTCTTCTAAAGGAAGTTTGGTGTCATATAAAGGATGATAGTGAGATGTGGTTTCGTTTAAGGTTTTTACCACTTCTTTTGCTAAATCAATCGATCCTTCTCCACCTTTTAAGAAACCATCTAAGAAGGTGACTGAATAGCCTTCTTTTTTACACCAAGAAGTTAAGGCTTCGACTTCTTCATCATGATCATCCGCAAAGTGATTAATAGCGACAATCACTGGTAAACCATATTGTTTCATATTCTCAATATGTTGTTTTAAATTACAAGTACCTTTTAATAAGGCATCGACATTTAAGGTACGAATATCATCTAGAGCTTGTCCGCCATGCATCTTTAAAGCACGGATGGTTGCAACCATAACGACCATATCGGGATGTAAATGGCCTTCTCGACATTTAATATCTAAGAACTTCTCTGCGCCTAAATCTGCACCAAAACCGGCTTCGGTAACGACGATTGGTGCTAATTTAAGACCAAGTTTTGTTGCGATTAAAGAGTTACAGCCATGCGCAATATTCGCAAAAGGACCACCATGCACTAAAACAGGATTTCCTTCTAGTGTTTGCACTAAGTTGGGTTTTAATGCTTCTTTCATGAGTTTCATAATCGCATGAGAAATCTTTAAATCACGAACATAAATCGGTTCATCTTGATCATTATAAGCGACAATGATTTTTTTGGTTCTTTCCATGAAATCATTTTCGTCTTTTGCTAAACATAAAATCGCCATGAGTTCAGATGCAACGGTAATGACGAAATGATCCGTTCTTGGGGTACCATTTTTTTCTCCTTGATTGACGGTAATGGTACGTAAAGCACGGTCATTCATATCCATAGCGCGTGGCCATACGATACGATTGGGATTAATATGTAATTCATTTCCTTGGAAAATATGATTATCAATAATCGCAGAAATTAAATTAATTGAGGATGTTAAAGCGTGCATATCCCCAGTAAAATGAAGATTGATTTCTTCACTGGGTTCAATGCGGGCTAAACCGCCACCCGTTGCTCCACCTTTAATACCAAATACAGGACCTAAAGAAGGTTCACGTAACACTAACATGGCTTTTTGACCAATTTTCGCTAAGCCTTCCGCTAAAGCGATGGACGTTGTGGTTTTTCCTTCTCCCGCTTTGGTGGGTGTAATGGCAGTAACTAATACGAGTTTTCCATCTTTTTTATCTTTTAAGGTATCCATAATACGTAAATCAATTTTCGCCTTATATTTTCCATAAGGTTCTACGTATTCTTCTTCAATACCGGCTTTCTTTGCAATCTCTTCAATTCGAATCATATCATCAAACTCCTTTCAACTGTTCTTCTATATAATGATAAGCCTCTTCTTTACTATGAAACCAATGCACATCAAACTGATGACGGAAATAGGTCATCTGTCTTTTTGCATAGTTTCTGGAGTGCTTTTGAATTTCTAAAATTACTTTTTCTTTATCGCTTTTATTTTCAAAATAATCGATCCATTCTTTATAACCAATTGCTTGGAATGGTTGAATGTCTTTTCCATATTTTTGATATAACGTGTGCGCTTCTTTTTCTAAGCCTTGGTCCATCATTTGAATGACGCGCTCATCAATCTTTTGATAAAGCAAATCACGATCCATATCAATACCAATAATTAAGCAATCATAAAGCATTTTATGCTCTTGCTCGTTTTCTATTTCACTTTTTCTTTTTCCCGTTCCTATATAGGTCATTAAAGCGCGTAAAACGCGTTTACGGTTATTCGGATGAATCTTTTTACACGCTTCTTCATCCACCTTTAAAAGTTCAGCATAGAGTTCTTCATTGGTATAACTATCATATTTAGACATATCGGGATCCACATATTCTTCATATTGATAATCATAAAGCGTCGCTTTTTGATAATTTCCTGAACCACCTACAATAATGGGGAAATGATTTCTTTTTAAAATTTCTTCAATTTTTTCTCTTGCTAAAGTTTGATATTCTTTCGGTGAAAAATGACTAGTAGGAGAAACAAAATCAAATAAATGATGGGGAACAATAGACCGTTCCTCTAAAGTAGGTTTGGCCGTTCCAATATCAAATTCTTGATAGATTTGAAATGCATCCCCATTAATAATTTCACCTTGGAAGTTTTTAGCGATTTCTAACGCTAACGCGCTTTTCCCACTTGCCGTAGGACCTACGATTAAAATCATCATACCCCGGTCCTCTTAAAGAGTTTCTCTAATTGGTATTTAGTAAAATGAATAATGGTTGGACGTCCATGGGGACAACAGGTTGGGTTTTCGCAGGTAAATAACGTATCTAAAACATATTGCATTTCTGCTAGATTTAAATAGTCATTCGCTTTAATCGAAGCTTTGCAGCTCATCGTAGCGATTGCATGGGTACGAATCTTAGCCACATCCATTTTATCTTCATGTAATGCTTGTTCTAATAATTCATCAATATAAGTTTTTTCATCCGCTTCTTTAAGCCAAGAAGGCACTTGCACCACTTTATAAGCATGTAAACCAAAGCCTTCAAATTCTAAACCAATACTCGATAAAAGGGCTTTTTTCTCATCGGTAAAAAGCGCATCATCGCTTAAAGAAAGTTGAATCACTTGCGGGACAAGCGGTTCATGCACTTCTAATTTAGACATAAAGATTTTTTGAAACTTTTCATAATTAATGCGTTCATAAGCGGCGTGTTGATCCACTAAATAGAAGCCACCTTCATCATCTTCCGCAATGATATAGGTGCGGTGCATCTGCGCTAAAGCGCGTAAATGAGGACGAGGTTCTTTCGTTTCTTCTTTATTTTCAAAAATTTCTTCTTTTATTTCTTCTTTGTTTTCTATTGGTTTTTCTTCTTTAAAAGCAAAAGTATCGGGTTCTTTTCTTTCTTCATGAGAAAAAGTAGGTGTTGAAGCCGGTTCTAAAGAAGGCGTTTCTTTTTCATCTTCTTTTAAGAAAAAGAGCTGTTCGGCTTTCTTTTCTTCTTCTTTAACGATAGGTTCTTCTTCCACGATCATTTTTCTAGGAAGTGCGGCATCATGTAATTTACTTTCTTTACGTAACGCAAGCGGAATTTTTTCTAATAAAGCTAAACGAAGTTCTTCTTCTTTAGAAAAACGCACTTCTTTTTTAGAAGGATGAACGTTGACGTCCACTAAAGCACAATCGATATCTAAAGAAAGAATCACAAAAGGATAACGGGTTGGAGGAATAAAATCATGATAAGAATCATTAATCGCATTCTGCACTTTCGGCATATACACGTTTCTTCCATTTAATAACGTAATCATGTAATAGCGGCTTGATTTAGCTAATTCCGGTTCTCCTAAATAACCATGCACACGAAAATCATTATGCGTAAAGGAGAAAGGAATCATATGTTTAGCGACTTCATAACCATAGATTTGCGCAATGGTTTCTAAAAGTTCTCCTCTTCCATTGGTATGGAATTGTTCTCTATCATCAATAAAGAAACGGAAAGCAATAGAAGGATGTGCTAAAGCGATACGGGTCATCACTTCTAAACTATTCGCATTTTCGGTATAATCTTTCTTTAAATATTTTAAACGCGCTGGGGTGTTATAAAATAATTCTTCAACTTCAATTTGCGTACCTTTTCTTAAAGGTGCATCTTCGACGACTTGATTTCCATCTTCAATGGTAATTTTTGTTCCTACTCCACTTCCACTGGACGTCGTTAAAGTTAAACGACTAACGGAAGCAATAGAAGGTAAAGCTTCACCTCTAAAGCCTAAGGTTTTAATGCGGAATAAATCAAAAGCAGAATGGATTTTACTTGTAGCGTGGCGTTTAAACGCTAAAATCGCATCTTCTCTATCCATACCTTCACCATCATCTTCAACGTAAATTAACGTTCTTCCTGCATCTTTTAAAGAGACAGTAATTCGAGTGGCTCCAGCATCAATACTATTTTCAACGAGTTCTTTAATGACACTACTTGGACGTTCTACGACTTCTCCAGCCGCAATCATATTCGCTAATGATGTGTCTAATACTTGTATTTTACTCACGATGATCACCTACTTCATTTTCTTCTTTAAATCGTATAAGAAATTTAAAGCTTCTAATGGAGTCATTGCTAAAGGATCAATATGACGAACTTCTTGAATCCATGCTTCTTCTTTTTCTTCTCTTGGTTTTAACACTTGTTCTGATTTAGGAATTTCTCTTGTTTCTAATACTTCTAAGATTTCTTTTGCTCTTTCTAAAAGTAAATCGGGAAGATGCGCTAAACGAGCAACATTAATACCATAAGATTTATTCATAGCACCATCTTTCACTTGATATAAGAAAGTGACGTGGTCTTGGTCTTCGGCCACACAAACATGCACATTTCGTAATAATGGGATTTCTTGCTCTAAACTTGTTAATTCGTGATAGTGGGTAGAAAACATGGTTTTGGCATGAATTCTAGAGGTAATATATTCAATCATCGCTTGCGCTAACGCCATACCATCAAAGGTTGCCGTACCTCTACCAATTTCATCAAAAATTAATAAAGAGTTTTCAGTCGCGTGACGTAAGGCGTGATTGGCTTCACTCATTTCGACCATGAAAGTCGATTGTCCTGAAACTAAGTCATCCGAAGCACCAATACGGGTAAAGATTTGATCAAAGACCATTAAATCGGCTTTTTTAGCGGGAACGTAACATCCAATTTGTGCCATAATCACAATTAACGCTAATTCACGCATATAGGTCGATTTACCACCCATATTCGGGCCAGTAATTAATAAAACGTCGTTACTAGAAGGAAGGTTAACGTCATTGGCGACGAAGCAATCTTTCTTCATAACTTTTTCAATAACGGGGTGTCTACCTTTTTCAATATACACACGGCGTTCTTGATTAAAGGTGGGTAAAACATAACCGGCGCCAGCACTGACTTCTGCTAAAGAAACAAGTACGTCGACTTTAGCGATTTGATTGGCTAAGTTTTGAATCTTTCGCGTGACATTTTGAATGACTTTTCTTAATTCTAAGAATAAGTCATATTCTAATTTCATTCTCTTTTCATCCGCGTTTAAAATTAACGCTTCTTTTTCTTTTAATTCTTGGGTAATAAAACGTTCACCATTAATCGTGGTTTGTTTTCTTTCATAGCCCCAATCGTCTTGAATTAAATCTTTTGCACCTTTAGAGACTTCAATATAATAACCAAAGACACGGTTATAGCCAACTTTTAAGGTTCGGATACCCGTTCTTTCTCTTTCTTTGGCTTCTAATTCAGCAACCCAGGATTTTCCACCATGCGATAATTCGATGAGTTCATCTAATTCTTTATTATAACCGGGTAAGAAAATGCCACCTTCTTTAATGGTAATCGGGGCATCTTCACGAATCGCTTTTTCAATTAACGAAGCAATATCTTCTAAAGCATCCATGGAGGAAGCGATTTTCTTTAAATTCTCATTTTCAAATTCGTTTAAAATATCTTTTAAAACCGGAACGGCTTTTAAAGATGTTTTTAATTGAAGTAAATCACGACCATTGGCGTTACCAAAACTAATACGCGCGATTAACCGTTCTAAATCATAAACAGCATCTAAAGCGCGAATGAGTTCTTCACGTTTCATAAAGTGTTCAATTAAAGAAGTGACCATAGATTGACGTGATAAGATTTCTTCTAAGTCACTCGATGGTTTTTGAATCCAATGCTTTAATAAACGGCCACCCATAGCGGTTTTAGTATGATCTAATAACCAATATAAAGAACCATATTTTTCTTCACTACGAATGGTTCTTACTAATTCAAGATTTAAACGAGAGAAGGAATCGATTTGTAAAGTGCGATAGGATTTAATAACATGCACTTGTTGAAAATAATCGAGTTCTCTTTTTTGCGTTCTCCGTAAATAATGAAGTAAACGCACAACTGCTTTCATTTGATATAAATCTTGGACTTCACTTAATAAATCTTCAAATTCTAATTCGATTTGATCATCATCTTCATAGGATACGAGAATTTTCCTTTTGTTCGTGATTTCTTCTAATGTTTCTTTAGAGAAATTAGAACTGACGACGATTTCTCTAGTTAATAAATTATCCAATTCACTAATTAAAGAAGTCCAGTCGTGCTCTACATTCATGACGTTGGTTTCGCCTGTTGATAAATCGGCGTACGCAATTACATAATTTAAGTCCGTTTCATCGACAGCGACAATATAGTTATTATCGGAATCCGCTAAATTCATATTCGCGCCTGGTGTGATAATTTGAACAACGTCTCTTTCCACAATACCTTTTGCTAAAGCGGGATCTTCTAATTGTTCTACAATACCGACTTTATAGCCTCTTTGAATTAATTTAGAAATATAGGATTGAATGGCGTGATGTGGAACTCCACACATCGGAACTTTTTCTTCAGCACCTGCATTTTTTCCAGTTAACGCTAACTGAAGTTCACGGCTAGCAATTTTCGCATCATCAAAAAATAATTCATAAAAGTCGCCTAAACGGAAGAGAATTAAAGTATCTGGATGTTTCTCTTTAATACTTAAATATTGCATCATCATTGGCGTATATTTTGGCTTGGTCATGAAATCACCTCAAAACTAAATCATATATATGTATATATGATATCATAGTTTTTAGCGATTTTATAGAGAAGATAAAATGAAAATTTTCTTTATTCTTTTTTCTTTCTTTGCTTAGTTTTTTCATAAAATCACATTCATTTTCATTTTATTAACAAAGCATTCAAAATGAGATTAAATACGAAAAAAGCACCGCAGAAACGGCACTTTTTATGAAAATTCTTATTTTTTCTCTTCTAAATAATGAGGATTGACATTCATAATAATTTCTTCATCTAAATCACTATCATCAACGTCATCTTCTTTACAGTCTACGGTTACAATTGCGTCAGAAAATGCATCGATAATATAGGCGCTTTCAATTTGAATTTCGACCGTTTTTTCATCCACTAAAGACATCGATATGGCCGTAGGATATTTAACGACGTGCACGTGAATCCAAGTTTCATTTCCTACCGTTTTTAATTTTCTCCACGACATCTGACATTGCCCAAAAAATGGAATCGTTTCATTATACACATTGGTCTTTTGGTCGTGATCCGTCGCATACCAAAGTTGCACATCAAATTGTCCTTTAATGACCACATTTCTTTTACTCTCTTCGGTATCAAATTGATGATTAATAATCCAGCAGCCTAATGTTTTACTTGCCGCTTCTGGTAAAGTTATTTTTTGCGTTTCTAACCCGTTATATTTTCCTTTACCAATCATCGTTTTCACAATAATTTCTCGAAACAAAAAAATCACCTCATTTCAATATATGAAACAAGGTGACTTTGTATCACTTTTCTAAAATGTTCTTCATCTGCATTAATAAATCGTAGAGTTCTTCTTTGACGATATAGAAATTTTGCACTAAAGGATGATTTTCATATTGGCTTTTAAGCGATAAATATCGTTCTTTCATCGCGCGATGTTTTTCTTCATCGTTAATAGAAAGTGTGAGTTGTCTTTTTGTAAAATTAATCTCTTTTTCTAATTCTTGAAGCGCCTCATTATTTTGAATTGCCGCTTTTAAAGCAAAATAAGTTTCGACTTCTTTTTGATGATAAAGCGAATCTTTTACTTCTTTTAAAGCTTCTTCAAAACTTTTCATTGCACTAATTCTCCTAACATGGAATATAAATGCGATTCGATGATTTTCACTTTGACGATTTTACCGACTAAGGATAAATCACCTTTAAAGTGAACGAGTTTATTGGTATCGGTATAACCGGATAAGACATCTTTATTCCGTTTAGAAACACCATCAACTAAAACATCATACACTTTTCCTACCATGGCTTCTGCTTTTTTCGTAGCTTCTTCTTCCACCGCTTTTACTAAACGATCGAAGCGGTTATGTTTTTCTTCATCGGTAACATTATCTTCCATTTTCGCAGCGGGTGTTCCGACACGAGGAGAATAAATAAAGGTAAAGGCACTATCATATTGAACGGCATGTACCATTTTTAACGTATCTAAGAATTGCTCTTCCGTTTCGTTTGGGAAACCCACAATAATATCCGTCGAAAGCGCTAAATTTGGAATCGCTTTTTTCATTTTTTCCACGAGTTCTAAATATTGTTTGGACGTATATCTTCTACCCATTCTTTGTAAGATTTCATCATTACCGGATTGAACGGGTAAATGAATCGCGGGCATGATGTTTGGGTATTTGGCAATCACTTGAATCATTTCATCACTAAAATCCCAAGGATGAGAAGTGGTAAAACGAATCCGTGGTACTTCCATTAACGCCGCTTTTTCTAAAAGTGTGCTAAACGATACACCATCGGGTAAATCTTTTCCATAAGCGTTGACATTTTGTCCTAAATACGTAATCTCTTGATAACCTTTTTTGATTAAATCTTCGGTTTCTAAAAGAATATCTTCTAAGGTACGGCTTCTTTGTTTTCCTCTGGTATAAGGAACAATACAGTACGTACAGAATTTATCACAACCATACATAATATTTACAAAAGCTTTTTTGCTATCTAAACGTGTGGAAGGAAGATTTTCAATGACTTCTCCACTTTTGGATTCAACCGCAATCACTCGCTTTTGTTCACGATAAACTTCTTCTAAAAGGGAAAGTAAGTCTTGAATATTGTGGGTACCAAAAAGCAAATCCACATAACGATAAGAAGTTTCAATTTTATCAACGATATGGGCTTCTTGAATCATACAACCACAACAAGCAATAATCATGTCTTTCTTTTGATTCTTTAACCCTTTTAATTGTCCGATTTCACCATAGACTTTTTCTTCCGCGTTTTCTCTTACCGCACAGGTATTTAAAATAACGATATCGGCGTCTTTTGGCGTTTCAGCTTTCGTAAAGCCAGCCATTTCTAACATACCCGCCATGGTTTCTTCATCACGGACATTGGCTTGACATCCATAGGTACGAATATAATATTTTCGTCCTTGCGCCTTTTCTTTCATAAAAGTCGTAATAACGAAATCGTTTCTTTGAATGACTGTTGCTTCTTGTTTGTTTCTCTTTCTTGCTTCTTGAAGAGATGGTTTGCTTTTGATGATACAACCTTTCATGACTTCTTACCTTCCTTTTTTCTACGTTACATATTTCTTTTTTCTACTTTTAAACGGATAGCGGTTTTCATTTCATTTTCAATTTTCACTTCTTGAAAGGATGGTGTGACGATTAAATCAATGCCCGATGGCGCTAAAAAGCCACGCGCAATGGTGATGGCTTTTACCGATTGATTTAAAGCACCCGCTCCTACCGTTTGCACTTCAATGGAATCTTGTTCTCTAAGAATGTTCGCAATCGATCCCGCTACTGCGTTAACATTTGAATCTTTTCTAACTTTCATCGTTTGAATCATATTTTTACCCTCTAAAAAAATCTATGAGGGGAAGTAATTAAATATGTTCATCAACGATAGAAATTGATTTTATCGAGTTCGTGGTGCCAAGTTCTTCATTCACATCTAAAACGACAGCGGATAAAATAGCACCTTTTTCTTTTTCTACATCATAACGTAACATGGTATCATGCCACGCTCTTTCAATCATGATATCGCGGCTTGCGCCTAAAATTCCATTATAAGGACCACACATACCGACATCACACATCATCGCCGTACCATTTTTTAACACGCGTTCATCATGGGTTTGAACATGAGTATGCGTTCCTAATACTGCTGTTACTTTTCCATCAAACGCCCACGCTAAAGCTTGTTTTTCAGAAGTGGCTTCGGCATGGAAATCAACGATATGAATTTCGGCCTTTTCTTCATTTTCAATAATTTCATTTAAAGCATCAAAAGGATTTTTCACTTCTTCTTGCATGAATACGCGGCCTAATAAATTAGTAACACGAATACGAATATCATTCACCTCATAAACAGCGGTACCGACACCAGGGAATTCTTTTAAAATGTTATAAGGACGAATTAAGCAGTCCGCGCCTTCAATATAATCTTGAATCTCATTTTTAGAAGCATAGTGATTGCCTAATGTAATCACATCAATACCAGTTTTTAATAATTGTTCATAGTGATGTTCAATTAAGCCTTTCCCATGCGTAGCGTTTTCGCCATTTGCAATAACAAAATCAATTTGATATTTTTTAATTAAGTCAGGAAGATATTTTCCTACGATTTGTCTTCCACTTTTTCCAACAATATCACCAATGAATAGTATTTTCATCATATCTTCCTCCTTCGTTAAGAATAAATAAATAGGACCAAGTGGCCCTATTTATCTTTTATTTTGCTAATTCAACTGCGCGCATTTCGCGAATAACAGAAACTTTAATTTGACCTGGATAAGTCATTTCACTTTCAATTCTTTCACGAATTTCACGAGCGAGTTTATAAGCGGCTAAGTCATCAATCTTTTCAGGGACAACCATGATACGAACTTCACGTCCAGATTGCATGGCGAAGCATTGACTGACGCCTTCATAAGATTTGCAAATCGTTTCAAGTTGTTCGATTCTTTGTACGTAATTTTCTAAGGTTTCACTTCTGGCACCCGGACGAGCTGCGGATAATGTATCAGCAGCAGCGACTAAGGTAGAGATAATGAATTTAGCAGGTACGTCACCATGGTGAGATTCAATCGCGTTAATAACGACTTCTGGTTCACCATATTTTTTCGCTAAACGAACACCGATTTCGACGTGGCTACCATCTAATTCAAAGTCAGCGGCTTTACCAATATCATGGAGAAGACCCGCTCTCTTCGCTAAGTTTTGATCTAAGCCTAATTCTGCTGCCATGATGCCACAAAGATAAGCGACTTCAATGGAGTGGTCTAAGGCGTTTTGACCATAACTCGTACGGTATTTTAAACGACCCACATAATCTAATAATTCTTTATTAATACGTGGAAGGCCTAATTTGAAAGCGACTTCTTGTCCGGTTTTACGAACGGATTCTTGAACTTCAAGTTTGGCTTTTTCTACGACTTCTTCAATACGTCCTGGTTGAATTCTTCCGTCTTTAATTAAAGCTTCTAAAGCGCGACGAGCGGTTTCTCTACGAATGGGATCAAAGCAGGAAATCGTAATCACTTCTGGAGTATCATCGATAATTAAATCAACGCCTAAGAGTTGTTCTAAGGAACGAATATTACGTCCTTCACGTCCAATAATTCTACCCTTCATTTCATCGCTTGGAAGAGCGACGACGGAAACGGTTCTTTCGGTAGTGACTTCTTGAGAATATTTGGAAATAGCTAAGGAAAGGATTTCTCTTGCGGCTTGATCCGCATTATCTTTTGCTTCTTCTTCTTTGTTTTTGATGAAGGCCGCTAATTCACGAGAAATTTTACTTTCAACACGTTTAAAGATTTCTTCTTTTGCTTCTCCTACGGACATATTAGAAACTTTCTCTAATTCAGCAATAATGGAATCAATTTTTTCTTGTAATTGTTTTTCTTTAGCATCTAATTCTTTCATTCTCTTGGCTAAAGCATCATTCTTTTCCTCTAAGGATGTTTCTTTAGCTAAAAGAGCGATATCACGACGATCAATGCCTTGTTCTCTTTGTAAGAGTTTGTTTTCTTGTGCGGCTAAATCAGCTTTCTTTTCTTTGATTTCTTTTTCCGCATCCATCTTAATTTCATATGCATTTTGTTTGGCATCTAGTTGTGCGGTTTTAATTAAATGGTCCGCTTTTGACTCTGCATCTTTAATAATCTTATCACCCTTCTTTAATGAAGATTTCACTTTAAAGAATGGAATGAGTAAGGTTCCGGCAATGCCTAACGCTAAGGCAATTACCATACATAAAATAGCAACCCATGTTGTCATGGTGCTTGATTGTAAAATAATCATTGTTTTCTCCTTTCTTGACATGCGATTATTTATCGTTAAAAAAGCGACTTATAAAAAGTCGTACTCCGCCCAAAAGACGGCACTACGATAGCATAAAACTGCCATAGTTTCCCTGTAGGTATATATTCTTTTGCTCCAAATTTTATTATTATAGGTTTTCACCTGAAATGGATTTTTGAAATCTATGATACAAGGTTGTGTTCCTCACACATTGTTATTATAGCAAAAAGTCTTACTTTATAAAAGTAAAAATGATTATTTTTTGTTCTATTTTCAAAGAAAAACTAGGCTCAATTTGTAGAGCCTAGTTTCATCATTTATCATTTACTAATGATGAGAAACAAACAATTCCCCGGTTTGGTAAGGATAAGCCTCACAGAAACTGGATATTTTCTCATTTTCATCAAATGAAGTACCATAATCTTCAATATGTAAATTCACTTTAACATCAATAGAAACAACAACAGAAATTTTCATATTCATACTTGCTGTTGAAAGATGTTCTACTCCATCCGTTGTTGCATGAGTAATGGCAATATTGGTAGAAGTAATTTTATCATTTCCCGTAATCGCTGACATATTCAAATCGAAGTTAAATTGCTTTTCACTTTCTTGATAAGACATATCATTGATCAATTCGTCAAATTTCATTTCTTCTACAGGTGGCATTGTCATGGAATCTTTTATTGCCGAAGAAATACTATCTTTCATTCCCATTACATTATCAAATAAGTAAGAGAAAATATTATTCATAAATTCTTCCGTTGTGACTTTAATTTCTTTTTGATAAAGTTCAGCTTTAGAAATTGTGAATTTTACCGTTTCTTCACGGTAGATATAAGCAAAGCCATCATGAATATAGATTTGAGCGTTACGACCACTACTACTCTTATTATAAGAAAGCAAATTCGTGCTATTTGCTCTCATACCTGCCGGTAAAGTATTGACTAAAGCGATAACTGGAATATCTTCAAAGTTAATCATAAGACTCACATCGCCATTGTCATTGAGAATATAACAATCTAGTGGGATATTTAAGTCCTCTGCAAGCACTTTAATTTCAGCATTTCCTCTTAAGTGATAATATTTTTGATGCATTGTATTAATGCCTAAACGTAAGAGAATGTTTAAAGTATTTAAATCAAGATAATGATTTTCATCGCTTAAACGTTTGCTTTCATCATAATGACTAAAGCCGGCTTGCAAGTTCATCGTAATTCCGCCTATAGTTAAATCTTGAAGTTTTAAGGAAGTTAAGGAATCATTTTGATAACCAACGGTAATATCAATATCACTCTTACTGCCTAAAATTTCTTTTGATAATACGATATGTGCTTGCTCTTGTTCAATAGAGACTTCTTTTAATAAATCCAAAGAGACTTTAGAATAATCACCATTAAGAATTTGTATGATAACGGATAATTCGCTTTCATCTGGTAATAAAGCATGAATACCATCTAAAAGTGGATCTTTATCATTGAACAAATCTTTAATTTGGCCAATCATGTCTTTTAATGTAGAAACTTGCATATAAGCAAATAATTTATTGTTATAAGCAAAGTACATCGTTTGTCCGCGGTAATCCATAATCAGTGAATGCTCTTTGGTTCCATCGTTAATGGTAAGTTCAACATACGCTAAGTTATCTTCAACTTTTTCATGTAAAGCGAATTGAACAAAGCCTTTTACTTGATATTTTTTATCTCCGTTTTGGAAATGCATATCTACATCGAAACCAAATTCGGTTTCTTTGCTTAAACGCATCACTTCATCATAAATCGTTAAAACCGGTGCGTAATCTTGATAATCACTTTCTTGAACTTGTGGCATTTCTTCAAAATCATTGAGTTGAACTTTGGCATTTAAGAAATAACCTTGGTAGCTTAAGTTTTCAATGGATAAGGAGCGGATTTGTTGATTTTCTAAGTTAACGGCAATATTTAAATTTCCGTTACCTTCTAACCATTCATTCGCATCCACTTGAATGAGTAAATTCTTCTTGGTTTCATTTTCTTCATCTACTTGATAAGAGATGTTTTTGAATATTCCAAGAATATCATTCACATTCATATTTAGAATACGTTGGAATTCTTCTCGTTCTAAAATTTTATTGAGTTGTTCTTGAATAAAAGAAGTTCCTTCTTCGCTTTCTGGTAATTTTTCTTTAACAATATCTTTAATTCTTGTTAAATTATCTCCCGATAAACGACCTTTTAATAAATCATTCAAAGAGAAATAAATTGCACTTTGATCATAAAGCATAGAAAGGTCAAGTTTCTTATCGTTATATTGCACATTAGCGTCTGCGTAATAAGAATTGTTGCTTAAATCAAAGATTGTATTCGCTTTAACAGAAGTCGACCAATCATCTTTTTTCACTTCTGCATCAAGGGATAAAGAGAATTGTTTTTGTTTCGCTAAGTCGTAAGCATTTTTTACGACATGGATTAAATCCGTATAATCATCAAAAACTTGATTTTTTTCAGGGGAAGCAATCGTGCTTTCCTTTAAGAATTCCGTATCCGCTACTAAGGAGATATTCATTCCTTCAAACGTTAATTGAGGGATTTCTGCTTTTACTAAACTACAATCTTGGTCTAAATATAAATCAACATCGGCAATATTGGGAATGCTTAATGTTCCTTTTAATAAATTATCTCCAGTCTCTTTAAAATCCATATTTTGGAGATTCGCTAAAATTTCATCGGTAGAGATATTAGAGAATGGACTATCTTCTAAATTGATATTCATATCCGGAGCAAGGATAGGAAGTAATTCTTTTACTCCTGCTATAAAATCATTCGTTTCTACTTTAGCATGGATAAAATCATTAGAAACATAGGCATATGGTGTAAAATAAGCAATTTCTGCACTAGTTTTTACAAAAGAAGAATCAACATCTAGATTAGCGGAAACGCTAATATTATTCAAATCTTCATAATTGACTTCTCCATCAATATGAACGAGAAATGTTTCGTTTTCTTTTTGAATTTTTACATTGGCGTCTAAGTCTACCGCTTTCGCCTCCATGGCTCTAGAAATAAACTTCATTACCGGTGTTTCTACAAAATCATCGTTGCCATCATTGGGTGTAGACGTCGTTGGACGTATAGTAGAACTTGGAGAAGTGTTTCCTCCTCCCGGTTTTTTATGAATTTCAATTTGTACTACACCAGCAACTGTAGTAGTTACACAAGCATAGGTAATTAAATAAAGTACAATTCGTTTCATTGAACATCACCCCTAAACTTATATTCTTCAACGGATGTAGGTAAATCATCTTCACTGACATCGTAGTAATATGTAGAGCGAAGAAACGCCGTACATGTTACTCTTTGAATGGATAAAGCAACCATCTTGTATTGCTCTTCCACATAAAATTCTTTCATTTTTAAATCTTTAGAAAGCGTGCAAGTAATACGAATATAATTAAAACCATTCACTTGCGACACTTTATCTTCTGTCGCTTTAATTTTCTTTTTATATTTAGCAGCGGCTGAATCTAATAAATTAAAGCGGATAACAATTTGGTCTTCGCCTTCTTTTTCTTTCACTGAAACTTCTTCACTTTCATCTAACGTTTCAGAAGAAATAATATAATCGGTTGGTCCATCTAAAGGATTACCAAACTTTTCTTCAAATTCCTCACTTGTCATTTCGTTTGCCTTATCTTTATAAGTAGCAAGATAAACGGGAACTTCCGTCTTTTTCTCTGTTCCTTTTAAAGATAATTTATCGAAACTATACCAAGTAATGTTATCTCCCACACCGATATAACGCTTTCCAACTTCAACTTTTCCCACAATCGCCGCTTCGCCAAAAGAGATATTTTCAAAATATGCCTTGTTTTTAAAGCGCGCTTTGATGGAAGTAATATTTTGTGTAGATAAACTTCCCGCTGCGGTCTTACCATTACTTTCCGCGATATATTCATCTTGTTCCAAATTCATCATCGCAATTTGGGCCATTTCAATTGGCGTAAAGGTTTCATAATAATCTAAACCTTTTTCTTGAGCGTTTTTCCATTTCGTAGAAATTTGATTTTTTTCATCTTCTAATGCTCCAGGATCCACACTTGGGCCACTAGACGCTTGATTGTTGTTTTTCAACCATAGTCCGATAGCAGAACCACTGACAATACCTAAAGTAACTACGCCAGCCATGGTAAGAATTGAACTGATACGAATCGGTTTCTTTTCTTTTTTCTTCTTCGTTTCTTCCTTGTTCTCTTCTACTGGCTTTTCTTCATGTATATCTTCGCTAGGTTCAGCTACTTTTTCTTCTATGATAATGGAACTAGATGTAGAATTAGGCTTCTTTTTTGATTGGCTTTTTTCTTTTCTTCCCATCTTGAATTTCCTTCTTTACTTTCTTTTCTGTTTTTTGCCATTGTGGCTTGGTGAGTTGTTTCGTTACTTGCCAAAGCCAACGAACCGGTAAGGTGGTTACCCGTGCGATTTGGCGAGCACTCACTTTTGCAAAATTTAAGATACCGCCTAAAATTTGCATGACCATGTTTTTGGGCAACTGATTCATCGTTTTCGGATCAATTTGATACATGACCTTTAATAATTCTTTTAATTCTTCATCAGAAAGACGATTTTTGATTCTTGAACTATGATTTAAAGCATGTATTTTTTGGTCATAATCTTCATAAGAGGAAAAATGCTCTAGATAAAAACTATGATCAATATAAGGATCTTCTTGAAAATCAAAAGGTGCAGTAATGACATCTTTCTTTTTCTTATGATTCTTATAAAGGGCTTGAATGCTTCCTAACATACCATAAGCATCCTCTAACGATAAGGCAGGAGCGGATGAATATCTTTCACGAAAAATCTCGGTATGAATATCATGTTTCTTTTTAAATGCCATGACAAACTTCACCATGACTTTGCGCATTACTTGCTCTAATGTCAAATCTTTTTCTTGAATGACAAAGGTAATTAAATTAGGAGACAAAAAGTATGAAAGTATCGAATAACCTTCATATGCAGTTAAAGTATCCATGAACAAAATATGGTCTTCTTTTATAAAGGTATATAAAGAAGATTTGATTTGAATGGAATAAATTCCCACTGGACTTTTTTCTCTTGCTTTACGCGCCATAAAAAATTCTTGCTCCTTTACCGCTAGTAATGTACCATTCTATGGCATAAAAGTCAAGAGAAGTGTCCCATTTGCAACCATATTGCTACAAAAAAACTCACACCCAAAATACAATGAATGTGAGTTATTTTTTATAAAGTTTCTTCTTTTTTGCTCATCATGCTATCACGGACTTGTTGATGGAGTTGTTCATAAATAGCAGGATTCGTTTTTAAGTAATCTTTTGCGTTTTCTCTTCCTTGGCCCATTCTTTCGCCGTTATATTCATACCAAGCTCCCGATTTTTTAACCAGTCCAAGGTCAACCGCTAAATCAAGAATTTCACCATAGCGAGAAATACCTTCGCCATAGATTAAATCGATTTTGCATGTCTTAAATGGTGGCGCAACTTTATTTTTAACAATCTTAATATTAACGGTGTTACCAATAATATCGGTACCATCTTTAATGACTTCTGCTCTACGGATATCAATACGAACCGAAGCATAGAATTTTAACGCACGACCACCAGTCGTCGTTTCTGGGTTACCATACATTACGCCCACTTTTTCACGTAATTGGTTAATGAAGATGACCGTACATAAAGATTTATTTAAAACACCAGCAAGCTTACGCATCGCTTTGGACATTAAACGTGCTTGTAAACCCACTTGATTATCGCTCATGACGCCTTCAATTTCAGCTTGTGGCACTAAAGCGGCAACGGAGTCCACGACGATAATATCAATCGCATTAGATTTCGCTAATAATTCCACGATTTCTAAAGCTTGTTCTCCATTATCGGGTTGTGAAAGAATTAATTCATCCACATTCACACCTAAATGCTTGGCATATACGGGGTCAATGGCGTGTTCAGCATCGACGAACGCTGCTCTTCCGCCTTTCGCTTGAGCTTCGGCAATTGCGTGTAACGCTAGGGTTGTTTTACCAGAAGATTCAGGACCAAAAATTTCAATAATTCTTCCTTTAGGGTAACCACCAATACCTAAAGCGTTATCTAATAATAAAGAGCCTGTAGGAATGGAATCAACGTCCACGGTAGGACGATCACCTAATTTCATTACCGAGCCTTTACCATAAATTTTTTCAATACTTTTCAAAGCATCTTCTAATGCTTCTTCTCTACTTTTCATTTTATCTTGTGCCATATACTTCTTTCCTTTCTTCTTTTATATACGCGTTAAGAACGATTTTTCCTATTCATTGGTGCGAATATATTCCATAACCCATTTCATGGCTTGTTCTACGGATATTTCGCGAATACGATTACGATCACAATTATCTAATTGTAGTTCATATACCATGGTTTTTGGCTTTGTAGAAATACCAATGACCACTCTACCTACCGGTAAGCGATCTAAAGCGGTAGGACCAGCATTTCCCGTAAAGGAAACGCAAATATCAACGCCTAATTTTTCTCTTCCGCCATCCGCCATTTCTTGCGCAACTTCTTTAGAAACCACGCCATATTGATGAATAGTTATTTCTTTCACTCCCACTAGTTTCTCTTTGATTTCATTTGCATAGGTAACAATAGAACCGGGAAATACTTTACTAGCGCCAGGAACACCCGTAATCGTTGCTGCAAATAAACCACCTGTATAAGACTCTACGGAGCCAATGGTTAAATTATTTTTTTCTAACAAGGTCACTAATTCTTTTTCAATCATTTTTCATCACCTTGAAATACTTTACGATTGACCACAAAATAATCTACTAAAGAAACTAACGAAGCAACGCCTGCCAAATAACATAGCAAATTAGCGACATTAATCTTCCACAAGAAGAACGCAAATGGGAAGTTATTTAATAAAACACAGGTTAACGCAATCATTTGTAAAACGGTTTTTACTTTTCCGGCATAACGAGCTTGAATAACGACTTGTTTTTCCATACCTAATAAACGAATCGCATCTACACATAAGTCACGGCAAATCATAATAATCACAACGACCATTGGAACACCGGTTTTGCCCGTTAAGCCAAAGCCATATTCAGTCATGGGTAAAGCATAGAACAATAAAAGCACATCCACTAATAATTTATCAGCAATCGGATCCATGAATTTACCATAGGTCGTGACTAAATTATATTTTCTAGCAATATGTCCATCTAAGAAATCCGAAAAGCTAGCGATTAAAAAAAGTGCACAAACAATAATGTTCAATAAACTAATGTGATAGCCATCAAAACTTCCATAAACAGGCCAAGCAATATTTGCGCCATAACTAACAACTAATAATAAGAAGATGACGCCGACCATAATCATACGGAAGGTTGTAATTTTATTGGGTAAATTCATTTTGCAAATTCTCCTTTTTTAGTGAGTCCTCGATCCTGTAAGCCATGTTTTGTCTAGGATAACTATTTATCTATGCATTGCTGCATGCTTTATAGAATTCAATTCTTCTATAAAACCTCCCCTACCAAATTTGGGTTTCTCGCTTGTGGGGTTTACCGCGTTCCACTTTATTGTTTCCAATAAACTACGTCACTGTGGCACTTTCAGAATCTTTACCGTATTGCAAAGCAACTTAGGTATTAATTCGCCGTTATATGCTCCCATATACCTAGCGTTATTTTTTCCGCTAGCGCAAACACTACCATCATCGCAGATGGTGCGAGCATGGACTTTCCTCTAATGCTCAAGGCATCAGCAATTATCCAGATCGAAGGTATTTTATTTACTTTTTTTGGTGATTTGAATGGCTTTACGGTTGCAATTTGCTTTGCATTTTCTTACATCCCCGCCCATCGCTGTTAATTCAGTCTCTAAAGCAGCAATATAATTTAAATAGCCAATCAACGTATCCACTTCACCAAGTTCGTGGTATTTTTTTAAAGCCTTTTCAATACGGCTTTTTTGAAAAGAAAGTTCTGCCTCTAAATCTAATTGCTCTTCCTCCATTTTTTTGATTTTACTTTGGGCGTCAAGAAGGTCTTTTTTTGATTTTTCAATTTCTGCTTTTTGTTTAGAAATCGTTGCTTCTTGCTCCTCCATTTTCTCTAAAATGGGAGTAAATTGTTGATAATCTTTGATGATTTCATCAAGAAATTCATCTACTTCAAGAGGGTCATAGCCTTTTTCTACACCTGAAAATTTAGCTTTAAGTATGAGATTGGGCGTGAATTTTAAGGGCATAAAAAAACTTCCTTTCTTTTGAATATATTATAAAGGAAATCATATGAATAAACAACCTATACACAGGGAAAATTTTTCAGCTTTTTTTATTTCTAGAAAATATATTTTCTAGCAAAAAAGGAATCGACCGAAATCGATTCCTCTAGAAAGATTAACGTTTTTTATTGTCCCTAGCCATTGCAGCAGCAACAACAAACCTGGATACAATCAATATTACTTGGTATGTTCATGCAGCGTGGTTCTAAACAGCAACAAACCATAAAGGAGCATAACACTTTTGAACGGATATAACGGCGACATTCCATAACCGTAGCTTGGAAAGTAACCACTGCCGTTCCACCTGCTTCAACCGTACCAATATTTACATAGTTAGGATTGGCGTTTTCTACCGCCGTACCATTTAATGTAATCGTCTCAGGATTAATGCACAAAGATGGATTTACATTTAAATCTAAAGCACAGCAGTTTAAAGTCATACCGGAGTTATTTACCACCGTAGCGGTAAAGGTAACGGTATTACAAACTTTTGTGCAATAAACATCCGAATCTAAAACCACTTCCACGCCACAGCGGGGCATGGTATCTTGTACGACAGGGCGACAACAGCAACAACGTTGATTTCTCATCGTTTTCACCTCACACTTCACCCCTAAAATAGGGGTCAATTATGCTTATGCTTTTTTCTATAAATTGTGAGTTTCCTCCGCTCATTTATACTTATCTATGTTATAATAAATATTTGAAAGGTGGATTTTACATATGAAGAGTCTTTTTAAATTAATAGGAAAACGTAAAACCATCATCTTTCTAGACTTAGAAGGCACCCAATTCTCTCATGAAATGATTGCTTTTGGTGCCGTTCGCGTGGATTTAGATAAAAACTACAAAGTTAAAAAAGTTTATAAAGGCATTAAAAGTTATGTAAAAGCTAAAAATAAAATTGGTCATTATGTCGTTGGTCTTACTGGCATTCATCAAGAATTATTAGATAAAGAAGGCATCAGTTATAAAGATGCTTTAAAGAAAATCAAAAAGTATTGTGGACATTTTTTATCGCGTGTTTGCTTTATGACTTTCGGTACGCATGATTTACGGATTTTAGCTAAATCTTTAGAACAATCACCCGATGCTGATCACGATTTCTGTGAATTTATGATTAAAAATACGATTGATTTATCCATGGTGATTTCGCAATTTATTCGTGATGAAAACACTAATCCTCTTTCTTTACTTAACTGTTTAAATGTATTTCATATCGATTTAGTGGGTGAACCACATGACCCATTAACTGACGCTCAACATTTACGACTTGTCTATCAAGCCATGATTGAACAAAAAGATGTCGTATTTGAAGAATATAAAAAATTACTAATGCATTATAAATCCATGCCTGAGCCGGTAAAAAGGGCGATTAAAGACTTAATGGATGGAAAAGACGTAAGTTCTGTAGAATTTATTCAATCTCTTCATGAATATATCGGATAAATCTTGCGCATAATAAGCGTGGGAAAGCTAAGGAGGTAACGCTATATGATTCGCTATCCTAATGGCAGCAAAGGTTTAACCGCTATTGCGCCGAAACAAGAACCAAAAGAAAAGCGAGTTTTAGCCAGTGCTGCAAATCGTGGTATGGACTTTGAATTTGATATCAATCAAAGCAATACTTATTACCGCGACAATCATCGAGCGTTAATTACGAAAAGACCTACCCCTATTAATATTGTAAAAGTGGATTACTCTCGTGGTGCCCATATTGTGGATGCTTATTTTGAAACGCAATCAACGACAGACTATAATGGTGTCTATAAAGGAAAGTATGTTGATTTTGAAGCCAAAAGTTGTCGCTCAAAGACTTCCTTTCCGCTTCACAATATTTACCCACACCAAATTGAGCATCTTTCCATGGTGCTAGAACAAGGCGGTATTGCCTTCTTCTTAATCAATTTAGTTCTTTATGATGAAATTTATCTTCTCGATGCTAAATTTATTATTGAACAATATTTGCATGGAAAAAGAAAATCCATTACTTTTCAAGATTTACGGAAAAATGGTCACCTCGTCCCTCAAGGCTATGCCCCTCGTCTAGATTATTTAAAGACGATGGATGAGGTATATTTCCATGAAGAAAATTCTTAAATTTTTTGTTTATTTTTGTACTTTATTTGTTATTTTAATCGCTAGCAGTGCTAGCGTTTTTGTTTACAAATCGTTACAAGGTGTTCCTTCCATTCGCATTGCTTCTTTAAAAAATCAACCCAAAAGTACCATCTATGATGAAGAAGGAAACTTAGTCGAAGTATTTGGTGAAACCAAAGAAGAATATGTCACTTATGAACAGATTCCACCTGTTTTAGTACAAGCCCTTCTTTCTATAGAAGATATTCACTTCTTTTCTCATCCTGGTGTCGATGCCGGACGGACTTTTAAAGCATTTCTTCATAATCTCACCTCCTCTTCTACGCAAGGTGGATCGACGATTACACAGCAACTTATTAAAAATATGATTTTAACGAATGAGCAATCCTATAAAAGAAAAATTCAAGAAGCGTATTTAGCTTTACAAATTGAAAAAGAACTAACAAAAGAAGAAATATTAACTTTATATTTTAATTATATTTATTTTGAGCAATCCATTCCTGGTGTGCAATATGCTAGTAAACGTTACTTCGGAAAAGATATTTCTTTAATCAATTTACCGGAAGCTTGTGTTTTAGCAGCAGTCGTTAAATCAGCAAGTTATTATAATCCCTTTAAATACCCCGATCGTATTCAAAATCGCAAAAATTTAGTAGCCAAAAAAATGAAAGAATACGGGTTTATTGATGAAAAAGTTTATCGAAGTGTCGTCGCTACACAAATTGAAGATATCGTTATTCAACCGGGTGAATTATATGAAGAACCTACTTATCGTTTTCAGAGTTATTTAGATATCGTTTATCAAGAAATTAATGAATATACAGGCCTAGATCCATATAAAGTTCCTTTAGAAATTCATACCTATTTAGATAGTTCTTTACAATTACATTTAGATGAAATTCAAAAAGGAAATGTCATAACTTTTACTGATGAAGATCAACAAATTGGTGCAAGTGTCGTGCGGAATGAAGATGGCGCTTTAGTGGGCGTGATTGGGGGAAGAAACTATAATGGCTCTCGTATCTTTAATCGTGCTTATAATTTAAAAAGACAACCCGCAAGTACCATGAAACCTATATTTGGTTATCTTTTAGCGGCTGAACATCTTCACTATAATAGCGCTACTAACGTGCTCGATGCACCTTATACGTATCCGAATACTTCAATAACCGTACAGAATGCTGATAAATCCTATGCTGGTTATATTTCTTTAGTGGATGCTTTAGGTTATTCTAAAAACACTTCTGCTTTATACACCTTAGAAAAAGTCGAAAAGAAAATTGGAAGAAAAGCTTTAGAACAACATTTAAAAGATATCGGTATAATGGATGAAGGTCCTTTTGCTCTCCCTTATGGGATTGGCGGAATGACGTATGGAACTTCTCCAACGAATTTAGCAGGAGCATATTCTGTTTTATTAAGAAAAGGACAATATATTAAACCTTCAACGATTTCTTATATTCGTAATATGGAAACGGGAGAAATCATTTATCAACGAGATTTATCTACGAAAAAAATCGTCAGTGAAGAAAGTGCTTTTCAAATTGCTTCTTCTTTAATTCAAGTCGTAGAAAAAGACTATTATCATATTGGTGTTGTTCGCGTTAATAATGTCGCCATTGGTGCGAAAACAGGAACGAATGGTTATGATGAAAGAGCGGCTTCTTTACTTAACTATCCGCTTTCGAGTGATAAAGATAGTTGGATTTGCGGCTTTTCTTTAGATTACTCTTTAGCGGTTTGGAGTGGTTTTGATCACGCCGAAAAAAGTGATCATCACTATTTTAGTAAAGGCGATAGTCGTAGAAAAGTACCTAAACTTATCTTTCAAGAAGTAATGGAAAGTATTAGCTTAAAGAAGAAAGGATTAAAAGCGCCTTCTAGCTTAGTCCCTGTTACCGTAACCAAAGGTTGCGATGGCTATTATTTACCTAACGCATATATCCCTAGTTATTATCAAATGCAAGGCTATTTTTATGAAAATGAAGTACCCACCCAAATATTAGAAGATCCTTATTTTCCTACCATTCATCAAAGCCATGGTTTTGTTTACGATAATGAATTACAGCTTGAATGGCTTTATGATCAAGAAAAAGAGCATGTTTTTGATTACACCAAGATTTTTGGTGAACGCGGTTTTTTAATCCAATATACAATAGATGAGCAATTCTTCTCTTATTTTACCAAAGAAAACAAATTCATTCTTCCTTATGATGAGCGCATTAAAAAAATCAAGATTATTCCTTCTTTTGAAAACAAAAAAGACGTTCAAGGAACGCCTTATGAATTTGATTTATAGCGGCAGAAGCCTGTTAATTTACAGGATGCACAACTTGGATTTTTTGCTTTACAGAAATAACGTCCAAAATGAATCATTTGATGATGCGTTAATATATATCGTTCTTCTTTAAAGACCTTTTTTAAACGCTTTTCAACTTGAGTAACACTATCTTTTTCTTTCGCTAATCCTAAGCGTTTTGCAATGCGTTCCACATGCGTATCTACGGCAAATTCCGGAAAATAAAAGAGTTCTGCACGGACTACATTCGCAGTTTTATTACCTACTCCGCTTAAAGTCATTAAGTCTTCTTTGCTTTCTGGTACTTTTCCATTGAAGCGTGTTAATAAATCAATTGCAATTTGTTTGACGTGTTTGGCTTTTTGGCGAAACATACCAATGGTATGAATAATATCTTCAATATCCCCCACTTCTGCATTAGCTAAACTAACTAGAGTCGGGTACTTAGAAAACAATACACTTGTTACTCGATTCACACTTTTATCGGTAGTCTGCGCACTCAACATGACCGCAATGACAAGTTCATAATCTTGATGATAAATGAGTTCACAACCCGCATTTGGAAACAGTTCATCAAAGAATTCAGTGATGGCTTCTATTTTATTCGTCATCATCATTAACCCATTTTTCAGAGGCAATTTGAATGGTCTTTTCGATATCTTTATTCCAACCTTCACTAATGGCAGAATAACCTTCTTTTTGGATATCTTTTCTTGCCGTCTTTTTTAATAAAATTTTATCGATGGAACGGATGGATTTTTTATTAGCGTCCAACGCTTCATGGAGGGCATCAATAATGACATCTTCTTCATAGCCTAAACTAATCCATTCCCGAATTTTTTGAAATTCAGCGGGAGAAAGAGTGCGACCAAATTCTTTTTCAAAAACACCATAAATATTTTGCACTTGGGCATCAAAACCTTTTTCTAAAGATTCTTCTCTTCTTTTTAATAACGCCACTTCAAATTCGCGGTATAAACGAAGTTCTAATGGTTTTAAAGTGGTTCTCATTTCTCCATTATCGCTTTCAAATTCAATGAGACGTTTCGATAATAAATGTGATAAAACTTGATCAATATCTTGAATTGAAAGTGTCATTTTTAACGCTAATAACTCTTGCGTAATCAATGTATTTCCTTGTTTTAAAAGATGTTGAATCATAAAAATAACCGCTAATTCGGTTTCGGTTATTCCTAATTTTTTATAATTTTCTAATAGGACATATTCCATATCAATGCCCATTAAAGATAAATCCTTCATCTTACTTCACCACCATCTTTTTCATTCTAACATAGTTTGATAAAGAAAAATAAAAAAACACTTAATTTTTTTCTATCTTCTTTAAGATAGGTTCAAGTACATTTAAAAGTTCATATTTTTTTAAAAAAGAAAGATATTGTGTACTTGATATTTTTTTCATTTTTCTTACTTCTTCTTCCACCTTTTGTGGGTTCATATTTAAAATGAGAGCTTTTTCTTGTATCATCGCTAATTGAGTTTCTTTTTCTATATCAAAATGAAGAAGCATCGCAAAACGAACAGCCCTAAGAATACGTAAAGGATCTTCTTTAAAACGAACATAAGGATCCCCTATTGCTTTAATAATACCTTTAGCTAAATCATCTTGACCACTAAAAGGATCAATGATGTTTTGATTGAAATCCATATAAATGGCATTGATGGTAAAATCTCGTCTTTTAGCGTCTACATTTAATTCACGAACAAATTCCACTTTCGTAGGATGACGATAATCTTCATAACCTTTTTCTAAACGAAAAGTCGTGATATCCACATGTCCAAAAGAAGTGGATAAGCGTAAGGTTCCAAAACGCATAAAAGTGGTTTGGGCGTCTTTTAAAAATGTTAACATTTCTTCTGGAGTGGCATTCGTGGTTAAATCTAAGTCATCCGATTCTTTATGCAATAAAAAATCCCGTGTTGAACCACCGACCATATAAAGATGATAACCATTTTCTTCAAATAAGGTTGCTAACTCTTGAAAATACGTCCACTGCTCCATTTTTATTTCCTTTCTCGAATCACTCCATAGGTATGACGATATTGATCTAATGATAAAAATACTTCATAAACGCCTTCCGCATAGGCTTTTTTATGAAAAGTATGATGAATAATTTCTAATTCCTCGTTCTCGTTTCTTAAGAGGATACGATGCTCATATTGATATTCATTCACGCGATGAGAAATAATTTCAATATCTTGAGAACTAGGAAAACTATCTTTCAAAAACAAGGCGGTTCCACTTGGGGCATCTTTTTTAGAAATATGATGTGTTTCTTCTATTTTTATAGAAGGAAAGATTGGCGCAAGTTTCTTTAAAAAAGCTTTTAAATAACTCATAGATAATAAATAATTTTCTAGAATTACAATGGGAATCTTTTTTTCTTTTGCTTCTTGATCCCATATTTGAATTTCTTCTTCTTTTAATCCTGTAGTTCCTATTAAAAGAGGAATTCTTTTTTCTAAAGCCATTTGTATAGCTTTTTTTGTTCCTTCTAAAGAAGAAAAATCAATAATTAATCCAATATCTTCATTAAAAAAATTTGAAATATCTTTTTCTTTATCGGCCCCTAAAACCGAAACACCCTTTTCTAAAAAGAGATGATAGATTTCACTACCGGTTTTTCCACTATAACCTTGTATTAACACTTTCATGGTTGTTCCTCCACTTTTATATATGAAAGAAGAAAGAACAACATACAAAAAAAGTGATGTCACCACCACTTTTTTTACTTATTAATTGACCTTATCTTTTAAAGCTTTTGCGGCTTTAAATCCGATGGCCTTGCTAGCGGGGATTTCGATGGTATCACCAGTAGCAGGATTCACGCCTTTACGGGCAGCGCGAGTTTTAACTGTAAAATTACCAAAGCCGGCTAATTTAACTTCTTCGTCTCTTGCTAAACTATCAGCCATTGCTAATAACATAGCGTCTACAGCAGCTTGCGCATCCTTTTTGGTAAGATGTGCTTCACTTGCAACAACTTCAACTAACTCTACTTTATTCATTTTCATATCCTCCGTGAGTTTTTGTACTTTTAAAATACCATATTTGAGCCCATTTAGCAACATTCTAGCCATTTTAATGTAATATTCATGCAATTTTGTTGCTCTTTTTGAGTCTTTTTTTATTTTTCCCTGTCTTTTAAAATTTATGCTTGTAATTTTAAATCTTCGTCATTATAAAAATGAAAAACATCTTTACATAAAAAATCAAATAATAAAGTAAGTAAAATGGTGCCCACAATTTGTACACCAAAAATAGCAATATACGCCATAGGATTATCATACCCCATGGTTTCTAAAACAGAAATTTGTCCTACAAGTCCACAGCTTCCCATACCCGCTCCTGCACTGGTAGAAGTTGTTTTTAATAGACATACACCAATCGGACCTAAAATCAAACTTGTAAGAATGGTGGGTAACCAAATAGCTGGTTTTTTAATAATATTCGGCCAATATAACATCGACGTACCAATGCCAATGGACAATGATTTTCCTACACCATTTTTAGCGCGTAATGATTGAACGGCAAAACCTATCATTTGTGCCGTACAACCAATCACAGCAGCACCGGCCGCTAGTGGGGTATTGCCGATATGAATGGCGACACAAACCGCTACACTTGAAATTGGCATTGTTAACACCATACCCATTAATGTAGAAATAATAATGGACATAATAATAGGAATTAATGGCATTGAAATTTCAATTAATTTTTCAATACCATAGATTAAGTAATAGCTTGGATAAATTAAAATAAAGCCTAAGCAACTACCAATAACTAAATATAGAAATGGAATTAATAAAATATCAATTGGGGTTTTCTTTTTCAAAAAAGACTTTACAATCAAAATCGTAAAAATGGTGACTAGATAAATTAAAAGTGGATTCTTACTACCACCAGCAATAGTAAACGTCGGAATTGGATTGGTCGCTTCTTTTAAATCAATAGCGCTAGCAATACCACCTAATACGAAACAAGCAACAATTTCTAATGGTGCCATATTTTTATTCATCGATAGGGCAACACCTAAAGCAATGCCTGGACCCATTAAAGACATGATAACGGTAGCGATATCTAAACCAATTTGAAAATTCATTAAAGTAAAGATTTGCTTAAATATCGTCCCTATGATCAAAGTGGCAAATAAACCAATGGCCATACCACTTGATGTTTTACTAATAAAGTCTAATACTTTTTTCATCATAACTTCCTCATCTCTTCTTAAAAAAAAGCTTCAAGACGAAGCTTATTTTTTATTCTTAACATTTTCGATATAATTTTTTATCGCATTAAAAGATTCATCGCTTAAATCGTGTTCAATTTTACAAGCATCGGTAAGCGCTTGTTTTTCCGAAACACCCATTGCCATTAAAGCATGAGAAATAATACGATGTTTTTCATAGGTTTTAGCCGCTACTTGATAGCCTTCATCGGTTAAAGAAATTTTTCCATCTTTCTCTACCGTAATTAAACCGTTTTCTCTTAATTTTTTCATAGCAACAGAAACACTAGCTTTCGAGAATTGCATATCTTCTGCTATATCAATCGCGTGAACATAGCCTTTTTTCTCTTTTAAAATCAGAATTCTTTCTAAATAGTCTTCTGCCGATTCATATAATTTCATCGAATCATTCCTTTCTTTGGATGGCGCGCCCAACACGATTCGAACGTGCGACCCCAACCTTCGGAGGGTTGTACTCTATCCAACTGAGCTATGGGCGCAGGGATTCAACCATCATTTTAGCACGCTACGAAATGCTTATCAACTCACTACATTTTCTTTTTTTGAAAAGAATAGCCGATTTTTGCTAATGTTTTTTCACTAACAAAGCGAGTAAAGAACTTTCCTATCGCTATTTTTTTAGAAGGAATTAAAATTAGCTTTCCTTTTAAAGCTTTTTGAATGGCAAAGCGGGCCACAAATTCACTCGTTTGTGATTTCATTTGAAAACGAACATCTGCCACTTCATCAAATTCGGTTTTTACAGGTCCCGGACATAATACAGAAACCCGTACTTTGGATTTCATTCTACGTAATTCTTCATAAACCGCTAGCGTTAATTGATACACATAGGCCTTAGTTGCATAATATTCTGCCATTAAAGGTCCGGTTGTGAAGGCGGCAGCGGAAGCAACATTCATGATATAACCATGATTCTTTTCCACCATTAAATTCAAATATAATCTAAAAAGGATAGAGAGTCCCTCAACATTAACTTGAATCATATTGGTAAGTTTGTTCATTTCCATTTCATGAAAATAGCCACAATGACCAAAACCGGCGTTTAAAATAACAAAATCAATCGGTTGATTTTTGGTTTGCTCAAATAATTGAATACAGTTTTCATTGCTAGACAAATCTAACGTTATAATTTCAACTTTTGTATTGAATTCTTTTTGTAATTCTTCTAATCGGTCTTTTCTTCGGGCCACTAAAATTAAGTCATATCCTTTTCTAGATAAAACTCTAGCCATATCGCGACCGATACCAGAACTTGCTCCTGTAATTAACGCTAACATGTAATGTTCCTCAATTATTTCTTTTTAAAAGAATAGTTCACTTCTGTTGTACTTTTTAGTGCATTATCTTGATAGGTAGAAGTTGTTTTTTTATAGCTACTAATGTCTTTCATTCCAATGACTTTAGCTAATACATATACTTCATTTTCATTTTGACTATGCATGAAAATGTTAATACCTTTTTGCGTATACTTTGTAACATGACTTTTGATCGTGTCATATTCTTCAAATTTACCCGTAAGAAGATTCAATGGTGTGGCACTATAGAAATAAGCATAAACTTCTAAGTTCCAAAGCGTTTCACTTTTTTCGCTCAATTCTTCTTCATTGATCGCATAATAGAATTTTCCATCTTTTTTCGCATACGTATATTTTTCTTCTGAGGTTTTACTTCCTGATGTGGTATTGGTTTTGGTTGTTTTGGTAACTTTCATCGTAAAAGCACCATCTTTATCCACATTTTTTTCAATAGAAACTGTAGTCTCTTTATCGACTGTTTTTTTGTTTTGATTATAGGATGCTTCAATGGTTTTAGAAGAAAACTTCTTATAAGGATAATTTTCAATATCTTCCATAGTACTAATTTCTAATTTTTCATTTAAGCCATCAAATTTTCCTTCACACCAAGAAGAAGGAACTTTTTTATCAAAGCAAAAGCCAACAATTAAAATGACTACGATAAGTAATCCTAATAATCTAAATAAGTGTTTAAATAATTTTTTCATAAGTTATATCCTCCCTATGCTTTACAAATTTAGTATAATACATTTTTTGCTATTCATGTGAATAAATGAATGAAACATTGATTTGTTTTTTTACATTCATTATGCAAGATTCATTTCATTTAAAGTAGAACTAATCTTCACACTTATCATCACCTGTTGGGTTTTTAATACTATTACCGATATTTACAAGGTGATCTCCCACTCTTTCTAAATTTGAAACAATGGAAATGAATAAAGAATTTAATTCAACTTTACAGTTTCCGCTGGATAAACGTAAATAATGTTGATTGGTTAATTGTTCTTTTAAAGCATCAACTTGTTCTTCTAGTTGATTGAGTTCTTGAAGATGCGCTTCTGCAGTTTCATCAAAGGTTTCTATAGATAATTTAAACATTTCCTGAATTAATTGGTACATCGATTGGATGCTTTCTTTTCCTTCTTCGGAAAAAACTTCATGCTCATCATCCAATACTTTTTGAATATCAATTAAGTTTTCAGCGTGGTCACCAATTCTTTCAATATCGTTAACAACGTGGAAATAAGAACCTAATGCATTTTCATTTGCGTCATTCATTAAAGGCGCCAGTTGAATGAGAAAACGCGTAATTTCATTATTCATGTAGTTAATCTTCTTTTCTACTTGAAGAATCTTTTCTTTTCCTGCTTTCGTTGAAATCATTAACTCCTGCATTGCAGCATCTAAATTTTGCTTAGCTAAACTTGCCATATATTCTACTTCTTTTTTGACTTGAACAAAGGCAATCATTGGTGTTTTTAAAAGTCTTTCATCAATGTATTTTAAACGAAGTACTTCACTTTCTTCTTTTTTATCTTTAATGAGCCATGTAGAGAAAGCCACTAATTGGCGAATGAATGGTAAAAGTAAGATGGTGGTCACTACATTAAAGAAGATATGGAAAATAGCAATTTGGAATTGCGCATTATTCGGGAACAATTTTTCTAATATTTGCACGACTTCTGTTTTAAATATCCAAATAAATATCGTAAATAATACTGCCCCAATCACATTAAATAATAAGTGAATTAAACCCGTTCTTTTCGCATTCGCACTCGTGCCAATCGTAGCCATAAGAGCTGTTACACAGGTGCCAATATTGGATCCTAAAATAAGGAACAAAGCATTTTCCATGGTTAAAGCGCCTTGTCCAACCATAATAATGATAACACCCGTAACCGCAGAAGAAGATTGAACAATTCCAGTAAAGATGATACCCACTAAAATTAATAAAAGTGGAAAATCAATTTTAGAAAAGATTTGAACAAAGAAATCCTTCACTTCCGCATTATCAAACGCATTGCTCATTAATTCCAAACCCACAAAGATTAAACCTAAGCCACATAACGTTGCGCCTATATTTTTGACTTTATCGTTTTTAATAAACATCATCATGACGCCAATAAAGGCAAAAACAGATGTAAATAACGAAATATTTAAACTAGATAAGGACACTAATAAGCCAGTAACCGTCGTACCAATATTTGCCCCCATAATAATCGCGGTAGCTTGAAATAAGCTTAGTACACCCGCATTAACTAAACCCACGACCATTACGCTTGTCGCCGAGGAACTTTGTATAATTGCGGTAATCGACGCACCAATTCCTACGCTAGCAAAGCAATTGTTTCCAATTTTTCCTAACAACTTTTTAAGGCCTTTCCCCGTTGCCTTTTCTAAGCTTCCACTCATTTGGTTCATTCCAGCTATGAAGACGCCACAGCCAGCTAGTAAAGAGAGGATGCACACTACAATCATCGGCATAAATAGATTCTCCTTTAGATAATACTTTTCTATTTTACCATAGTAGGAGAAACTTTTTTATATATTTTATAATTTAAGCATTGATAAAGAATTTCATTTTACCTATGAAATACCTTATAAATTTATAGTCTCTTTAATAAGCAAGATAAAATCTACGATTTCATGTAGACTTTAATAGTTACATTAGCACTATTAAAATACTTATTATTGTAAAAAAACTATCAATTTTTACTTGATAGTTTTTTGCTTTATTTTTTTATTTATCCTCTATTTTTGTAATCACTGGTTTTCCCTCTGCATCAAGAAGGGGCGTAATTCCTGAGCCGAAAGTATTTCGAATAATTAAATAAGTAACGCCTGTTTCTCTATCTACAACGAGACTGCTTTCTGGACCGAAAAAGCCACAATCTTCTGAAAAAACTTGAATGAATCTTTTTTCTTGTTTTTCTTTACTCATATATTTGCCTAATTTTTCCTTTCATAACAAAATTCAAATACTAGTATAGCTTTTGCCGAAGGAGTAATGGAAAATGTAAGCAATTTCCAACCTTTTTCAAAGTATTCATTTGCATTTTTTTCTATTTCTTCCGCCATCTTTTTAGCACGTGGATTGCATTTTAATACAACAGTTTTATATCTCATACACCTATCTTCATCCCATTTTTATTATAAAATATTGCTAAAAAGTACACTATCAATTTCTTGTAAAATAATTGTATTATTCTTGTAAATTTCTATATCGCTCTCTGTTTATTTATTGTTTTCCACGCCATGATCAGCAACTGAATGAATTGCCTTTTCAAGTTCTACTTGTTTAGTGAGTATCGCATTCACCTTATCATATAATGCTTCAATCATAATTTCCGTCTTCAAGTTAACTTTATAATCGTTTTCAGCTCTATAGCGATCCTTTTCTTCTTGACGATTTTGGCTCATCATAATTAATGGTGCTTGAATTGCCGCTACACAAGAAAGAACTAAATTGAGCAGTATAAATGGATAGGGATCAAAAGCCTTTGTCGCCATTATAATATTTATCACCATCCAAAGAATAAGAACAGCGATAAACGAAAAAATAAAGGCCCAACTTCCTGCAAATTTTGCAATGGCGTCCGCAGCACGTTGTCCAAAAGTATATTTTTTTTCACTTTCTGGGCGAACCGAGATCTTACGATTCGCTAATAAATTTAAAACTTCTTCGTCACTCATATCTTGGCGAATATCGTCAAGAACGTCTTTTAATAATTTTCTATTTTCTTTCATAGTTATAATCAATCTCCTTTTTTTGCAGTATACTGCTTTTTTACGTTGATTACAATCCGTGCCTTTTTAAAAGATTCCCTTTTTTACTACAAAATTTACGGAAATAATTTCGGTAATTGTTTCGTCTTTTAAATTATATTTTCTTCATCAGTCGGCATTTCTTTTTGCCGTTTTTCCATTCGTTTCCAAGCAATAAAACCATAAATATCATTGAATAAAAAGGCTGCAAAACATACCACCATAGGAATATATTCTTTTATGTGAATACTCACCAAAACCCATAAAACGATGAGTACAATATCATTGAAGGCATAAAAGAAGGCAAAATAAGGCGTTCTTCTAAACGTCATATAGACCGCTAAAAAACTAGTCGTTACCGATAATGTACTTATCCATAAATTTGCGGTGTTAAACGCTTCTAAAATGAAATAAAAAGTAATCGTTACTAAAATACTTAGACTAAACATCAACGCCCACTCTTTTCCATTGATTTGATTTACTTTTACTTCTTTTTTATTGCCTTTATAAGGATTCTTTAACCAGGAAATTAAACTAACAATTGCCATCGGCATACTCATTCCTAAATAAGTGATCATTTCTCCATAATAAGCATTTCTAAACGAGATAATCCCATAAATGACACTAAAACCAATCATTAATACTTGGCCAAACGGGTTTCCTTTTGCATTAAAGATTAAAGAAGTCACACCCACGATGGACGCTAAAAGCGTTAAGTAATTATTCCGATCAAACAAAAGAAAAGAAACGACAATCATCGTAACAGAAATTGTCCAAAGTACAATTTCACTCACTTTAAAATAATGTAATAATCCCTTTTTCATCTTTTTCACCTCAAAAAAAATAAGCCTTCCCTTTCACATCTTCTAAGACCTAATGATGTGAAAAAGAACGCTCCTCGTTCATCTACCCGGTGGCAGCTATTTGAAACTAATAAAAAAATAGCAAATAAAAAATAACTTGTCAACCATAAAAAAAGATACATCGCAATCCTATTTCTAGGTGCATGTTCGATGTATCTAAGTAGTATTATAAAGAATATTTTTGATAATGCAACGATTTTTTACATACTAACCACAAAATAATTACCACTATCATCACTTTGGAAAGTGTAGTCACTCGCACCAAAATCTTTTAAAGAATAGGCAAATCCTGTTTGTTCTTCACTACCAATTAAAGAACCCACTATGGCATCACCAACCATTTTATTTAAATCTTCAGCACTTCCAATATGAATGACGGAATCTAAAGTATGAAAGAAATCTTCCGTTTGTTGTGGTTTTAAATTATTTAAAGCAAATTCATGATGTTCAATGGAATACGCAAAGGCTTCTGTTCCCTTATTCACTTTTACGGTAGATGAAATATATAAAGCATCCGGAACATATTTTTTTAAATATTTAAAAGGAAAACCACTCATTTTATCTTTAAATGGCGTTAAATCTAAAGAAATCACGGTATTTAACTTCGCATTTCCATTCGTGTCGATATCGGAAAATTGAATTTGTTTTAAAGTAAAAGTAGTGTCTTGTCCACCAATAGAAACCGTGCTATCCATTTCTTGGCGAATGACCATATCCGCTAAAGCGGCGACTTCTTTATCGCTTAATTTAATAATTTGCTTCATTTCAGAAGGAATGTTTTTTAAATCAACGGTATAACCATTTTCTTCGGAATATTTCACAAAGTTATCAATCGAATGATTAACTTCTTCTTGAACATCAACTTGATCTTCTGATGAATAAGAATAAGGACAGACTACACTCTCATCGACATCTTGTCTTAATATTTTTAATTGTTGTACGGTATTAAATAAATCAATACCATGTTTTTGACGAATATAAATATATCCTCCAATAGTAATAACGCCTAATACCGCAACAAAAGTAATTAGGCTAACGATTAATCTTTTAATTAATTTCATAATGAATTACCCCACTTCATTGTACATATAATTTACGCTATTTTGAGCAAAAAGAAAAGAGTGTAAGTCTATTTTATTTCTTACACTCTTATGCTTTTTTATTTCTTATCTAAAACGGATGTAGCGTCTAAAATGGTTTTTTCATAAGCTTCCATACCATATTTATCGACTTCCATCTTATTCTTTTCACCATGGGTTAAACAGCCTGCACCACCGATACAGCCACCAACACAGGCCATACCTTCAATGAAGTTTGCATCTAATAAGCCCTTACTCTTTTTAAGTAAAGCCACTCTACAAGCTTCAATTCCATCACAAGCACATGGTTTGAGTTCAAAGTCTTCTAAGCCTTGTTCTTTTAAGCCTTCTTTTACCGCGTCAGATAAGCCACCAGAACGAGCAAAGATTCTACCATAGTAAGAAGCGTTATCTAAGACACTTTCACCTAAAGTGGTAATATCTAAATCTTTACTATCAAATAACGCTTGAAGTTCTTCAAAGGTAATGACAGCGTCCACATAAGGTTTCACACTATCCTTTTGTACTTCCATCTTTTTCGCTGTACATGGCCCAATAAAGATGACTTTACATTCACCTTCATGCTCTTTAATATATTTTGCAATAGTAGCCATTGGCGATAAGTTATGAGAGATTAAAGGTACTAAATCTGGATAAGCTTTATGAATATAATCCACGAAAGCTGGACAGCAAGAACTGGTTAAGAAACCTTTTTCTGCTAATTCTTTGGATTCAGCTTCTGCGACCATATCGGCACCTAAAGCGGCTTCGATAACGGTAAAGAAACCTAATTCTTTTAATCCAGTAATGACTTGGCCTAATTTCGCATAAGTAAATTGGCTAGAAATGGAAGGAGCAACGACTGCAAAAACTTTATATTTGGTATTGTTTTGACTCTTCTTTAAAATGTCGATGACATTTAAAATGAAGGATTTATCGGTAATCGCACCGAATGGGCATTGATACACACAAGCACCACAAGAGATACACTTATCATTATCAATGCAAGCTTGTTTATCTTCACCCATAGAAATGGCTTTTACTTTACAAGCAGTTTCACAAGGACGCTTGTAGTTATGAATAGCGCTATAAGGGCAAACACGAGCACACATACCGCATTCTTTACATTTGGATTTATCAATATGCGCGGTGTGGTCACTACCAAAAGTAATCGCGCCAAATCGACATGCATCTTCGCAGCGGTGGGCTAAACATCCACGGCAAGCATTGGTCACTTCATAACCACCGACGGGGCATTCATCACAAGCGATATCAATGACCTCAATGACATTCGGATTGGCTTTATCGCCACCCATAGCGATCTTTACACGCTCTAAAAGAATGGCGCGTTCTTTATAAACACAACAACGCATCGTGGCTTTCTTTCCTGGCACAATCATCATTGGAATATCAATGGCGGTTTCCGGAAGTCGATCGGCCCATGCTTCTTTAGCTACTTGAAGTAAAACTTTATACTTCATGTATTGAACTTTTGTATCAAACTTTCTCATTTTACATCTCTCCTACTTCTCTAGAAGTAACTTACTTTAATCCTTTTTCCCATCAATTTCAAGCATTTGGATAATTCTTCCACGAGATTCATCTTAATGTTGAAGTTAATCGGTAGATCAGGGTTTTGGTGTGCTGGGTTAATTGCGCGTCCTACATAGAAATTAATGTCGGTTGCTTCTTCAAAAAGTAAACGACAAATTAAGGAAGCGCCATCTCTTCCATAACCCCATTCTTCATAAAGCGCATTATCTTTTAATGCGTCTTTAGCATACTCTAATACTTTATTAATGGTGATAACACCTTCGGTAACTAAATCAACACCTTCAATTTCTGCAATTGGAGGAACCCCATTTTTATCAAAGACTAAGCTCGCTTTGATGGGTTTTCCTAAATATTTCGAAACGATGGATGAAGTCGTACCACCACAAACGATGTGTTTTCCTTCTTTCGAGAAGAATAAGGACATCATTCGATTAGCGTCATCACGATTAGAAGGTGGACCAAAGAGAATATTCATCGGCACTCTTTTACGAATTTTAATTACGCAAGCCGTGGCGTCATCTCCAGGTTTTTCTTCATATAATTTATTCACTTGATCAACTAAAATCGTTGATAAAGTTTTAGCGGTATATCCGTTTACCGCGACCGTTTCCATAAAATCAATAATATCATCACGTTTCCATCCAAAATTATACGATAAACCAATACCTGCATGAGGACATCCGTCACTCATCGCGATAAAGATATCATCTTCCATTAATTTAATCACGGATTTAAATATTCTTTTTCCACCGATATTCATCTCGGTTTTAGGATAATCGTAATTTTTTCCATTTCGTAACACAATGACAAGTGGATTATCATATTGAATGAGTTCCGCTTCTTCATTATTACGAATATGGATAATGGTAAACGTAGAATACGCTACGCCACGTACCGAACAAATCGGTAAAGTCGCAGCAATGGTAGAAACACAATCTTCTAAGGATAAACCTTCCGCCATCATAGTAGAAATGATTTTAGAAGTAAGCGTTGATAAAATACTCGCTTTTACGCCACTTCCTAAACCATCCGCCAAAACGATAACTGAAGAGTTTTCACCTTGTTCAACTAAATCTACATGATCGCCACAAAGTTGCTCACCAACGTGATTAATGCTTTTATATCCAACATCAACACATAAATCATTCATCTTTAATAGACTCCTTTAATTTGGTCAAAGCAATCTTCGTTTCTGCGGCAGTTTCACCCAATAAAGAAGCAATTTCTTGAACAATACGCATTTGTTTATCGACAACACGGTCGGCAACTTCAATGGTTTGTTGGGAAATACTTTCCTTTTTCTCCCGTTCATTTTCTTCATCGGTAATATCTCTCATAATACAAATGAGCATATGATAGGTGGGATCATAAATAACGGTTTGTTCGACATATTTATCGTATTCGGCTAAATAAGTTCTTTGATTACGGATACTTCTTTTAGTTTCTAAAACTTTTAAGAAGATTCCGGGATCTAGAATACGTACGACTTGATCACCTAATACGTCAGATACTGAACGAATATTCATAATACGACGGGCTGATGGGTTGATTTGTTGTACTTCTAACTTTTCGTTTAAAACAATTAAACCATTCGGCGTATTGTTCACCATACAATCCGAGAAACTTTCGGCTTTTTCTTTTAAATAAGGTAAACACATGGAAATTTCGGCTTTCCCATGATAAATAGCAATTGCTTTTTCGCGGCATGTGTTATAACCACAAGAACCACAGTTTAATTCATCTTCCGGTTTGGTTTTACCCATCTTATGTAAGATTTCTATAATTTCTTCCTCGGAAGGTGTTCCATATCTTCTTTCAATGAATTCAAAATGTTTCTTTAAATCCATGGTATCGGGTTGATCCACCGCAAAATCTTTCTTTCCGGCATAATGCGCGACAGAAATATAATCATGAATCGGTGAACGATGGTATTTTTCCATAACTGGGCCACCAATACAAGAACCAATACAGGCAGACATTTCAATAAAGCAATGATGGATTTTTCCGCTTTCAATATCCTTTAAAGCGGCAATACAATTTTCCACGCCATCAATCGCCATATAGGTATACGAAGTATCTTGCGCCATCGTCTTTAAAATACCTCCCGTGGTAGGAAAGAAACGGGTTCTGCTCTCTTCTAAATGATCCATCATAGATTCAAGTTCAACATGTTGTTCTTGAAGCCATTCGGTTAATTCTTCAAAAGTTAAAACCGCATCCACATATCCTTCATAGTGATCCGCTTCGTCTTTTTTGGATAAGCAAGGCCCAATAAAAACTACTTTGGCTTCCGGATATCTTTTTTTGATATCTTGGGCATGGGCTTGCATTGGAGAAAGAACATCCGCTAAATAAGCAAGTTCTGATGGGAAATACTTTTGAATTAAAAGATTGACGGTATGACAGCAAGAAGAAATCAAAATATCTCTTTCTTCCTCTTTTAATAATCTTTCATATTCCGTTTTTACAATTTTAGCACCAATCGCGGTTTCTTCTACATCTTTAAAACCGAGCTTTTGTAAAGCTTTACGCATACCTTCAATACCAATATTTTCATAATTGGCAATAAAGGAAGGAGCTAAACTCACATAGACAGGAGCGCCTGATTGAATTAACACTTTTGCTCTTTCGACTTCCGAAGCAATTTCTTTTGCATTTTGTGGGCAAACGACGAAGCATTGTCCACATAAAATACATTCATTTCCAATAATATGTGCTTGGTTAGCGGAAAAACGAATGGATTTTACCGGGCAATGACGAATGCACTTATAACAGTTTTTACAGTTTGATTTTTTTAAGGTCAAATAACCTGCCATATTACAAATCTCCTTCCGCTTTTAAAGCACTTACGACTTTTTCATTCCAAAAATCGGTAAATGTATCTCTAGTAATTCCTGTGTAGATAACATCATTTACCGTAATGGTTACACCGATACGATTGCACTTTCCGGTACAAAAGCTACCGGAAAGAACAATACGATCTTCTAAATGTAAATCAGCAATTTTATTTTCAAGTAGTTGAACAATATCAGAAGCGCCTTTAATATAACAAGAACTTCCTACGCATACTTGAATAACTACCATCATTAAATCCTCGAAAGAATCTCTTTCGTAAAGAATTCATTGACGGTTTCTGGACTGACGGAGAAGAAATCTCCATCCACAGTCACACAAACACCTTGTTGGCATTTTCCCATACAGAATGTGCCCCCGAGTTCTACTTTATCTTTTAAATTGTTTTGGGCAATTAAATATTGTAAAGATTCAACGACTTGACGGGAACCTTTAATATGGCAAGAACTACCAATACAGACTGTAACTTTAATCATAATTTTAATTCTCCTTTAATTATTATTCGTAATCAACAACGTTAACCCAACTTAATAAGAACTCACGTTCTTTTTCGTTTCCTTTAACGGATTGAGAAGCGGCGACGATTGGCATCCATTTTTGGACATAGTGCTTTTCTGTGCCGGTTTTCTTACAATATAAATCTAAATATTCATCTGCACCGGTAATATCACCATTGAGCCAGAATAATAAGTAGGTTCTTGCTACGTCAGCGGAAGCATTTCCTTGGGTAGCGTGAGACCAGTCGATGATATAAGGTGTGCCATCATCGGTAATAATGATGTTCGATGGGTTGAAGTCACCATGGCATAATTTATTATGTTTTGGCATACCTTCAAGACGTGTATGAAGATCATAACGTGTGGTGGCATCTAAATCAGCTTGCGTAATCTTGCGATTCATCTTGTCTTTTAACTTATTTAAAAGTGGGCAAGTTTTGGATTGAACTTCGATTTGTAAATTAACAAAGAGTTCTAAGTATTCTTCTCTCTTTTCAGGATTTTCTTGCATTAATTGTGCTAAAGTTTTTCCTTTAATGTATTCATAAACAATGGCCCATTTTCCATCAATCATGGTAACTTCACGAATTTGTGGAATCTTTAAGCCAGTTTCTAATACACGTGCGTGGTTTAACGCTTCATTTAAAACATCAGCAACGGAATAATCTTTGTCAAAAACTTTAATACAGTTATCGCCATCGCGATATACGGTTTTACTATTACGAACTGCAATTACTCTATCTAATTTCATACTTTTTATCCCCTTTCATTAAGCTTTTTTCATGCCGTTTCTGGCCCGGCGATATGCTTTTTTGAAATCATGTGAATCATCGGTAGAAACGATATCGTTTTGCGTTGGAACTTCCATTTCTTCGAAATGTTTGTTGCCATAATAAGCATTTAAGTACATTTGTTTAATTTCACTCATTAATGGGTAACGTGGGTTGGCGCCGGTGCATTGATCATCGAAGGCTTGTTCCACCATGGCGTCTAAACGATCCAAGAAGTCTTTTTCATCTGGGACGTAATCACGAATGGTTGGTTTAATACCCACTTTGGCTTTTAATTCATTAATGGCTTTAATTAAATTTTCTACTTTTTCACTATCGGTCTTGCCACCTAAACCAAGGTAGTCAGCAGCTTCGGCATAACGCGCCATGGTGTGTGGGTGATCATATTGTGGGAAGGTACCCATTTTAGCTGGGACTTCCGCGGAGTTAAAGCGAATGACTTCTTCTAACATTAAGGCGTTAGCGACACCGTGAGCGATGTGGTGGAAAGCACCAAGTTTATGTGCCATGGAGTGGCAGACACCTAAGAAGGCATTAGCGAAGGCCATACCTGCCATGGTAGCAGCGTTAGCCATTTTTTCACGAGCTTCGACATCGGTTTGTCCGTTATCGTACGCTCTTGGTAAATATTCAAAAATCATCTTTAAGGAACGTAAGGCTAAACCATCGGTATAGTCGGTTGCCATCATAGAAGCAATAGCTTCTAAGTTATGGGAAACGGCATCAATACCAGAAGCAGCGGTTAATCCTTTTGGCGCACTCATATGGAAATCAGTATCAATGATGGCCATATTTGGTAATAATTCATAGTCCGCTAATGGGTATTTCACACCAGTTCTTTCATCGGTAATAACCGCGAATGGTGTAACTTCTGAACCGGTACCAGCAGAGGTTGGAACAGCGATGAAGTAAGCTTTTTCACCCATTTTTGGGAATGTGTATACTCTCTTACGAATATCCATGAAGCGCATAGCCATATCTAAGAAGTCGACTTCTGGATGTTCATACATTACCCACATAATCTTAGCAGCATCCATTGCAGAACCACCACCAAGAGCGATGATGCAATCTGGAGCAAAGGCGACCATTTGTTTGGTACCTTCTTTTGCACATGCAAGGGTTGGGTCTGGTGCGACATCGAAGAATGTCGTATGTTCAATACCCATTTCGTCTAATTTATCAGTGATTGGTTTGGTATATCCATGATGATATAAGAAACTATCTGTAACAATGAAACATTTTTTCTTACCCATAACGGTCTTGAGTTCATCAAGCGCTACTGGTAAACAACCTTTTTTAATATATACCTTTCCAGGTGCTCTAAACCAAAGCATGTTTTCTCTCCTTTCAGCCACAGTTTTGATGTTAATTAAATGTTTAACTCCTACGTTTTCGGAAACGGAGTTACCGCCCCAAGAACCACAACCAAGAGTTAAAGATGGTCTTAATTTAAAGTTGTATAAGTCACCAATACCACCTTGAGAAGAAGGTGTATTGACTAAAATACGGCAGGTCTTCATTCTTTCGGTGAATTCATCTAATTTGGCTTTTTGAGTGATTGGATCAAGATAGATAGAAGAAGTATGTCCATAACCACCATCTGCGATTAAGCGTTCGGCTTTAGAGAAAGCATCTTCGATATCTTTCGCGCGATACATTGCAAGGACTGGTGAAAGTTTTTCATGAGCGAATTCTTCAGAAAGTTCAACACTTTCGACTTCGCCAATTAAAATTTTAGTTCCTTCGGGAACAGTCACACCGGCTAATTCAGCAATGCGAACGGCTTTTTGACCAACGATTTTGGCATTTAATGCACCATTAATAATAATTGTTTTTCTAACTTTTTCGGTTTCTTCTGGTGATAAGAAGTAGCAACCTCTAGCGGCAAATTCAGCTTTGACCGTATCATAAATGCTATCAAGAACAATGACGGATTGTTCAGAAGCACAAATCATACCATTATCGAAAGTTTTAGAATGGATAATTGAACTAACAGCAAGGGTGATATTGGCACTATCATCAATGATAGCTGGGGTATTACCAGCACCAACGCCTAACGCAGGTTTTCCTGAAGAATAAGCGGCTTTGACCATGCCTGGACCGCCGGTAGCTAAAATAATATCGGCTTCTTTCATGATTAAATTGGTGAGTTCAAGACTTGGAACATCAATCCAACCAATAATGCCTTCTGGAGCACCCGCTGCAACAGCAGCTTCAAGAACAACTTTCGCAGCAGCGATGGTTGATTTCTTGGCTCTTGGGTGAGGGCTAATAATAATACCATTTCTTGTCTTTAAAGCGATTAATGTTTTGAAAATCGCGGTTGAAGTTGGGTTGGTCGTTGGAATAACAGCAGCGATTAAACCAATAGGTTCCGCTACTTTTTTGATTCCAAAAGCCTTATCTTCTTCAATAACACCACAGGTTTTCACATTACGATAGGCATTATAAATGTATTCAGCTGCGTAGTGGTTTTTAATAACCTTATCTTCTACGACGCCCATGCCTGTTTCTTCTACTGCAAGTTTAGCAAGAGGAATACGCATTTTGTTTGCGGCTAATGAAGCAGCTAAGAAAATCGCATCCACTTGTTCTTGGGTGTAAGTGGCAAATTTTCTTTGAGCTTCTTTTACTCTGCTAATTAGCGCTTCTAATGAATCCACGCTATCGACGATTGAATAATTTTTTTCTTCCATATTTTTGAACTCCTTTTTTTATTCATTCTTATTTAATGCTTGCTGATAAAACAGCAAGTGATGCCGCCATATTTTCGTTTCTTACACGAATATAGCTCGGCAAAGTAAGTCTTCCTGGTGTAAAATTCCAAATGGCAATGATACCCGCTTCCACTAATAGATCACAAACTTTTTGTGCCTCTTTTTCTGGTACGGTGATTACACCGATTTTAATGTTTTCTTCTTGGCAGTATTTTTTAAGTTCTTCAATGGGGTAAACTTTTTTACCATTAGAAAGTTCTCCCACTTTTGAAGAATCGTTATCAAATCCCGCAACAAGAACTAAGCCATACTCATTAAAATGGCTATAAGATAATAATGTTTTACCTAGATTTCCTACGCCTATCACAACGGCTTTTGTTTCGTTATGACAACTTAAGGCTTCTTCTAAATGGTTCATTAAATCTTTTTTGACGTAACCAATTTTGGGCTTGCCCGTTCCACAGACTAAAGATAAATCTTTTCGCACTTGAACTTCACCAAGTTGAAGTGCTCTAGCTATGCTAGCCGATGAAATCGTGTCATTTTCATTCATTTGTAAAGAATACAAATAATGCAAATAGATAGGCAATCGTTCTAATACTGATCTTGAGAGTCTATTTTGTTTCACTATACCATCTCCTTACTTTATCCGTTACAATTGTACTTCCCATTCCTCCTTTATTGAAATATAAATATTACATGTCGATATATCATTATCGATATAAGTGTATCGAAATGAATTTTTTCCTTTATTTTCCTAGCTTTTTTCACTTTTTTATTTAATAAAATCCCTTTTGGATTTGCATAATTCAGTGATAAAAATCTTATCTAATTTCGAAAGGCGATATGTACTTGGGTAAATTAAGACATCTTTATAATATTTTTGATTTTCTTTGCATTCAAATTGCACTAGGCCGTATCTTTCTAATGTTTCATTAGGAATTGGTGATACCCACATGAACGCATTCGGATTTGTAGATAATGTATCAAATTGACTGGCTCTTTCAAAAACAAAAATTCTTCTTTGGACATTATCCGGTAATTCTTCTTTTTTCACTTCCGCTAAAGGAAGCGAAGGGACAAAAGGATCCGCATGGGCAATTTCGATATAATCTTTTAAATCTTCATACGTAATTTCTTCTTTTTTTGCTAAAGGACAATCTTTAGACATCAATAAAACAAAACGAAATTCTGCCACTAATTCATAGATGAAATTTTTTGAATCTAGCAATTCTTTAAAATAATTATCGTATTGCGCAGCATAACGAATAATGCCTAATTTATAATCCGCATGCAAAATATTATTGATTGCTCGTAAAGCATTCGTTTCTTTATAAAAAATATCGCATTGTTCTTCATTCATTAAATATTTTGAGAAGGAAGCAAAGGCGTGCGAAATATAAGACGCTCTTGGGACTGAAATCGAAAAGACTTCTTTTTTGGATTGTTCTTCTTTAAACATGTTTTGCACTTCATCAATTTGTTGAAGAATCTTCTTTCCATATTGAATTAATCTTTCTCCATCTGGAGTAAGAGTCATTCCTTTTGAATTCCGATCAAAAATTGTAATGCCTAACTCTTTTTCTAATTCTTTAATTGCACGAGAAAGATTGGGTTGCGCAACATAAAGTGCTTCTGCCGCTTTAGAGAGTGATCCAATTCTAGCTACTTCAACGGCATACTTCAAATAAATAATGTTCATCGGCTTCACTCCTCATTCTACGAGACCATTATATCAAAATCTATATATAAAAAAAAGATTTCATTTTTCCTTTATAAGGAAAAAAAGAAACCTTTTACTTTTTTGCGTTAGCTATATAAAAATTTAAATAGGTTTTATAAATTAGAAATTTCTTTTCTTAAGCAATATTTGAAAGTTCAGCTAATGATAAAAGTGAGCATCCTTTACTTTCATAGTACATAAGCATTTTTAATATTTTCTTTTTATCATAACTTGTGAAACAGTCTAATAAAACATATGCTTTATAACCATTTTATTGTCCCTTTTAACCCTAGCGTTGAACACTACTTAAAACTTTTCATTTTTGCTGATAAAGTCCATCAAATTCACATGTTTTATTCCGCTACGCTGTTGCAAGAGATAGTCTGTCGTAACAACGTACCGCGGATAGTTGTCCTTTATGTTTTCTAACGGACGATATTCTCGTTCTTCTGTTTCTTTGCTTAATGCAATAGTGTAAGCTACTTGAATATAAGCATATTGCATATCCGTTCCGCGAACAATAAAGTCGCATTCAAACTTACCGAATCTACCTACGCTTACAGAGTAATCGAGCGACTTCGCATAAATATAGACGATATTCTCAAGTACCGGTCCGTAATTGATTTTGTTATCCGTATTTTCAGCATAATAAAAACTCAAATCGGCAAGATAATATTTCTTTTCCCCAGAAAGAGAACGTTTGGATTTCATATCAAAGCGAGGGCATTCATACAAGATTTTTGCATCAATAAGCGCCTTGACGTATTTGGAAATTGTAGAAGTGTTGATAGGTGTTCCATTTTTTCTTATCGCCTCGCAAATATTATTTAAACTTGTAGTTGCACCGAAGTTATTGATAATATATTTGCGAATTATCTCAAAGGTTTCTTTGTTTTTAATTTTTAAACGCTTACGAATGTCTTTTTCAAAAATTTCCGAAACAACATCTTGAACGTATTTTCTTTTATCAGCCATATCATCAAACAAAACCGCTCTTGGAAAACCGCCTTCAAGAATATAATTTGTAAGTTCAATCATTGGATTAGGATTTATTGGTTTTCCGAAGAAAGCCTTCATCTCTTCATATTCTTGAAAATTTAATGTAAAAAGTTCAAACTGGACATATCTTCCTGTCAGTTTCGTAACCAATTCACCGCTTAAAAGATATGAATTTGATCCGGTGATAAAAATCGACCAATTTCCATCTGTTCTAAAACCATTAATAACGGTCTCAAAATCTTTAACATTTTGAACTTCGTCAATAAAGAGATATTTCATCTCTTCTGTTTCGCTTTTTGACATGATTAAAGATTCTAATTGATTGGACGTTACAATATTTCGATATTCTCGTTTATCGAGGTCAAGATAAATAATTCTTGATTCTGGAATTCCCGCTTCTTTAAGTTCATTTGCAATCATTTGCATTAAGCTTGATTTTCCGCAACGACGTACACCTGTGATAACCTTAATCAAATCGTCAGCATGGTAGAAACCACGTATTTTTTTTAAGTAATTCTCTCTAATATACATGTTCATATTAGAAGTCTCCTTTGCAAATACTATAACAAAAAAAGATGGAAAAAGTCAAGTTATGGATAATGATTTTTAATTTTTTACAAAAATGTTATCGATAAATCGCTTTATCCTTTTGCTAATATATCTACTTTCTAGGTTTCATTGTCTTTCGTTCGTGTTTTGTATCGCAATTAACTCCACAGTATTCTTACCATGATTAAAAAGAATTATAGACATATTGATTGAGGTAAAACAGGGTATATATAATTCGTACAAACATAAAAAAACAGTCACTCCACACAAGAAGTAACTGAAAAATGGCCTGCCTGATTGGAATCGAACCAACGGCGTTCCGCTTAGGAGGCGGACCCTCTATCCTACTGAGGTACAGGCAGATCTTTGGTATTTTAGCACGATTTAAAAGTTATTGCAAAATTTTACAGTGCCGAAACAATACCAATTTTTATAGTCATTTTTAAAAATTTTTAGTTATTTATATGCTATAACTTCACATTTACAAACACATTGCCATATATGAAGGAATGCAAAGAATTTCTCCCTTTATGCAAAGATTTTTTGTATGGATAATATATGCTTGACCGATTCTTGAATGGTATTTCTGAACGAAATTATCCAATGACGTTGTTGTGTATTTTACTCCCGATTTCACTTCTATTGGGAAGATTTTTTGTTTTGTTTTACTGCCGTTAGAAATCAAGAAGTCTATTTCAATATCGTTACGTTTCTTTTCAGCGTTATATTGAGTATAGAAAAACAATCTATAACCATTTGCGACGAGGCATTGCGCAATCGCATTTTCGAAAATCATACCTTCGTTGATAGATAATTTATCGTGCAATATTTGCTTATATAAATTTTCTTCCGTAAGTTCGTTTTCGTCAAACGCGTGGCTTACAAGTAGTCCCGTGTCACTCATATAACATTTGAGAGTGGTTCTTTCTTCGTTGACGGACAATCCAATATTAGGATCGGTGCAATTAAAGCATTCGTTTACAATCATCGAATCACCAAGCCAAAAGAACGTTTCTTCGTACATAGGGAAGGTAGATTTTTTTTCAATGGATGATAAACGGACTCTCTTTTCGTGTTGCGACAAAAATCCAGGTATCTGGTCGAATATGGATAAAACTTTCAACCGATAATTTCTATCAATCTTGTTTATATCACTGCGATAAAGAGATAAAATATCCCTTTTTTCCCTATCGGCAGCGGCAAAACTACGGTTATTGTCAAGGTATTTTTCAATCGCTTTCGGCATTCCGCCTACGAGAATATACTGCTTGAAAAGCATCATCGCCTTATGATGCAATGCTTCTTCCAAGGGTTTCTTTTCGTCAAAGCATTTTCTGATATACTCTGTCATTTTAGTTTCGCCGAGCGCCCAACAGAATTCCTCGAAATCCATCGGATACATGCTAATTCGTCTTTCTTCCGACGGAATAGTAATCCCTTTGACGTTTTCGCGTATTGAAATCAACGAGCCTGTTTCAATATAGTCGTATCTACCATCTTTGACAAGCTTTTTTAACGATTGCCTTGCTTTAGGATATTGTTGAATTTCATCAAAAATAATCAGCGATTCTTTTGGGTAAAGAGTTACATTATATTCGGTAGACAAAATTAAAAAGAAAGTGTCTAAATCATTCATATATTTTTCGAAAGCATCTTTAACAACGCCACTTACATCGTTGAAATCAACGAGAATATAACTTTTATATTCCTTTTTTCCAAACTCTTCCGCAATGGTAGATTTACCTATTCGACGTGCTCCTTCAATAAGCAAAGCTTTTTCTCCGGAAGATTCTTGCTTCCACATCAATAGCTTTTTATAAACCTTTCTTTCGAACATAATTGCTCCTTTCCAACAATAAAATATTTGTTTTTACAATAGTGTTATATCATAGCTTCCGACAAAACGCAAGATAAATAATGTACAAATTACAGATAATACGCAAGTTTGCTTTTGCTGAATTTTAGGATAATACGCATGTTTATAGTAAATTTCGTATTTTTTTGCCTTGTATTGTTGCCTTATCAAAAATTTTACACCTGAATTTTTTTGTACAGTACTTCTTTATCAAAAGGTGGTAAAACTTTTACCAACAATTTTATAAGTTTTACAAATTCATTTTTAACTTGATTTAGGCTATTAAACAGAGAATCGGTAGATAAAAAAATTAGTCACTCCACGAAAGAAGTGACTGACGGCTGTTTGCCTAATTAGAGTTAAACCAAAGCTGTTCCGCTTAGAAGGCAACTGCTTTATCTAGTTACGATGATGCTGCATAGAAAGAATTAATGAATTTCAATTTCTTTCAATGTTTGAAGCTTTTTTAAAACTGTTTCTAATAATGTTTCTTTTTCTTTTGAAGTTTCATATTCGATTTGGACGTTTTTATCTTTCATTACGGCTTCAAACATTTCTTGTAGTAATTCTTTAAACGCTAACTGATGGATGAGATGCTCATCTTCAGGAGCAAATTCTAAATCACGAAGAAGATGTTGATAAAAATGCATTTCTGATAAAGATAAACATTCAGAATTCTTTTCATTTTTTTGTTGAATCATCACTCTTTTCATATTTCAACACTCCTCGTAAGATATGTAG
>DLKT01000001.1 GCA_002477825.1 Caryophanales bacterium UBA7581 | reverse complement strand
TCCAAAATCTTAATGCTATCTCACAAAGCGTGAAATCTTGAAGTTTTTTTCTATTCTTTTTATAATATAATCGCTAATTAGGCACCATGATTTTTCTAAATATATTTAGAAAATAAGGAAAAAATAAAGAAAAAGGAGGTAGAAAAAAATGAAAAAGTTTTTACGCATCTTAGTCCGTTTCATTACCTTTCTTCCGGCCTTTGCTATTCAAGCTCTTTGGTATTATCTAGTTTATAGTTTATTACGTGAATGGACTACTTATCTAAATATCTTTTTATTTGTTTATCAAGTCTTTGCTATCATTTATATTTTTAATAAAAGAGAAGAAGCAAACTACAAATTATTATGGATTACCACCATATTAATTTTTCCATTTGCAGGTATTATTTTATATTTCTTAGCCGGTAATAAAAAATCAGCTAGACCGATTCATAATAAAATTAATCGGAACAAAATCTATCCTTTAGATATCCCTTCTTTAGCGTTACAAGAGCATACATTAGGTGATCAAACGATGACACTTTTACATCATTTATCTTCTTATCCGATTACGCCTGTCAGTCATTCTAAGTTTTATCCATTAGGAGATGATATGTTTCCTGATATGGTAAAAGCGTTAAAAGAAGCAAAACACTTCATTTTTATTGAATATTTCATTATTGAAAAAGGTGTATTTTGGAATACGATTGTTGAAATTTTAAAAGAAAAAGTAAAAGAAGGCGTTGTAGTTAAAGTGCTATATGATGATATTGGAAGTATTTCTACTTATTCTATTCATAGCCAATTAGATTTAAAGAAAGCAGGTATAGATTTAGTATCTTTTAACCCTATTATTTATTTAGCTTTTAGACTTAATAACCGTGACCATAGAAAAATGATGATTATCGATAATGAAATTGCCTTTTCTGGTGGTGTGAATTTAGCGGATGAATACATTAACCAAAAAACACGTTTTGGTCATTGGAAAGATATTGGTTTCTTTATCAAAGGAGAACCGGTATGGGTTTATACCCATTTGTTCTGTTTATTCTGGAATGCTTATTCTAAACATAAGATTGATGAAAGAAAACTATATCGTCCAGCATTAGATACCCAAGAAGCGAAAACCAAATCATTAACTTATTTTGATTCTCCTTATTTTGATGAAGCGATATCGAATCGTTTCTTCGTTAGTGTTTTAGGAAGTGCTAAAGATTATGCGTATTTTTATACCCCTTATTTAATCCTAAATGACTCCTTAAAGGAAGCTTTCATTCAAGCGAGTCAAAGAGGAGTCGATGTGCGGATTATCATTCCCGGTATTCCCGATAAAAAGATGGTTTATTCATTAACTTTAAAATATGCGGAAACTTTAGCAAAGTATGGTGTAAAAGTTTATCGCTATCTCCCGGGATTTGTCCACGCTAAAGGAGCGGTCATTGATGATAAGATTTGTAGCATTGGATCCGTGAATTTAGATTATCGTAGTTTATACCTTCACTTTGAATCGAATACCGTATTTATGGATAGTGAAATGGTATTTGATGTTAAAGCGGATTTCTTAAAAACACAAGAAAAATGTGAGCAAGTGCATTACAAAAAACATAACATCTTTGTAAAACTTTATCGAAGTATTTTAGATATTTTTTCTCCGCTATTTTAAAATTGCTTTTAGAAAAATGACTTGTTTCTCTTGTCAATTCAGGCGTATTTTTCGATGAGACAACTTAAATAAAAGAAGGAAAACCAAAGAAACTTTGATATTTATAAATAAAGCGATATATTTTATTTCGTTAACCGCTATTGGATGATTTCATTTAAAAGAAAAAATAAAAAGCCTTTACTTTATAGACTCATTAGCGTTTCTTTTCGTTACCCCAAATCCTTTTATTGAGTTACTTTAAAAAATTATAGATTTCATACTAGAATAAAGAAAGAAAAGAAAAGAAAAGAAAACAAGGTTCACTTTTTATGGTTTATCCATCATTAAGCTTTGATTTCTTATTTAAATGAAAATATCGATGAAAACATAAAGAATGCATCTATTCAAGTGATTACGGGAAATATTTTATTAATCCTATTTCATTTCAAAAAGTGAAATTTGTAAAAGTTAAAAATATTTTCATATATAATTGATTGCGATAGTTTTATACTTATTTTTGTTGATTTTTCCTATAAATGATAAAAAGATGGGCTATAAGAAGAAATTAATTTTATGAAAATCATCTTTTTAATAATTTAATGGATGATGGTTAAAGATGACCAAATCAAGTTCTTACTTGTTTGAATGCTCGCCCAGATAAACATTATTAAATAAATAATAAAGTATCATTACGGTTTATCAGTATTTTTCCCATTTTAAAGTGAGGTAAAGGATATTGGTTTCCTTCAACGTAAGATTTTTTTACTTCATTTTTTTATTTTTTATCTACTTTTTCTATTCCTTTATTCTTTTACGATTTCGTAAAAAACTACAAAAGAAAAACAGTGAAGAAAGGAAAAAGAAATAACAAGGTGTTATCTAGTAAGAACATTTAAAAATAAATTGTATAAAAAGTAATGAAATTATCCAAAATTCCTTCGTATTATATTTTAAATTTTTTTGTTTAATGTTATACTTCAAATGGTCGTCATGTAGTAAAGGAGGTATTTTTCATGTTTCAACTCACACATGTAACCGTAAAATCCGTAAACGCATTCTATAGAGTTCGTTGCAAAGAACAAACGATTGCTCGTCACGCTCATAGAAACGTTGACTTACTTGTTTTAAGTTTGAAAGGCAAAGTTGTCTTACAACAAGGTCGTCGTAAGAGAATTGTCAATCAAACCAATTTAGGACTTATCCCACACGATTCAGTTTCTAAAATTATTGTCGAAGAAGGTAGCGAATGCATTATTGCCGAATTCATGACCGAAGGCTTAACTTTACAACGTCCAGATGTCTTCCAATTAAAAGACCCTGTGAACGTTAGAGAAAGAATGATTGAAGCCGAAAAATCATGGACAAAGCAAGTCATTGGTTATACCCTTCAAGCTTACGAGGCTGTTTATGGTTGTTTAGCCGATTTAGCATGTGGACTTGCTAAAATCCAAGGCAAAGCCAAAAAACTTGATCTCATTCTTCCTTCCATCGAATATATGGAAGAACATTTCACCGATCATCGCATTTCAAATGAAATCATGGCCAAACAATCGGATATCAGCGTGGTCTATTTTAGAAAAATCTTCACTGGTGTATATCATGAATCACCAATGAAACACGTCCAAAATCTCCGTATGACCAAGGCAAAAGAATTGCTTCAAAGTGGTTTAATGAATGTTACTGAAGTGGCTAAAGCTACAGGTTTCTCTAGCATTTATAGCTTCTCTAAAACATTTAAAACAGCTTGCGGTTATTCGCCAATGAAAGCTCGTTCGGAAGAAGTAAAAGGTAAGTAAAAATCAAAAGTCATAAGCATTTGCTTATGGCTTCTTTTTTTTAAGACATACTATATCATGGGTGATGATATGAAAAGAATTAGAAAATTATTTGGCTCTTTTTCTTTTTATCGATCGTTGTTTCTTTTGGTATTTCCTATTGCGTTACAACAACTCTTATCCATGGGTATGTCATTTTTTCAGACTTTTTTAGTGGGCGCATATGTGAAATCCCAAGGAAATGATGTGCATGAATCGATGTTACTTGTACAAATCGGGAACCGTTACTTTTTGGCATTTCAAGCCCTTTTACTTGCGGTTTCTATTACAAGTTCTTTATTCTTTGCAAAATATTTAGGGGATGAAAAAGAAGATGCTTTAAAAAAAGTAATGAAAGCCAATTTGGTTTTATCTTTTTTTAGTGCACTTTTAATGTGTGTGATTGGCTTTATCTTTCGTTATCCGATGTTAAGAGCATTAATACAAGCAAAGGATTCTACAATATCTATTCATACCACCGCTACTTTTTATCTTTTTTTACTATTTTCTTTATTACCTTTATCGATTACGAATATGTTTTCTTATATGTTAAGAAATTTAAAGAAAACGAAATATCCTTTAGTAGCCACTACGATATCTTTTTTATTTCATGCGCTTCTATCGTTTATTCTTTTATTTTATACACCTTTAAAAATTATCGGTATTAGTGTTTCTTTCTTCCTTAGCCGTATTTTAGAAACGCTCATTCTTTATAAGCTATATAAAAAGAACATTCATTTTATTCAAGGTTTTTATAAAGAAAAAGGGTATAAAGGAGAACTATTCAATATTTTAAAAAAAGGATGGCCGGTGTTACTCAGTCAATTATTACAAGAGAGTTTTTTATTACTCATGTTTTTTGCTTATGCAAGAATCGCAAAAGGACAGGCGAGTGAACTAGCAGCGATGAACTTTGTAAACCAAGTGGCGGATATTGCTTACGCTATATTAGGTGGCATGGGAACAGCGACAGCCATTTTTATAGCCATTCCTTTAGGAAAAAAGAAAATTGAAGAAGCAAGAAATAATGGAAGATATATTCAAGGCTATGTCATTGTCTTTTCATTAGTGTTATCTTTAGCCATGCTCATATTTTTACCGATTTATCAATCCTTAACAGGTGAAGATTCTTTTTTAAAAGAAGTGTTTATTCTTCAAATTATTTCTTTACCTTTTCTTTTTTATTCCCAAAACTTAATGTTTATTATGCGTTCAGCGGGTTATACCAAAGGACATTTTTGGATTACAATCTTTCCTTCGTTAGTGATTAAAGTTCCTTTTGTGATTTTGTTTGTCTTCTTGTGTCCTTCTTTATATGAACAATTACCATTTTTAGAAACGATACAAAGAGCCATAGGATTAACTCCAAGCTTACTCATGATTTTATATCTTTTAGACCGCTTTTTAGAAATCGCACGTGCTTTCATTGCTTTTTTCCTTTATCATAAGGTAAAATGGTATGAAAGGAAATTGGAAAAAGCGAATGAAGGTTGAAAAGTACATTGATCAAAATATTCCTTCTTTAGAAGGAAAAGTTATTTTAGTAACGGGCGCCAATAGTGGAATCGGCTTTGAAGCGAGTCGTATTTTTGCTATGAAAAAAGCTACGTTAATCTTTGCTTGCCGTAATGAAAAGAAAGCAGAAGCTGCAAAAGAAAAAATACTAAAAGAGTTTCCGAATACGATGATTCATATTCTGCTATACGATCAATCTTCATTTAGTAGCATTCGTCATTTTGTTAATGAAGTAACCGAACGCTTTCCAAAAATTGATGTTACGGTTTGTAATGCTGGTATTTATCATCCTAAAGAGCATTCCTATACCCAAGATCAATTTCCTTTAACCATTGGTACAAACTATATAGGTACGTATTATTTATTAATGCTTTTAATGCCACATTTAGAAAAGAATCAAGAAGGCCGTGTAATTATCGTTTCTTCTTTAACGTATCATTTCCATATGAATGCACCTTTTAAAGTGCTATTAGAGGATGAAAAGAAAGTATCAAAAAATTATGCAATTTCTAAAGCCTACCTCGTGAAATTATTTTTATATTATGTAGAGCATAGTCCTTTAAAAATTCTTTTAATGCATCCCGGTGTGGCTTCAACGAATATTTATTCTTCTAAAGATACCCATTTTTCTAAATTCTTCATGTCTTTAGCGCATAAAGTATTGCCACTTTTTACGCATACGCCGAAAAAAGCCTCTTTAGGCATTGCTTTATTAGCAAGTCAAGAAAATATTAAGACGGGTACTTTCTTAGGCCCACGGGGCTTATTTGGGTGGTCAGGATACCCCCATAAAATTAAAGTTAGCCGTAAAGCAAAAAAGAATGTGAATGAATTATTTGAATATACAAAACAAATCGTTTTAGAAAAGGAGACCACGAAAATATGCTAGAAGTACATAACGTTTCATTACAATTTGGAGGCCGTGTTTTATTTAAAGATGTAAGTGTCACTTTTCAAAGCGATAACTGCTATGGGATTATCGGTGCAAATGGTGCCGGTAAATCCACATTTTTAAAAATTCTTTCGGGTGAACTTGAACCTAATAAAGGAGAAGTTACTTTATCGAATAAAGAAAGAATGTCCGTTTTAAAACAAGATCAAGGTGCGTATGATGAATATACTGCTTTAGATACCGTTTTATATGGTTATCCACGTTTGATGGAAGTTCAAAAAGAAAAAGACGCTTTATATCAAAAAGAAGATTTCACGGAAGAAGATGGTATCCGCGCTTCCGAATTAGAAATGGAATATGCGGATATGAATGGCTATGAAGCGGAAAGCGATGCGCGCTCTTTACTTAATTCTTTAGGGATAGAAGGCAATAAGCAAGATCAATTGATGAAAGATTTAGACGCTAAAGAAAAAGTGAAAATCTTATTAGCGCAGGCCCTTTTTGGTAATCCTGATATTTTATTATTAGATGAGCCGACGAACCACTTAGACGCTATTACGACCATGTGGTTAGAAAACTTCTTATATAATTTCCAAAATACCGTCATTATTGTAAGTCACGACCGTCACTTTTTAAATAAAGTTTGTACGAGAATCTTAGATGTTGATTATGGAAAGATTACCGTTTATGTTGGTAATTATGACTTCTGGTATGAATCAAGCCAACTTCTTTTAAAACAAGCTAAAGATACGAATGCAAAAAAAGAAGCGAGAAAAAAAGAATTAGAAGACTTTATCGCTCGTTTTGCCGCGAATGCATCGAAATCCAAACAAGCGACTTCTAGAAAAAAAGAATTAGAGAAAATCAATCTAGAAGAAATTGTTCCTTCTTCCCGTCGTTATCCTTTTATTGATTTTAAATTTGAAAGAGAACTCGGACAAGATGTTTTAGAAGTCCATCATTTATCAAAGGATAATTTATTTCATGATGTTAGCTTTACTTTAAAAAGAGGAGATAAAGTAGCGTTCTTATGTAAAAATAGCTTAGTACTTACCACTTTATTTGATACTTTAATGGGGAGAGAAAAAGCAGATGCTGGTGACTTTAAATTTGGTATCACGGTTTCTCCTACCTATTTAATGCAAGATATCGCTCCATTTTTTGTAGGCGATGAATCGTTAGTCGATTGGCTACGTCCTTATTCAAAAGATCAACATGAATCGTATTTAAGATCCTGGCTAGGTAGAATGTTATTTTCTGGTGAAGAAGCGTTAAAGAGTGTAAGCGTATTATCAGGAGGAGAAAAAGTCCGCTGTATGATGGCACGCTTAATGTTAATTGCTGGAAACTTACTCATCTTAGATGAACCGACTAACCATCTCGACTTAGAATCCATTACCGCTTTAAATAAAGGGATGATGAATTATAAAGGTGTTTTATTATTCACGACCCATGACCGTGAAATTCTTTCTACGGTTGCTAATCGTATTATTTATATTGATGAACATCAAGTCATTGATAAAATGATGACCTATGATGAATTTGTCGAAACTTACGCCTCACAATTCTAAAAAGAAGAGCTTTACTCATATATAAAGAGTGAGGCTCTTTTTATGTATGGTTACCAAGAAAACTGTTATGCAACACAACCTACCATTGATGTTGAATATGAGCAAAGAGAACAAGAAAGAGAAAATATAAAGAGATACTTAGAAATCTTTTTTGTTTGCTTAATTCTTTTTGCTGTGATTTTAGTTTTATATGTAGCTGTACAACGATTAAAAGCGTATAAAAACGGTACAGCAACACCTTCTTTTTTAGCGTATTTAAAAAGATGTAACTTATTAGCAGTTACGGTGGCATGGATAGCATCCTTATATTTTACGATTTTAACGTATCAAAATTTTCGAAAGATAAGGACACCTTCTAATTTTAATTTTTTTATGGCCGCTTCCTTAGTGTTTATTGGCTTTACTTTACGCTTAGTCATGATTTACCGTCATGGTGGGGCAACGGTAGAAGGCCCAGAAGATGTAATTGGCTAAAATAAAAGGACAAACCCATAATAAGTTTATCCTTATGTAACGTAATAATTAATGATTGAGTTTCTCTTGATAATATTTCATCACTAGAGTAGTAACTTCTTCAATTGATAGTGTTTCTGTATCGATAATATAGTCAATTTCACCAATATTTTCTTTAGAAAAGCTTATGCGGTCATTTTCAATTCTTTTTTGAATGTTTTCTATAGAGTCACCCCGTAACGACATTCTTTGCTTTCTTAAATCTTCACTCGCTAATAAAAGAAAAGCAACAATATGAGGGTCATGCAAAGCTTGAAAGGCGTGAAGGCCATTCGGATCAACGATTAAACATTTATTGTCGGCAATTTCTTTTTTGCTAGTGCCATAATAATTTCCATTATATAAAGTAGTTTCTACAAAATAATTTTCTTCTTTTAATTGTAAAAAGAGAGTCTTGTCAACAAAATGATAATCCACATCTTCAATTTCTTGCGCCCGACGAGCACGAGTAGTGTGCGTCACTACTTTTTGAATATCATATTTTTTCTTTAATTCCTTTGCGACTTCTGTTTTTCCGCTTGCGGAAGCACCTACTAAAATAATCATATGAAATAACCCTCTTTACACATCATAATTATAACGAAGAAGCAAGAATAAAAGAAGAGTTTCTTTGTCAAACAATGGCGAATTTAAGGTTATCCACTTCAAAGTAGATAAAGTTCATCCTCACTATGGGTTTAGTTTGCTATAATTATGTACGATAATGGTGTTGCTTAAAAGGAGAGCAAGATTATGGATATGATGAAAATTGGTGTCTTTCTTCAAAATTTAAGAAAAGAGAAGAATTTCACCCAACAAGAATTGGCTGATTACTTTCACGTCAGCAGTAAAACAGTTTCAAAATGGGAGTGCGGAAAAGCTTTACCAGAAATTCCTTTATTAAAGGAAATTAGTGAGTTCTATTCCGTTTCTGTTGATGAAATCTTAAATGGTGAAAGAAATGTAGAAGGTGCAATGGGAAATACCGTGCGAAAAGAAGAAATGCAAAAGACTTATCAAAAGAAAAAGAAAATGTGGAGTATATTTAATTATGTTTCTTTCTTTGTCTTATTATTAGCGTTTATTTTATTACCTTTAATCTCTGTAATAAAAAATCGTTCACTTGCTAACGCAATATCAATTGTTATTCTTGTGGCGGGATTATTTGTTTATGGTTTAGGTTTAATGCTTTCTAAATTGGATAAGGATGTGCAGTCTAAAAGTGTTTTGTTAGCGTACCATAACCAAAGAGTTAATGTTTCCATTTGGTTTGGTGCCTTGTTCTTAGCGAATTTAATGATTGCCCTCTGTAATAATGGAAATGGTTCATTATTAGAAAATATCATGAATGTTGAATTCACCTTAGATGAATTTTCTTTAAATACAATTGTGTGTTTACTCTTCTTTGGGATTTGTGGCTTAATTGCGCAGTTACTCGCTAACTATTTCCGTAATGATTCAAAAGAAAAAACCAAACAACAATTAGGATTTATTTATCAACATCATTTATTCTTCTATGGTATTTTCTTATTATCGACCTTGAGTATTTTCGCCTTACCATGGGCTGAAGCGGATTCAAAAATGCTTTTATTAACACAAGTAAAAGATTATACATTCTTACAAACTTATCCAACCACTTTCTATGTGGGTATTGGTTTATATGTTGCTTCTTTCGTTCTCGTCTTAGCGTTATATAAATTCCCACAAGTTCATAGCGTAGGAATTCTCATGTTAATAGCGAGTTTGATATTGTTCAATGAAGCTACCCAAGATTTCATTCAACAAGACTATAACGAAGGTGGATTAACGGCAGCATTCAATTCTCCTAAAGGCGCTTATATCATGGTAGGTATTCTAGCGCTTTGCTTCGTGATTTGTTTAGCCTATACCATTATAAAAATGGTACAAAAGAAAAAAGAAACAAAGTAAAATAAAGGCACTGGGGTAAAACCCAGTGTTTTTTGTAATTTTTTTCTACGAGATATGGTAAAATAGAAAAGAAAGAAGGAATGTTTATGAAATATTGTTCGCATTGTGGAAATCAATTATTAGATGAAGCAGTGGTTTGCCCAAAATGTGGTTGTCCTTGCGATGAAAATTGGAATAAGAAAAATGGACAAGTCTTGGATCCTAACGCTTCGGATAAATCACGAGGAATCGCTTTAATTCTATGTGTATTCGTAGGTGTTCTTGGTATTCATCGTTTTTATGTAAAGAAAATAGGAACCGGCGTTTTATGGCTTTTAACTTTTGGTCTTTTTGGAGTAGGAGCACTTATTGATTTAATCATGATTGTCTGTGGCAGCTTTAAGGATGATGAAGGAAAAGCGTTAGTAAAGTGGGACTTTGATTAAAAAATAAATAAAATCAAACGAGAAAGAGTGATGTGGATTCGCATCACTCTTTCTTTTTTTTTTAACTAGGAAATTGTATTTA
>DLKT01000030.1 GCA_002477825.1 Caryophanales bacterium UBA7581 | reverse complement strand
TATTTTTGTCGTGGTTTTTTTTCTATTTATTTCCACACTTAAGCTCCTTCTTATTTAAAATTAAAAATATGTCTTCTTTTCACGTATTTTTTAACGTCGAATAGAAGGATTTTCAGGATGAACGGAAATGTAATAGCCTTTATCATAGCCTTTATGATACTGTTGCACAGTTCTCAAAGCTTCATTAGCGGCATTTTCAATACGATCACATTCGCTATAATATTTGCGTACTAAATCTTCAACTTGACTATGCGCAAAGGTACCATGACTATTCAAAGTTGATTCAGAAAGGGTTATTGTAGCAAAGACACTAAAACTAATACGAGAGCCAGATGAACCATTATAAGAAGTTTTCATAGTAAGATAATCACCACAACCAGCACTAAAAGTGCCACAGAAATCTGAAGCAATACTTCTCATCGCGCGGTCTAGCTCATTCGCTGCACCTTTCCCCATACGATTATCAGAACCTTGACCTCCATCTTTTGAGCGACCATCATGTAAGAAAGAACCAGTCTTTGCATAATCGCCATCGGCGTAACCAAAATCGGTAAATGGCCCGTCTACTCTTATTTTCCAAATAATCATCACCACTAAAATGGCTAAAGAAAATAAAACACCGATACCTGCTAAAAGATCATGATTCGTTTGAACTTGCTTAATTGTCGCTATTCCTGCATAGATAAGGCCAAGTACTAACCCAGCTCCTATGGAAATGGGAGTTAAAAATGGTAAACATTCAGGGTCATAATCACTACTCGTTGCAATCATAAATGCTAAACCAGTTAAAGTACTTGAAAAACTAAATCCAGCAATGAGTGTGTTTGTATAGAAATTAGCGTCGCTACTAGTGGCCCAACCTACCAAAGAAACGATTTGCAAAGCTGCAGAGGCTGCTGTAAGAATAAAAAATATAACATTTTTAATCCATGTTCCAATCGCTCCACATAGAACTCTAGTATTTAAAATGTCACAAAGAATTTGATAAATTAAACCAACTACACAAGGAACAAGTATTAATATGCCCAAATATAATTTTGCCTCATTATTGGGTCTTCCTTGTTCAGTAGGTGGTACAAACATACCAAGTACAAAGACAGCAAGTAATAATAAAACAACCATAATTAAAATGGATGTCAAAAGTCGCATAAATCTATTTTTTAGCATATTTTACCTCCCTAATAACGATAAAATGGTTTAAATTATTCGATTTTAGACGCGTGTTGCGTACCGAATTATTATATCACTTTCACTTTATGAAAAAAAGAGGTAAAAGAAAATGGCTATTTTGCTAGCCATTCTTTGATTACTCTTTTTGCTCTTAAGTCAATATCCATTCTTGTTTTCTTACATTCTTTCGGATATTTTTTAGCGGCTTTAAACATGATTTTAACAAGTAAGCCACTACCGATAGGAAGAAAACTCTTAAGGAGACTTTCAGGGAAGACAAAATGGGTGCCGTGTTCATAAACAGCAACTTCAACGTCGGAGTTATGCGGCTTTTCATTTAATCTTTTTTCCATTCTACGAATGTATTTAGCGGTATCCCATAAAGTATCATCCTCTGCTCCGATAAGAAGTATTTTTCCTTGAATCTTTTCAACAGGAATCATTTCTTCTTCTTTTAAAGGATGTTTTAGTTCAGAATCATCAAATAATTTTCTTGAACTTAAGCGATCACCATTTCTTTTGCTTTCTTCTTGCATGACTTTTCCATATTCGGGGTGTTGATAACAAAATGGCATGTAAGGTAAAGGTTGCCCTTTATAAGTAAATAAGGATTCTCCTTTAATCGGCCATTCGGTATAACCATCTTTCTTTCCTTGTTCAAAGCCTTGCCAAATAAAATCGCTAGGTGTTAACGCTACAGTTAAGGTAATTTGCGGAAAAAAAGAAGCAGCGGTTAACGCTAAGGTACCCGTTGTCGAAGCGCCAATAATACCAATTTTTTGATTACCATTTTTGATTAACCATTCTACCGCGGTTTCTATTCTCTCTAAGGGATAATTATGGTGACTATAATTTTTCTTACCTGGTGACATGGTTAGCACGTTTAAACCTAATTTTTGTAGCCATTTTACGCATTTTTTTGCTAAATAGTCTTCTGGATCATCGCCAAGCATCGCAATAACTGCACTCTCACTAGTGGTTTTATTTTTCCAATAAGCTCCATAAAAACCATCTTTTTCAACATCAAAATGAATATGTTCCATCTTTACTCACTCCTTTTAAAATCAATTCCAACGATTTGCATTTTCATCTTACGATCGCCAATTTTCGCTAAAAAGCGGAAAAATCGAGAGACCGAAGGATCTTTTAAATCATGATATCCTAACATGTAACCACGACTTGAAACTTGAATATCTTTAGTTAATGAACCTAATTCTTTTTTGGCATCACTAATCGCAAAATACGCATTTACATCTTGTATCTCAGCGTCTTTAATCCACGTTTTAAGCATCAAACGCACGGCTTTTTTATTGGCGGCATCAAACACTAATCTTCCCTCTTTAAATCTTTGACTCATTTTTAAAATCAAAGCGTGCACTTGTTCTTTTAAAAAGTAATAGAATACGCCGCTTGCAAAAAAGATAACGCCATTCGTGCCATCCACTTTACTCATCCAGGTAGTATCGTTTAAATCGCAGCCGATATAATGTTCATTTTCTTTTGGTGGTAATAATTGTCTACGAATCGAAATGACGTCAGGAAAATCGATATCATAGAAAGTACATTGGCCATTATCGACTTTTTCTTTCATATCATCTAACCCACAACCAAGGTTTACAACCGCGGCTTTAGGGTGTTCTTTTAAATATTCTCGCACTTCAATAACCATATCGTTTTGGCGCATAGCAACTTCTAAAAAGCCAAAACGAATCATTAATTTCCGTGATTTTTTCTCTAAAGTAGAAAAATCGTAGTCGATTTGTTGGATTAAGTCAATCGCAGACTTATCTTGATATAAAGTAGGATAAAGCTTGGTACATTTGGTTCTTCCATATAAAGGAATGACTAAGGTCTCTTGGACTGTATTCTTTTCAATATGATATTTCATAAGTAAAATCTCCTCGTAAGATATGTAGTATAGAAATATTGCTATAGAGAACAATGTTTCTTACTCATATCAATGAACCCAATTGGGTTCAAAATTTTTTGATTTAGGAGTCCTATAGTATATAATCTAAATGAAAAGATTATATTAGGATAATGTGCTTTTTTCTTTATTTGTTTCTTCGATAACCGGCTTCATCGACATATTCATGGTGTTCTTTAATGTATGGATCTTGATCTCCAACAATGGTATAGTCGCATTTATCGCCGTTTGCACACGTGGTAGTACGAATTAATTTTGCATGGAGTAGTTCCATGGCAGCGTAATCAGGATTACATAGCGCGGGCATGACTTTTAATAAACCATGTTTTTTAGCAAATTCACAGACAGGACAAGCGGTAAATTCATAATAAATCGGCTGTCCTTTTTTATAATCATCCACGTGCATAAGATAGTCTTGCCATTTAGAACATTGTTTTTCAGCTTTTTTAAAGGCTTTCAACATGAGCTTTTTTACAAAAGGCCGATTAGCGTTCACGATTTTAAGCTTTTTAAAGGAGCCTAAAATTAAGTTACTTTCCATTTCTTCAATTTCTTGTAAGCTTGTGACCTCTTTACACACGGCATAATATGTCATTAATGCAATGGAATCATATGTGCCACCTTTTCCATTATGAAAGTTCTTTTTGCCGCCTAAATCCGTGCGCCAATCCTTTAAATATTCAACATATTGAAGTTGGAATTTCGTCCAAACTTCTTCTCTTTCCTCTTCTTTATAATGTTTCGCAATCGCTTTTTTTATTTCTTTTTCACATGCTTTTGAATATAAAACATGGTGGGTTCGGTCAAAATGTAAATCTTTGTTTTTCATAAAACCTACCTTCCGCTAACATTATAACGCATTCCAAAATAAAAAAATACAAAAAGTTAGTTAAAACTAACTTGAGTATAAAAAAAGAGTCCAAGAGGAACTCTTTTTACCTATTTATTTTTCTTCTATACTTTCTTTTTGATTAAAAACGTACATATCGAGTTGACATAAAACGTATTCTAATACCAGCATTGCTAAAGCAAATAAAGGGAACCAGAATAACGGACGATTGGTAATAATAAGTGAGTCAAAGCATAATAAGGCACTTGCTACTACAATACGCGCTAAACGAATCCACTTTACATTAAAGAAAACACTGATAAGATAAAGGAAGCTAAGAATTAAGAAGAATAAAGATACTACAATCATCATCGGCGCATCACCAGAATGAAATACGGCCATAACAAAGGAAATATGATCAAATTCTCCAGCGTTTTCCGTTGGAATCATCGGAATAAATAACATAAAGAAGTGTAAGAAACCAAAGGCGAAGGAAAACCATTTCATCTTGGTATTATAGGTTCTCTTATGCCCGTCATTCATATAGTCATAACATTCCATAACTAAGCAAAACATCGTAATAAATAAGAATAAAAATGATAGTAAGAATCGATCTAAGTGGAAGCTTTGTGTTAATAATAAACCAATCAAACTATAAGCAGTTAACATTGATAAACCAATGAATTTAATGGTTCTTAGCCACTTTGCTTTCGTGAAAAATAACACAATCGGAATAAAATATGCGATAAAGGGAACCAAAATGTAAAAGAAGAAGTAAAAGAAATTAAAGTGATCTTTTATAGCATCTATCACATATTGAAAATCAGAAATATCCGAACGAATAAATAATGGGCTATGCCAAGGAATAAAACTAAAAGCCGCAATTAAAAGCGCTAAAACGAGCTGAACCCAACGATTCCATTTTAGGTTTTTGATATATTGAATCATGCGAATCACCTCAAATCAAAATTCATTTAAATCGATAATAATCTACCATGCTTTCTTATAGAAAGCAATAAAATCACAAAAAAGGCTAATAAATTGCTTCTTTTTTTACGAAAACCCATTTTTCATTCATCTCATGAAGAAACGTAATAAAAGGACTACTCTCTTCTGCTACATGCAATTCTAAGCAATGAGGAAGCGCGATTAATTCATCAGCGTTAGGATGAAAAGTCGATTGAAATGTCATATGAAAATCGTTAATTCTCACATCATAACGATCTTTAAAATAATCTTTGGCGCATTCTACTAAACGTTTCCAAGGAATATCCATAATGATTTCCTTTAATTGTTCATGAAAAAATTCATCCTCTTCTTTTTCAAATATAGATGTTAATAATTGTTCATCCATGATGTTTTTAAAGCCTGGTTGTATCCGAAAAATATAATAGTTCATAAAAAAATCCTCCGTAAATATTATCGCGGAGGACTTTTGTAAATCATTGTCGAAAAAAGGTAAAAACGCCTATTTTTCTAATTTGGCCATGACTAATTCAACGAGCTCATTCGTCGTAAAGCCATAAGCATCGATAACATCTTTTGCCGGTGCACTAGCGCCGAATTCGTCAATACACATGACGGTAGAAGCAAAGCGATACCAGCCAAAGGAAGAAGCCATTTCAACGGCAATACGTTTATGATAAGGTGCGCCTAAAACTTTCTTGATATAGCTCTTATTTTGCATTAAGAAGAGTTCTTGACATGGCATACTAATAACACGGACATCAATACCTGCTTCCCAGAGTTTCTTTTGCGCTTCAATGGCTAAAGATACTTCACTTCCAGTAGCGATTAAGGAACATTCTGGTTTATTTCCATGTTCTTTAGAAACGACATAAGCACCACGGCTTACGCCTTCATAATTGGTACCTTCTAAAAGCGGTAAACCTTGACGAGATAAAATAATCGCGGTTGGCGTTTCTTTACTGAGTAACGCTAATTTCCAAGCCGCAGCGGTTTCTTTTGCATCGCAAGGACGAATTACGTTTAAATTAGGCATACTACGAAGCATCGCTAATTGTTCGATTGGTTGATGGGTTGGACCATCTTCACCTACGGCGATAGAGTCGTGGCTAAAGAGATAAATGGTTGGTAATTTAGATAAAGCCGACATACGGATAGCGGATTTCATATAATCCGAGAAGATTAAGAAACAACCGACATATGGACGTAATCCACCATGTAATAACATACCATTTGCGGCACTTGCCATCGCAAATTCACGAATACCGAAATTAATATTGCGGCCTTCTGGATGATCATAAGATAAGTTAGTGCCACCTTCAATTTTGGTAATAACGGAAGCCGCTACGTCAGCGGAACCACCTAATAAAACAGGCACACGGTTATAAAGCATATTTAATACTTTACCCGATGTATTTCTCGTGGAATCTTTATAACCTTCTTCAAAGTGAGGATCAAAATCGTCGATATAACTGCTTACATTACCTTCCATGGTTTTCATGAATTGATGGTAACCTTCACTATATTCCACCGCATAACGTTTTAAATCACGTTGGTAGCGGCGATAATTTTTACGACCTCTTTTAAAGAAAGTTTCACGGAAAGTATCATAAACTTCTTGAGGAATATAGAAGTTTTCATGTCCGCCAAAGCCATAGGATTCTTTGGCGTGTTTTCCATCTTCTTCTCCTAATGGAGAACCATGGGTTTTGGATAAACCTTGGTTTTTAGAACCAAAGCCGATCACGGTATGAACGATGATTAACGTTGGTTTACTTGTGCTCTTTTTAGCCTTTCTTAAGGCTTTATCGATGGCGTGAATATCATTACCATCTTTGACTTCTAAAACGTTCCATTCGCTCGCTTCAAAGCGCATTTTTACGTTTTCTGAGAAGGATAAATCAATGGAACCATCTAAGGTAACTGCGTTACTATCATAGATTAAAATTAAACGATTTAAATGTTGATGACCTGCTAAAGAGATAGCTTCTTGGGATAAGCCTTCTTGTAAACAGCCGTCACCACATAAAGCGTAGGTATAGTGATTCACAAGTCTTTCACCTTCATGATACATGGCACGTAAAGAACGTTCGGCCATGGCCATACCAACGGCTTGAGCAATACCTTGACCTAATGGACCCGAAGTAGCGTCAACACCAGGGGTATGACGATATTCAGGGTGTCCTGGGGTTAATGAACCGAATTGACGGAAACTCTTTAAATCATCTAAAGAGATATCATAACCACACATATGAAGCATGGTATAAAGTAAAGCACTTGCGTGCCCTGCACTTAAGACGAAGCGGTCGCGGTTGATCCAGGTTGGATGCGTTGGATCGCTAATTAAATGTTTGGTAAATAACGTATATAAAATAGGGGCACTACCTAAAGCCATTCCTGGGTGACCCGAGTTAGCTTTATTAATGACATCGATAACGGTTGAACGGATACAAGCAATTGCTAATTCATCTTGATTCATAATATTTTTCTCCTTTCAATTACTATATATTTACTAATTATCTACTAATTTTCTTCCATTTTTGTAATTGCAATGGAAAGATCGTCTAATTGTTGTTGATCGACTGTACCTGGAGCCTTGCTCATTGGGCAAACCGCAGATAAGTTTTTCGGGAAAGCAATGACGTCACGGATATTCTCTGTTTCGTTTAAAATCATGGCTAAACGGTCTAAACCAAAGGCTAAACCACCATGTGGTGGGGTGCCATAACGGAAGGCATCAATGAAGAAACCGAATTTTCTTTCAATATCTTCATCGGTAAGACCGATAACTTCAAAGATTTTTTGTTGGACGTTACGATCATAGATACGTAAAGAGCCACCGCCGGCTTCATATCCGTTAATAACGATATCATAAGCATAGGCGTAGACTTTGCTAGGATCGGTATCTAAGTAAGGTAAATCTTCGTCACAGGGTCTAGTAAATGGGTGGTGATTGGCGACATAACGCTTTTCATTTTCATCCCATTCAAACATGGGCCAATGGACAACCCATAATAAATCAAAGGAATGTTCAGGAATAAGGTGAAGTTTCTTTCCATAATAAGAACGAATAGCACCTAAACCGAAGCATGCGTGATGACGGTCTTCGCTAGCGGCAATAATAATTAAATCATTATCATTCACTTTTAACGTTTCCATTAAGGCCTTTTGCTCTTCTTCTGTCATGTATTTAATGAAAGATCCAACAAGAGTACCATTTTCTACTTTTAAAGCGGTAACGCCTTTTAAAGAGAATTTTTTGGCCATGACTTGTAATTCATCGATTTGCTTTCTTGAAGTTTCTAAAGCCACATTGGGTACGACAATCGCTTTAACATACTTCACTTTAAAGCCTTCAAAAGCGGTATTTTCAAAGACTTTTTTAACATCTTGAATGTGTAAACCAAAACGAGTATCGGGTTTATCACTACCATAGACATCTACCGCTTCATCATATTCCATGCGGCGTAATGGGAGTTTCAAATCAATATTGCGTACTTTTTTAAAGATATTCGCTAAGCAACCTTCCATTAAAGTTAAGAATTGTTCTTGATCTAAGAAGGAAGTTTCAATATCAATTTGGGTAAAGTCAGGTTGACGGTCCGCTCTTAAATCTTCATCACGGAAGCAACGTGCGATTTGATAATATCTTTCCATTCCACCAACCATTAAAAGTTGCTTAAAGATTTGTGGAGATTGTGGTAAAGCGTAGAAATGACCAGGATGCACACGAGATGGTACTAAATAGTCACGAGCGCCTTCAGGTGTTGATAAGGTTAAAATTGGGGTTTCTACTTCAATAAAATCATGTTCGTCTAAGTATTGATGGACCGCTTGTACGATTTTTGCCCGTACCATTAAGTTTTTTTGTAAGACGGGGCGTCTTAAATCTAAGTAACGATAACGTAAACGTGTATCTTCTAAGGCGTCGGTTTCATCAGCAATAATCATTGGTGTTGTTTCCGCCGAGTTAATGATGTTCACTCGTTCAGCAATGACTTCAATTTCACCGGTTTTTAAGTTCTTATTGGCAACGTCTTTTTTAGCGACTTTGCCATAAACTTGAAGTACATATTCATTACGTACATCTTTAATATCAATTTTTTCTGGGTCGACTAAGATTTGAACAATTCCGCTTCTGTCTCTTAAATCAATAAAGACAATGGAGCCAAGGTTTCTTCTTTTGCTCACCCAGCCGACTAATACGACACTTTCCCCGACATTTTCTAGGGTTAAAGTACCGTTATAATGCGTTCTTTCCATTTTAATTAATTCTCCTTTTTATGATGGGAACAACAATGTTCTTCTCCTTCACAAGTTTCATTTTCATGGTGATGATGTTCGTGGTGTCCGCAGCATTCTCCGTCTTCATGATGGTGTTCGTGGTGATGTCCGCAACAACATTCATCATCATCGTGCTCATGTTCGTGATGATGGCCGCAGCAGCATTCATCATCACATTCATTTTCCGCTTCTTCTAATTCCATAAAGAAGGATTGAATGACATTCATCACATCTTCTAAAGCAACACTCGCTTGAATTTGCTTTTTGAAGTTACGAACAATGACTTCTCTTTTGGATAATTCATCTTCGCCTACGATTAAGGCTAAATCCGAATTTTTACGTTCTGCGCGCTTAAATTGTTGCTTAATTCCTTTAGGTTCCATGAGCATATCGACTTTAAATCCATAGGCTCTTAAAGCACAAGTTAAGTCAAAGCATAATGGCATGGCTTCTTTACATAGAGCCATGACGGAGATATCGTTGGTTTCATAGACTTCGTCTAATAAATGTTCTTCCATCATTAATCCATAAATTCTTTCCATACCGAACGCTAATCCTACACCTTCATAGTGAGGTCCTCCCACTTCATGAAGAAGTTCGCTATAATGGCCACCAGCACCAACGGCACCGAGGTTTTTACCACTTTTTGAGGTATAGTGGAATTCAAATACAA
>DLKT01000032.1 GCA_002477825.1 Caryophanales bacterium UBA7581 | reverse complement strand
AGAATTCATTACCGCTATTTTAGGATTAGCAGTAGCTATACTTAAAGTAGTAGGATTGTTACTATCTAAAAAGAAAAAGAAAGACAAGTAGTCTTTCAAATTCTAAGTTTAGGGAAAGAAAAAACACCGCTGGAACGGTGCTTTCCCTAATTTTTTAGCGGAGTAGGCCGTTTATAGGCTTCTACCACTTATATTATATGAAATCAATAGCGCTTTATCAATAAATTTTTAAAAATTAAGACTAATTTTCATTGTTTGTTCATTTACTAGTTGGAAGGGATTGCAAAAAATCTTTTATCAAAAAAGAACAGAAATGAGGAAAGGTATATATATGGTTATGATAGCCAATATTTCCTTTTACGATTTTGATGCCAAAACTAATTTCTGGATAATCGTTACTAGTTATAAGTGTAGATAATGATTTAGCATTATTATTTCCCGCTTTCACTTCAATAGGTACTAAATAATCTTGTAGTCGAACAAAGAATTCTTCCTGCAAAGTTGAATTTTCTTTTTTAAAATAGAACAAATCATAGCCAGATTTAATAAGAGCTTCTGCAACTATGCTTTCAAACAAACCACCTTTATAGACCCCTAAGTTTTTATTCCTACGGAAATCAAGAAGTGCTTCATCATCTAGTTGAGAAAGAAGTAGACCACTATCGGCATAGTAGAGCACAATTGATCCATCAAAAATATTTCCTTTTAAAGGAAGACTTGGTTGCTGTAAAGCATGACAAATATTCACAATTCCAGCGTCTTCTAGCCATTCAAATGTACCGCGATAATCTTGGTATTTAGCGCCTGAACGAACTTTAGAAATTTGAAATTTCTTATTTTCTTTTCCTAATTGAAATGGAATAGAGCGAAATACGTTTGTAATACGTGACTTGTCTAATCCAACAGCGTATTTTCTTATATCTGATTCATAACCAATAACAATTTGACGTTGAATTTCTAAAGTATCTTCAAAAGTCTTTTTTTCAACAAAGTTTTTAACAACATCAGGCATCCCGCCTGTAATGCAATAGTCAATGAATAAATCGTCATATATTTTTAATACTGTAGGAGAAAAAGGAGTTAAAGATTTCATGTGAGATAGAATATCTTCTTTTATTGAATTATCATAACCTAAAGCCCACAGATATTCTTCAAAATCAAAAGATTTCATTTCAATTTCTGTTTTATAACCTACACTGATGCTGGATATTTCTTTATAATGAATTCCTAATAATGAACCGCTACAAATCACATCATAATTTCCGTCCTCTGAAAAAAATTTCAAGGAAGTTGTAATATCAGGGAACTCTTGAATCTCATCGAAAAATATAAGCGTTTTTCCTGGTAAAAATCGATAAGAAGGTTCAATTCTTGAAATATTTTTAATAATACTTTCAACTGAATATCCATTCTCAATGACTTGCTTATAAACAGGATCGGAAACAAAATTAATCTCGATAAAACTTTCATAGTTTGCCTTTGCAAAGACACGAATTGATTGTGTTTTTCCAACCTGTCTAGCTCCTTTTACGATTAAAGGCTTGTGATTTTTATTTTTTTTCCATTCTAAGAGAAAGGAATCAATTTTTCGTTTTAGATACATAAATTAAATCCTCCTTATAGGTATTATAGCATATTTTCAAGAATTTTAACAAAGCAATCACTAAAAAATGAGCGAGTTTTTTTGAAAATCCGCTAAAAAATGAGCCACTTTTTTTGGAAATTCACTAAAAAATGAGCGAGTTTATAAATTTGCTAAAGAATTGGATGTTTATTTTGAAGGTAAACATTGGGTTACATAATAATTATTATATATAATTTATATAGTTATAGGGATGTTTATCTTTTCGCAAGAATATGATTATGATATAATATTTTTTGCATGAAAGTAGGGATACTATGGAAGAACAAATGTTAAAAAGACTAGAAGCAAGTGTACTTCGTTTACAAGAACTTGATCGTTTGCTTCTTGAACAAGAAGTATTAAGTGATCGTCATCGCTATAGAGACTTAGCAAAAGAAAGAGCAAATTTAGAACCAATTGTTGAAAAATATGAAGAGTATAAAAAAGTGTCCGCTAATAAAGAAGACGCTTTATTAATGTCCAATGATTCGGATCTAGAAATTGCGCAAATGGGAAAAGAAGAATATAAAACATTATCAGAGAGAGAAACAGCATTAATTGAGGAAATGCGGATTTTAATGATTCCTAAAGATCCTAATGATGATAAAAATATTATTGTTGAGATTCGTGGTGCAGTCGGTGGAGATGAAGCGGATTTATTCGCCGCTGACTTATTCCGTATGTATACTCGTTATGCCGAATCACAAGGTTGGAAAATTCAAATGATTGATGAAAACACTTCTGGACTAGGTGGTTTTTCTTTAGTTTCCTTTATGATTAAAGGTGATGGCGCTTATTCTAAATTAAAATTTGAATCCGGTGCACACCGTGTTCAACGTGTTCCAAAGACGGAAAGTCAAGGAAGAATTCATACCTCCGTTGCCACCGTTCTTGTAATGCCAGAAGCAGAAGAAGTAGATGTCGTAATTAATCCTAATGATTTACAAATTGATACCTATCGTTCCCAAGGTGCTGGTGGACAAAACGTAAATAAAACGGAATCTGCTGTACGTATCACCCATATTCCGACGGGAATTGTCGTTGCTTGCCAAGTTGAAAAATCACAAATTCAAAATAGAGAAATCGCAATGAATTTATTAAGAGCCCGTGTTTTAGCGGCAAAAGTGGCGGAACAAGAAGAAAGAATTGGTAACGAACGTCGATTAAAAGTTGGAACTGGTGAACGCTCAGAAAAAATTAGAACGTATAACTACCCGCAAAATCGTGTTACAGATCATCGTATCGGCTTAACAATTCAAAAATTAGATCGCATTATGGAAGGCGAATTAGATGAAATTATTGAAGCCCTTATCTATGCCGATCAACAAGAAAGACTAGCAGAAGGTTTGAATGAGCCTCATGAAAATTAAAGAAGCACTTCAAATTGCTAAAAATGAAATCCGTCAAAAAGGCCTGGAAGAAAATGCAGGCCTTTTATTAGTGGAGCATTTAAGTGGAATTAAAAGCCGTACAGAACTCTTTTTAAAGATGGATGAGTCTTGTATTGATGAACAATTATTTTATACGCAACTACAAAGATATTTAAATGGGGAACCGATGCAATATGTTTTAAATCGTGCTTGGTTTTTAAACGAAGAATACTACGTAGATTCACGCGTTTTGATTCCTAGGATGGAAACAGAAGAATTAGTTTTAAAAGCAATTGAAATATTAAAAACTTTAAAACATCCTCTTGTTTTTGATGTATGTACGGGCTCAGGATGTATCGCAATTTCTTTAAAAAAACACGTTTCTGATATCCATATCATTGCTTCAGATATTTCTAGGTCGGCGATTGAAGTAGCGAAGATAAATCAAGAAAGATTATTAGTTAATGATATAGAATGGTTAGTTTCTGACTTATTTCAGAATTATCCCGCCACAAAAGCGGATTTAATTATTTCTAATCCTCCTTATATTGATGCTTCAGAAAAAATCGATGAATTGGTGTTAAAAAATGAACCTTATATCGCTTTAGTTCCTCCTTCGGGAAATGGACTTGAAATATATGAGAGATTTTTTAAAGAGTTACCTTCTCATTTAAAAGTAGGAGGCTATTTTATGGCAGAATTTGGCTATCAACAAAAAGATGAATTAGAAAAAATGGTGAAGAAATACTTTCCTTCTTCTAAAATAGAGTTTTTTAAAGACATTTCAAATAAAGATCGTTACTTTGTTTTAAGATACTTTGAATAAAAAAAGAAAAGTGCATCATAATTCTTCTGAGGTGAGAAATTATGAAGCATTTTTTTATTTTAGGTGCGGCAATGCTAACGGTTTTATCAAGTGCAATGGAAATTCCTGAAGTCCCTTTTCAATATTCTTATGAGATTGTTTCTAATTCAAGAAGTGCTAAAGATGTGACAGAACTCTATTATTATAAAGAAAAAGTTATTGATGCGTATGAAAGTTATATCATGCCATTAGGCTATGAAAAGATTGAAGAAGCGGTGAAAAACAATCTTCAATTATTTTGTTTTCAAGAAGATGCAAGATGCTCGTATATTAATGGTACGATTGTGGTGTTATTAGGTAATGCAAAAGGCGTGGAAATGAAAGGACAGTTAAGAAAGAATACCTGTGATGGAACCGTGATACGAGAAAAAATATTTATTCTCGAACTTTTTTCTTAACCTATTTTGAATATGATATAATAGTACTTGGAGATGAGACTATGAAAACTTTATACTTAAATTCTGAGCAAATAGATATTGCAGCGGATTTATTAAAACAAGGTGAAGTCGTTGGTTTTCCTACCGAAACTGTTTATGGCTTAGGGGTTGTTTATGATGATCCTTTAGCCTTTTCACGTTTAGTTGCGGCTAAGAATCGACCAGAAAATAAACCTTTTACTTTAATGTGTGGTTATTTAGAGGATATTAAAAAAGTGGCAGTTGTGGATGATAGAACTGAGAGAATCATTGAAAAATTTATGCCAGGCGCTATTACTTTATTATTAGAAAAAAAAGATGGATTACCGAATTGGGTAACTTTAGGAAGTCCTTTTGTTGGGGTTCGTATGAGCAGCCACCCTTTAGTCTTATCTGTGATTCGAAAGGTACAAAAGCCACTTTTAGTGCCGAGCGCTAATCTTGCGGGAGAACCTCCACTATCTTTGTATAAAGATGTTCAAGACGTTTTTGATGGAAAAATTGCCGCTATATTTCAAGAAGATAGCAGTGGACAAAAACCATCAACAATTGTTAAAATAAAGGGTAACCAATTGGAATGTGTCCGTGAAGGCGCCATTCCATTTCAAGAAATAAAGAAAGTGTGGGAGGCATCGTTATGAAAATTGCTTTAGGATCGGATCATGGTGGACTTGCTTATAAAACAAGCATTACTCATCATTTATTAAAAGAAGGCTATGACGTTATTGATTGTGGTACGTTTAGTGAAGAAAGTTGTGATTATCCTATTTTTGCTTTTGCCGCTGCAGAAAAGGTAGCTAAAAAAGAGGCAGATTATGGAATCTTAGTTTGCACAACGGGTGAAGGCATTATGATCGCGGCCAATAAAGTTCGCGGAATTCGTTGCTCTTTAGGCTATAATGATGAAGTAACGGTTTTATCCCGCCAACATAATAACGCAAATATGATTGCGTTTGGTCAAAAATTTATGAATGAAGAAGACGTCTTAAGACGGGTAGATTTATTCTTAACCACTTCTTTTGATGGCGGTAGACATATGCGCCGCGTTAATGAAATTGATCATTATAACGAAAGTAAATAAATTGGAATCATTTACCAAAGAAGGAGCTGAGAAGTAGGCTTCTTCTTTTTTTTACTACATTTTTGTATAAAAAGTTTTTTACTGGTCACAATGATAGTGAGGTGAAAAACAAATGGAAAAAGACAAGAAAAGAACACCAGAATGGCGAAAAGAAGCACGTGTTGGTTTAGTGATAAGTTTATCAGCAGTTCTATTATTTGGCGGAATGTTTGCTATTTCTAGCGCAAATCGTAAACCGCATACATCCAATACAACAGGACAACCAACAACAAGTAATCCCGGTACATCTACTGGGGGAGAAGTGATTGAACCGATTCATGATCCACTTACTGAAGAAATGAGTAAGCCTTTCTTAAAAGAAGTTACGATTGCCCGTTATTTCTATGATATGGAAGATGAATCGGAAATAAGAAGCAAAGCAATTGTGGAAGTTCCAGGAAAAACCAATACTTACACAAAAAGTTTAGGCGTGGATTATGTGATGAATGAGACATTTGATATTGTTGCTGCTTGCTCAGGAAAAGTTATTGCAAAATCCAATGATTCAATTTATGGCAATATGCTATTAATTGAACATGCTTCTGGTATTCAAACCCTTTATTGTTCTTTAGGTGAAATGAAAGTGAATAAAGGAGAAGAAGTATCACAAGGTGATGTGATTGCTATTTCAGGTGAATCAACGTATACTTCAGGACTCGGCTCATCTTTGCACTTTGAAGTTATAAAGAACAAAGATCAACGCTTAAATCCAGAAAAAGTTTATAAAAGATTAATTAAAAGTTTATAAAAAAATTAGGAATTTTGAAAAATCCTTCGAATGAATAATTTGGAGGATTTTTTTATGTTCGTTTGTAAAAGATGTGGAAATCAAAATCCTAGTTATGTCGGTATGCGTAATGGAAAACCCTATTGTCGGAAGTGTTTATCAATGTCTGGGGATGAAGTTCAATACGTATTAAGAGAAGATCAAGAAGGAACTCTTGATTTAGCTTATGAATTGACGGAAGAGCAAAAAGAGCTAGCAAAAAAGCTCATTGACCATTATAAGCAAAATGAAAATACATTTGTGCAAGCGGTATGTGGGGCGGGGAAAACAGAAATTGTTTTTCCTTTAATTGAATATGTATTAAAAGAAGGAAAACGAGTAGGCTTTGCTATTCCTAGAAAAGACGTAGTTGTAGAACTATTTTTACGCATTAAAAATGCTTTTCCTAATAATAAAGTTGTCGCGATTTATGGTGGACATACCGAAGAAAAAGAAGGGGACATTGTTATTTTAACCATGCATCAAATTTATCGTTTTCATCAATATTTTGATGTCTTAATAGCGGATGAAATTGACGCCTTTCCTTTTCATAATAATGAATTACTGCAACATTTTTTTCTTTCTTCTAAAAAAGGACCAATGGTATTAATGAGCGCTACACCAACCCATGAATTTGATCGTTTTATTCCTAAAAATAATTTCTTATATTTGGAAAAAAGATTTCATGGCTTTCCCATCCCTGTTCCAAAAATTCAAATTTTAAGTGACATTCAAAAGAAAAGGTTTTTAATAAAAAAATTAAAACAATATGAAAAAGAAAAGAAACCATGTTTGATTTTTGTACCATCAAAGTCTTTAGCAGAAGAACTATATACTTTAGTTCATATATTCTTTAAAAAAGGCGCTTATGTGCATTCATCTAGAGTAGAAAGAGCAGCGTTAATTGAATCATTAAGAAAAGGCGTAATTCATTATTTAATTACAACTTCTATATTAGAAAGAGGAGTAACGATTCCTAATTTACAAGTCATCATTTATGATGCAGATCATCCGATTTATGATGAAAGAGTGATTGAACAGATTTCGGGAAGAGTAGGAAGGAAAAAGAACTGTCCAGATGGCGATATTTTTTTGCTTTTAAAGGAGGAAACAAAAGCGGTAAAAAAGGCAATTCTTTCGATAAAGAAGCATAATGAGTGTTTGTAAAATTTGCTTAGAAAATATTCCTCTTGATTTTGAAGACTCGCTTCTTTTTTTACTCCATCCCAATATCAAAATCTGTCCTAAATGTTTCTTTCAATTTCATCCAATTTTCCGCACTTTTACATTTTATGGCATTTCTGCCTTAGCTATTTATTCATATGATGAATGGATTGAACAACTTTTATATCGCTTTAAAGAACAAAAAGATATTGAATTAAAAAATGTGTTTTTAGAATTTTATCATCATCAACTTCATCTTCGTTTTCGAGGGTTTTTTCTAGTCCCCATGCCATCGAGTAAAGAAAAAGAAGAGAAAAGAGAATTTTCTACTTTAAAAGAAATTTTTCAAATTTTAGATTTACCTTTTCTTGATTTATTTGAAAAAAGGCAAGATTTCAAACAAGAAAAAGCGCATCGAGAAGAACGATTTAAAAATCGTCAAGAAATTATTTTAAAAAAAGATATTCCTTCTCTACATCAAAAAAAGCTTCTTCTTATCGACGATGTAATGACGACGGGCGCGACAATATTACGGGCGATTGAACTGATAAAACCACTGGCACCAAAAGAAATAAAGATATTGGTTTTGTCGAAAAATGACGGAAAAAGACGATGAGAAAATGTTAAAAAATAGTTGAAAACAATTATGATGTAGGTAAGAAGTTAAAAAGCTTTAGAAAGGTGGTAAGAGCATGTTAGGCAAAGTAAAATGGTTTAATGCCGAAAAAGGTTTTGGTTTCATTAACCGAGGAGAAGGCGCTGACATTTTTGTCCATTATTCTCAAATCATGGAGAATGGTTATCGTTCTTTAGAAGAAGGACAAAGCGTTGAATTTGAACTTTTTGAAACAGAACGTGGTTTACAAGCAAGAAATGTTGTAAAAATCTCCTAATCATAATGCGAAAGGACGAGTTTCATAACTCGTCTTTTTTTATGAAAGAAAAAAGAAAACATTCTATAAAAATATATTTTTATAGTAGCCCTTTTAAATTGCTTTAAAATCATGTAAAATATTCTTTGCAAGTGTCTGAAAGGAGAACAATATTAATATGGGATTTTTAGACAAATTATTTCGCTTTGATCAAAGAGCGTTAAAGAAAATAGAAAAGCAAAGTCTTAAGGTTTTAGCTTATGAAGAAGAAATGGCTAATAAAACCGATGATGAACTTCGTGCCAAAACCGTAGAATTCAAAGAAAGACTTAATGCTGGAGCAACATTAGAAGATATTAAATTTGAAGCTTTTGCTGTCGCAAGAGAAGCGGCCAAACGTGTTTTAAATCAATTTCCGTTTAAAGTACAAGTTATGGGCGCGATTGTCTTAAACCAAGGTGATGTCGCCGAAATGAGAACTGGTGAAGGTAAAACTTTAACCGCTACGATGGCGGTTTATTTAAATGCCTTAACTGGTAAAGGCGTTCACGTCGTTACCGTTAACGAATATTTAGCCCAACGTGATGCTGAATGGATGGGACAAATTTATCGTTTCTTAGGTTTAACAGTAGGCGTTAACCTTAGAGAAAAAACAGTTACAGAAAAGCAAGAAGCCTATCGTTGCGATATTACTTATACCACCAACTCTGAATTAGGTTTTGACTATTTAAGAGATAACATGGCCGTAGACGCAAATGCTCGTGTTTTACGCGGCTTAACTTATGCCGTAATCGATGAAGCTGACTCAATCTTAATCGATGAATCAAGAACACCATTAATTATTTCAGGTGGCTCTAAAGTTTCTTCCAACACTTATATCATTGCGGACCGTTTTGTTAAAACATTAAAAAGAGAAAAAGATTTCACCTATGATGAAAAAACAAAAACTTGTGGTTTAACGGAACAAGGCGTTGATAAAGCGGAAAGAATGTTCGGCATTAAAAATCTTTATTCTCCAGAATATAACGATTTAGTACACCGTATTGTTCAAGCATTAAAAGCAAACTATGTTATGACACGTGATGTAGAATACATGGTAGACTCTGAAGGTGAAATTCAATTAATTGACCAATTTACGGGTCGTATTTTAAAAGGAAGAGAGTATTCTGATGGTTTGCAACAAGCCATTCAAGCGAAAGAAAACGTAAAAATTAAAGAAGAAACCGTAACTTTAGCTACGATTACTTATCAAAACTTCTTCCGTTTATATGAAAAACTTTCAGGTATGACAGGTACTGCGAAAACAGAAGAAGAAGAATTCCGTAAGATTTATAACATGCGTGTTATTTGCATTCCAACCAATCGTCCAATTCAACGTATTGATGACTTAGATTTAATTTTTGGTAACCAAAATGCAAAATTTAAAGCATTAGTCAAAGAAGTACAAGCAAGACATGAAAAAGGACAACCGATTTTGATTGGTACTGTTTCCGTTGAAATGTCTGAATTCGTGGATCGTTTATTAAATGAAGCGCATTTACCACATAATGTTTTAAACGCTAAAAACCATGCAAAAGAAGCAGAAATTATTGCTCATGCAGGTGAAGCAGGCGCAATTACCATTGCCACAAACATGGCAGGCCGTGGTACGGATATTAAATTAGATGAAGCCGCTCGAAAAGCCGGTGGCTTATGTGTATTTGGTACCGAAAGACATGAATCTCGTCGTATTGATAACCAATTAAGAGGACGTTCTGGTCGTCAAGGTGACCCAGGATATACACGTTTCTTTATTTCACTTGATGATGAATTGATGCGCCGCTTTGGCAGTGATCGTTTACGCTCTTTATATTCTAGTCTTGATGACGAAGCTTTGGAAAGTAAAATGGTACAAAGCGCAATTACCAATGCTCAAAAGAGAATTGAAGGTCAAAACTTTGATACCCGTAAATCCCTTTTGGATTATGATGACGTTTTAAGAAAACAACGTGAAATTATGTATAAGAAAAGAGATAATATTCTCTTTGCAAGCGATATTCATGAAATGATTGAAGAATTCTTCAAGCAAGCCGGTGTTGCTTTAGCGAAAAAGAGCTTAAATCCAGATGATCCTTCTTTAGGTGTTTCGGGTGAACTTTTAAAAGCACAATTAGAACCACGCTTCTTAGAAGCAGGAACAATTAAACCAGCAGCGTATGATGAATCTCCCGCTGATGAAGTTGGTGAAGATGTTGCAATTTTAATGTGGAAACGTTACTTAGAAAGAAGAAAAGAATGGGGCGACGAAGTGGCGGAAAATATGGAAAGAAACTTTGCGCTTCGTTGCATTGACCGTAACTGGACTTCCCATATTGATACCATGGATAAGTTAAGAGAAGGTATTCACTTAAGAAGCTATGCGAATACGAACCCATTACAAGATTACGTAAATGAAGGTTATAAACTATTTGGTGAAATGATGGATATCATTGCCATTGAAGTTGTCTTAAATCTTTTGAATGTTCAAGTACAAATGAAAAAGCCTGATGAGGAAGAAGAACATCCAGAAGAAAAAGGTGAATAATCATGCGTGATTTCATGACCATAAAAAATGGACTTTCAGAAGCTGAGAAAGTGTTACATCAGCTTGGTGATTCACTTTGACCTGGCTAGTTTAGAAAAGAAGGTTCATGAATTAGAAGAAAAAATGAATGCAGAAACTTTTTGGAATGACCAAAAAGCCGCTATGCAAGTTGTAAATGAACTCAATGAAGCAAAAGAAAAAAAAGAGCAGTATGAAGACGCCGCTCTTTCTTTTCAAAATACTTTAGATATGCTTTCATTAGCGAATGAACAAATGGATGATGAAACATTAGAACTTCTTGATATGGAGTATAGTACCTTTGAAGAAAAATTAAATGCATTAAAAATGAATGTTTTATTTGATGAACCCTTTGATCATTTAAATGCAATTTTAGAATTCCATCCTGGTGCGGGTGGAACCGAATCACAAGATTGGGCGGATATGCTTTATCGGATGTATGTGCGTTTTGCTGAAGCACATCATTTTAAAATGCAAATTATTGACTATCAAGCGGGTGATGAAGCAGGATTAAAATCCGCAACCATTATGATTAAAGGAAAAAATGCTTATGGACTTTTAAAAGGAGAAAAAGGCGTACATCGCTTAGTCCGTATTTCTCCATTTGATGCAGCAGGAAGAAGACATACATCTTTTGCTTCCGTAAACGTTATTCCTGAATTTAAAGACGAAATTGATATTGAAATTAATGAAAAAGATTTACGTATTGATACCTATCGCTCACAAGGTGCAGGTGGACAAAACGTAAATAAAACGGAGTCGGCCGTACGTATTACGCACATTCCAACAGGAATTGTCGTTTCTTCGCAAGTTGAAAGATCACAAATCCAAAACCGTGAAATTGCGATGAATATGTTAAAAGCACATTTATATGAAAGAAGATTACAAGAACGTAAAGATGAAATGAATCAAATTGTGGGGGAACAAAAAAATATTGAATGGGGATCACAAATCCGTTCCTATGTATTTTGCCCTTATACGATGGTAAAAGATCATCGAACCAATTATCAGGAGGGCAACGTTGCTTCTGTTATGGATGGCAATATCGATGGCTTTCTGTATGCTTATTTAGAAATGGAGGCCAAAAAAAATGCGTAGTAAAATAACTTTGAGCAAAAAAGAAATCATGAAAAACGTGTATCACGTTCTATTGATTATTGCGGGGACGATTTGTTTGACTTTTGGTACTGCGGCTTTTTTAACCCCTTATCATATTGTTACCGGTGGCGTTTCTGGTATTGCTATTGCCATTCAAAACGCAGTTTATGGTACGGCAGAAGACGCTAAAAATATCGTTGATATTGTAGCGGTATCCTTAAATATTATTCTATTCATTATTGGTTTCTTCTTTTTAGGAAAGAAATTTTCTTTACAAACTTTTCTTTCGGTTTTGATTTATACTGCAACTTTTCCTTTGTTTATTCGCGTATTTCATGTTGATCAATGGTTTAATTTAGAAAGTGGTTATAATAACGTTGACCCAAGATTTACCATTTTATTAGCGGCTTTATGTGGGAATACTTTTGTTGGTATTGGCGTTGCTTTAACTTTTCTAGGTGGTGGATCTACCGGTGGTGTCGATGTGTTAGCACTGATTTTAAATAAATATTGTAGAATTAAAACATCCATTGCAACATTTGTCATTGATGCTTCCGTGATTATTATTGGCTTTATTATTTCTAAAGATTTAGTTACGGCGATTGTTGGTGTCATTGGTGCCTTTGTATCCGCACTTTTGATTGATAAGATATTTGTCGGCACTTCTGAATCATTTATTGCGACCATTGTATCGGATCATTATGAAGAAATTAACGATTTTGTAATTCGTGAATTAGATCGTAGTACAACGATGATTAACGCAATTGGTGGATATTCTAAGGGTGATAAAAAAATGATTCGCGTTGTTTTTGGAAAAAAAGAATATACACAATTTATTGATTATATACGAAAAGTTGATCCTTGCGCTTTTATTTCTATAGCGAAAGCACATGAAATAAGAGGGGAAGGTTTTACCGAAGCAAAGACGGTAAGTACGGAGAAAGAAAATGGATGAAAAATTTGAACTTATTTCTAATTATTCTCCTTTAGGAGACCAACCAGAAGCCATTCAAGAATTAGTAGATGGTGTAAATAATGGAAAAGATTTCCAAGTTCTTTTAGGTGCAACCGGAACTGGAAAGACATTTACAATTGCTAATGTGATTGCTCAAGTCCAAAAACCGACTTTAGTCATTGTGCATAATAAAACTTTAGCGGGGCAACTCTACGCTGAATTTAAAGAGCTTTTTCCGCATAACCGGGTAGAATATTTCGTTTCTAACTTTGATTTTTATCAGCCGGAAGCTTATCTACCAAAGTCGGATACCTATATTGATAAAAACGCGGTAATGAACGATGAAATTGAAATGTTACGCAGTTCTGCAATCCACTCGGTATTAGAAAGAAGAGACACTATTGTCGTTGCTTCTGTCGCGTCTATCTACGGCTTAACCGACCCAGATGAATATCGTAGTTTAGCTTTTACGTTAAAAGTTGGAGACGTAATCGATCGTAAAAAACTTTTTCATGCTTTAATTGAAGGACAATATCAAAGAAATAATCTAGATACGAATCCAGGTACTTTCCGGGTACGGGGAGATATTATTGAGATTTGTCCCGCTTCCACAAATGAATTTATCGTAAAAATCGATACTTTTGGGGATGAAATTGAAAGAATCGCTACGGTAGATCCTTTAACAGGAGAAGTATTACACACCTATCAAACGTTTCCTATTTTTCCTGCGTACGGACATGCTTCTTCTAAAGAAAGAGTACAGAAAGCCTGCAAAACCATTTTAGAAGAAATGGTGGAGCGATTAGCGTATTTCCATGAAAATCATAAATTCCTAGAAGAACAACGCTTAGAAATGCGTACGAAGCAAGATGTCGATTCTTTAATGGAATTTGGGATGTGCCCTGGTATTGAAAACTATTCCCGTCATATTGATGGAAGAAAACCAGGAGAACGCCCCTTTACTTTATTTGATTATTTCCCCAAAGACTTCTTGTTAGTGGTCGATGAATCACACGTTACCTTCTCGCAAGTTCGCGGTATGTATAATGGTGACCGCTCAAGAAAACAAACTTTAGTGGAATATGGTTTCCGTTTACCTTCAGCTTTAGATAACCGTCCTTTAAAATTTNNTGGTTTTAGATTACCTAGTGCACTTGATAATAGACCTTTAAAATTTGATGAATTTGAAGGACTAATGAATCAAGTCATTTGTACTTCAGCTACCCCTGGAGATTATGAATTAGGTAGAACAAACGGAGAATATGTAGAACAAATTATTCGTCCTACGGGTTTATTAGACCCAGAAGTTGAAGTGCGTCCAACGATGGGACAAATTGATGATTTGATTTCGGAAATTCAAAAACGAATTGAAAAAAATCAAAGAGTGATGATTGTTACGTTAACGATTCGTATGGCTGAGGATTTAACGAAATTCTTAAAAGACCGTGGTTATAAAGTTGCCTATCTCCATAATGAAACGAAAACCTTAGAAAGAACGGAAATTATCTATCAACTGCGTAAAGGAAAATACGACGTTTTAGTCGGTATTAACTTATTAAGAGAAGGCTTAGATATTCCAGAAGTATCCTTAATCGCAATTTTAGATGCGGATAAAGAAGGTTTCTTACGCTCAACACGTTCATTGATTCAGATTATTGGTCGGGCCGCTAGAAATGCGGAAGGACGCGTCATAATGTATGCGGATCGAATCACTGATTCGATGAAAACCGCTATTGATGAAACGAATCGTCGTCGTCAAATTCAAAAAGCTTATAATGATGAACATCATATTACACCGAAAACCATTATTAAAGAAATTCGTTTACCGATTAAAAACGAAGATAATACTTTTGAAGATTTTGCTAAGAAAGATAAAGGAAAACGCTCAAGAAAAGATATTGAACGCGAAATTAAGTCACTTGAAAAGCAAATGCGCGAGGCGGCTAAAGAATTCGACTTTGAAAGAGCAGCGCAACTTCGTGATATGATTTTTGAATTAAAAGCAGATTTATAAAAGGAATAAAAAGAAAAAATGTTGCTTTTTCACTATTTTTTTAAAGAAAATTGACAATACCAAAAAATGTTATTTATTTTCTTTTGAAAATAGTGTAATATAAATGAGCAGTTATGAACTGAAAAAAACATGAGGAGGTATTCTTATGGGCGCTTTAGATATTATTTTCTTAATCGTAGCCGTTATTATTATTATTTTATCCCTTCTACAAGGTGGTAAATCTGAAGGTGCTTCTGGTGCTATTACCGGTGGTGGCTTAAACGTTTTTGCTCATCAAAAAGAAAGAGGTTCTGAATTAGTCATTTCTTGGCTTACCTTTGGCTTTGCCGTGGTTTTCTTCCTCTTTGCTGTTTTAATTAAAGCACTTGGAAATTAAGCAATTATCTTTTAAAAGATTTATTTTAACTTGTAAATAAAAAGAAAAAAGAAGGGAGTATATCCCTTTTTTTATTGCATAGGAGAGTGAGAGTATGAAAGAAGAAATTTTAAATTTTATCCGCAAGAATCGTTATGTTACAGCGCAAGAAATCTACGCTCATTTTTCTTATCGTCGTCAAGATATTGCCTTAATGATGCAAACGCTTTTAAATGATGGAGAAATTATTTTTGAAGATGAACATTATGTTTTACCAGAAACTTTAGGCCTATTATTAGGTGAAGTGGTATCAGTAAAAGATACTTTTGCTTTTGTACATCTTTTTGATGCTGAAGAAGATATGTATATTACCGATGAAGATTTAATGGACGCTATTTTAGGAGATAGAGTCTATATTCGTCCTCATCAATATGGTGGAGCGGTCGTTAAAATTGTTGCTCGTAAATATCATGAAGTTGTTGGTGAAGTAAAAAGAGATAAAAAAGGCTATTATGTAGAAGCTTCTTATTTAGCGCCATTATCCACTCGTTTTTCTTTAGACAATTATCAAGGCGCTATCGGAGATGTTGTTGTTTGTCATTTTAAATCTTCTAAACCACGAAAAATACTTTTAGAAGTCGTTAAAGTTTTAGGCGCTAAAAATGCACCTGGAATGGATATGACAAGGTTGATTTTAGAAAATAATGCGCCTATTGTTTTTCCTAACGATGTCGAAGTAGAAGTTTTAGCTTTACCTTTAGAAGTGAAGGAAGAAGAAGCAACCAAACGGTTAGATTTACGAAAAGAACTCATTGTTACTATTGATGGAGAAGATGCCCGAGACCTAGATGATGCAGTTTCTATTCAAAAAGTAAAAGATGGTTATATTTTAGGTGTACATATTGCCGATGTTTCTCATTATGTAAGAGAAAATACAGCCTTAGATAAAGAGGCAGTGAATCGCGGTACTTCCATTTATGTTACGGATCGTGTCGTTCCTATGCTTCCTTTTAGTTTATCGAATGGTATTTGTTCTTTAAATCCAAATGTCGATCGTTTAACCATTTCCTGTATCATGAATGTGAATGATAAAGGTGAAGTGGTTTCTTCTCAAATTCAACCTTCTATTATCCGTTCAAAGCATCGTTTAACCTATACTTATGTAAATGAAGTGATTAGAAAAAATCATCCTGAGAATGAATTAGAAGAAACGCTTTTATTGATGCATGAACTTTCTCAATTAGTGAGAGCGAGAAGAAATGAAAGAGGCGCTTTAGATTTAAGTGTCCCGGAAATTAAAATTGAAGTAGATCAAGAAGGAAAAGCCATTGGCATTCATAAAAAGATGCAAAAAGAAGGCGAAAAGCTCATTGAAGATTTTATGATTTTGGCCAATGAAACTGTAGCAGAAACGATTCATAAGAGAAATTTACCTTTTATTTATCGTATTCATGAACAACCGAAAGTTCGTAAACTAGAAACGTGGATGTCTTTTACTTCTAGAATGGGGAATCCTATCTATTTTTCCCCTTTAAATGTGAAACCAAAAGATTTACAACAATATTTAATGAGTATTGAAGATGGAGCTAAAAAAGAGATTATTTCTACTTTCTTACTTCGTTCTTTAGCTAAGGCAAGATATTCAGCTGCATATAACACGCACTTTGGTTTAGCATCTTCTTGCTATACGCATTTTACTTCGCCAATCAGAAGATACCCCGATTTAATCGTTCATCGTTTATTAAGAAAATATTTATTCGAAAAAGATTTTTCTTCTTTAAAAGAATTAGAAGAAAAGCTCGTGTTTTTAGCAGAAGACACTTCTTTTAAAGAAAGACGAGCGGTTACCATTGAAAGAGAATCCGTTGATTATAAAGGCGCAGAATATATGCAAAGCCATATTGGTGATATTTATGAAGGTCATATTGACGGTATGAATAATCGTGGTATGTTTGTAGAATTAGAAAATGGCCTTTCAGGATTATTGAAGTTTGAAGATTTCTCGGATTATTTTGTTTTAGATGAACAAGGTATCTCTGCTTTTTCTAGAAGAAGAGGATTACGCTTTGTGGTAAGTGACAAAGTAAAAGTGCAAGTTGTAGATGCTAATCCGAAAAAAGGAGAAATCACGCTTCGTTTAGTGGAATCTTATCGAAAAAGAGAAAATCCACATTTATTAAGAAGACATAGTAGAAGACGATAAAACTATTCAAACTCGAATAAAAAGAGTATGATAAAAATAGCCAAAAGGAGGCCAAATGTATGGAATCTGCCATTAAAATCATTACCAATAATCGAAAAGCTTCTTTTCATTATTTTTTAAGCGATCCTTTAGAAGCAGGCATTGAATTAACCGGTACAGAAATTAAGTCCATTCGTAATAATGGAGCCTCTTTAAATGATTGTTATATTGTGATTCGTAATCAAGAAGCTTTTATTATTAATATGCATATTGCTCCTTATAAAGAAGGCAATATTTTTAATCATGATCCTTTAAGAACAAGAAAATTATTATTACATAAAAAAGAAATTATTCGCTTAGAACAAAAAGTAAAAGAAAAATCCTTTACCCTTGTACCCACAAAAATCTACTTTAAAAGAGGTAGAGTAAAAGTGGAAATATGTTTAGGTAAAGGAAAGAAAAATTACGATAAACGGGAAAGTGAAAAAGAAAAAGATCAAAAAAGAACCATTGATAAAGCTATGAAGCATTATGAGTAGAAGAATCGGTTAATGGCTTTATACTTGGTAAAATTGAATAGATTAAAGTAATATAAGCAATACTAAGTCCAATGGATGTAAGAATGCGAATGCCTAATTGTGTAATGACATAAGGCGTTGGATAATTAAAAATTAATCCATCTAAATAAATAGCGAGTGTATTCACTAAAGTTGCACTGATGGAAGTAATAATAACAACAAGAGAGATAACCCAAAGTTTCTCTCTTTTTTTAAACGCTTTATGAAATAAAATGCCACTTAAAAATCCCCATAACATAGGAGCAATAATCCATATCGGTGTGGTAACACTAAATCCATAGAGAATAATTTGCGAAATAAGGCCGCTTGCTAAACCACTTAATAAACCAATCCAAGGTCCAAATAAAAATCCAGATAAAAGCAAGGGAAGACTATAAAGCGTAATTTTACTTGAATCGGTACGCACACTTAAAACGTCAAGAATGATGGAAAGTGCCGCCATCATACTTGCTATACATATCGTATAGACTTTCTTATTTTTCTTCACAAAAAAAGAACCTCCTTAATAGAGGTCCGCCTACCAGCGGACGCGTTCGAAAACCGCTATCGAAATCGATATTCGTTCTATTCCGACATCCCATGAATAGACACTTAACGCTTTCGAACTACTCTGTGCTTTCATTATAAAATAAAACAAATAAAAAGTATATGATTTCTACTAATTAAGAATGCTTATCTCAACTGTAAAAAAATGACAGATCACATTTTTCCAGCTTTTTCTAAATAAAATTTCACATTTTTCCGAAAAAAATTTAGAAAAATTTCACGTTTTTCCTAAAATATCTTTTTTAGTTCAGAAAATCATTATAGATTTTGCTCAAAGTGTAAAAAAAATGCATCATCTAAAAATGAAGTGTAAAAAAATTACACTTTTATGTTTACAAAATAGATTTCTTCCGTATAATAAAGATAAAGGTGGTGTTTTTATGCTATTACAAGTAAGGTTTAAAAACTTTAAATCATTTACGCAAGAAACAGTCATTGATTTAAGACCTTCAAAATCTGAGATTTTAGAAGAGACTAATACTTATCAAAACATTTTAAAAGGATGTTGTTTTTATGGCTCTAATGCAAGTGGAAAAACAAATGCTCTGAATGCGATGACACTTTTACTTGATTTGTTGTTTAAAGATGGTTTTGATATTAGAACTTTGAATACGATTTTTAATTATGAACCTACTATGTTTTTAGAATATACATTTATAATTGATAATCAAACGATAGTTTATTATTTTGAATTCGATAGAAATGGTAGAATTCAAAAAGAAAAGTTGTTACTTGATAAAAAAGAAAAAATTAATCGTCTTTTAAATTCGGCAGAATCTTTTTTACCAGAGAAGAGAGCGTATGAGAAAGAAGAAATGAGAGATAATTTACTCTTATTAAGAGCAATTTACTTTAATACGCAATTTATGAATGAACTAATTTTGGCTCATTGGTTTGAATTTTTAAAAAACTCCATGTATATTAATTCAGCAAGGGATCTAAAAAGAATTGTCTTTTTTTCAAATGAAGCAGCTCCCAAAATCAGCTTAAAGGATTATATTGAAGAAAATGGTGTAGAAGAATTAAACCAATTTTTTGAAGAGTTTCAATTTCCATATACATTAATGTACGAAAAAAAGAATGTGTATGATACGCTTTTGCCTTTAGATTCTTTCTTTAATAGATTAAAGGTAAAAAGAAAAGATTTGCCTCCTGTTCCATATTATATGGAATCTTTTGGTAATTTTATATTATTAAACATACTTCCTGTTATTTTATCGGTAACTAAAACAGGGGGCATGCTATTTATCGATGAATTTAGTAGTGGACTTCATAATAAATTAGAAGAATTACTCGTAAAATATATTTATAAGCATTCTAAGAATTGTCAATTATTCTTTGTTTCGCATTCAACTAATTTATTAAAAACATCATTATTAAGACCGGATCAAGTCTATGCAGTAGATATTGATGCAAGAGGAAGTTTTATCTATCGCTTTTCAGATGCAAAGCCAAGAGAATCACAAAATCTAGAAAAAATGTATTTATCTGGCGTATTTGGAGGTATTCCGCTTTATGACTCAAATAATGATTAATAATAATAAAAGAATAGGAAAAGTTATTTTTATTGTAGAAGGTGAGAAAACAGAGCCTACCTTAATTAGTCATATATTTGGTACATTATTTCATTTTAATGTTATTATCAGTAATAAAAAAGGTATTCTCGAATTAAAAAATGATGATGATAAATATTCAACGATTTACATTATTCAGGCAGAATACCCACAAATTAACAAACTTGAAGATAGCAAAACTTATTTTGATGAGATTTATCGGCGAATGTCCAATGTTTATCAATTGGATGTTGAAAATTCAGCAATCTTCTATATATTTGATCGTGATCGAAATTGTAATCGACCTAAGATTATTCGCTCTTATCTAGATAAATTTGGAAACTCAAGAGAAAGCAAAGATTATGAGATGCAAGGGTTATTTTTACTTAGTTATCCGTGCATTGAAGCTTTTATATCACATGCGAATGCACAAGAGGATAAGTATTCTTGTGGAAAAGAAGCAAAGGAGAAAACAAAAGGTTTTTTGATTGAGAAAATCCAAGAGGAAAACGTAAAAATAGTATTAGAATTATTTTTGAATTTTTGTGAAAACTTAGATAAGTCTCCATTTTCCATCAGTGAATTAGATGACTTCTCTAATAGAAATCATTCGATTTTTAATTTAGAAGAACAAGAGTTTCAAAAAGAAAAAATGTATCATACTCTTTCTCTTCTTATAGTAGCGCTACTTGATCTAGACTTATTATCTATTCAAAATTAAAAAAATGTGGCTAACAGATTGATATGTGTTGAGTCACATTTTTATTTATTTTGTAAAACATTCTTTTCGTAATATTCTTTTCCAAAATAATAAGGATAAATGAATAAAGCCGTACAGAGCACCATGATTTTTTCTTCTTTTTCAATAATTTGAAATTCATTTTGAAAAATATCTTTTCCTATTGTGAATTTTTGGAAATCTTCATAATTTGGAAGAGCATATGTAGAATTTACAATTTGGTTAGCTTTCATTAAATTTTGTTTTAATATAGCGATAAATGCTTTTTTACCAAAGAAATAGAGTTTGCTTGTATTTCCACGCTCTTTAACAATGTGTTTATAATTGGTTAATTCATGAATAGAAATAGAACGTTCTTTAAAAAGTGGATCAGGAGCGGGTTTATGATAATCTCTAAAAGCTTCTACCATAGGGTAATCAATCAGTAATAAACCGTGATCAGTTTCATCTGAAAAATAGTCCATCATTTCTTTAACAATTTCTTTTTTATTGGGACGATGGCTATCTTGTAAATCTAAATCAAAAAGTAAGTAAATATACGGATATTGCGCGTTTAATTGTTCGGCTTCTTCCATTCTTTCTTGATGAAGAAAAATATCTTTTAAAACGTCTAATGTATCGGTAGTGTCGATGTTATTAAAGTCATAATTGAGTTTTTTAATGGTTTGATAAAGAACATAAATATTGGTTTTGAAACTAATAATTTCAATTGATAATTCATCGGTGTTTAAGGCATCTTTGTAGCGGGTCATTAAATTTGGTTCCGCTTTAGCGCCTTCAACAATAAGAAGTATTTTATTCTTTGAATGCGCCATTTCTGTACATCTTTTCTAAATTATGAGTTTCTTGTATTTCTTTATCAGTTAAATAGGCTAGAGAAGTGATTTTACCATCATTTAATAAAAAACAACAATCGGGACGAATCAAAGCATTTTTCATTAAATACGTGTTATGTGATACAACAAAGATTTGCATGTTTTTATTTTGGAAAAGTAGATTTAAAATGGTTTCTGCCGTTTCATAGTGATATAAAGCGTCAAATTCATCTAAGAATAATAAAGTAGTGTCTTTAAATAATAAAGAGAAATAGAAGTAATAATATAATGATTTCGTCCCTGAAGACGCAACTTCAAGAAAGGGGACGTCTTCTTTTTGGTAATGAACATAGATTTGAGAGACACCATGGATGGTTTTATCGAGTAATTGATAGGAAATACCATTGGCTTTTAAAAACGCTTGAAAATGAGGGACACTATTAGTTTGGATGATGAGTTGATCTAAATTTGGATTTGTTTTTTGTTCATCCATTTTTTGAAAGTTAAAGCGATACCAGCGCATATGATGAATAAAATGAATGAGCTCTTTTATGAGTGGATGTTCGATATAAGAAAGAATAGTTTCTGAATGACTTAATTGGATATCTTGATGTAAATACTCATTAGAGGGAATCATAATCATTTCTTCTAATGAATTTCGTTGATAAGAAAGTAATAGGGTGTTATTTACTTTAATTTCTTCAGATAACAAATGATTATAGTTTTCTTTTTTATACGTAATTGTAATGACTTGATCTTCGTGAATAAATTCATAATGAAATGTAGCGTAGTTGAATGTGGAATCCAAGTTTAAATAGGCTTCATTGTGATAGTGAATGTGATTGATGTTTCCTAATAAAAGAGTAATGTCAAATAAAGCATAACCTAAATTTGATTTTCCAGCGCCATTTTTACCATAAATTAAAGCTTTTTGAATGACTTGATTTTGAACGAATTCGGGATGGAAAGAATAATCTTTTGTTTTTGATAAATCAAAGGTAAAACAGTCTTTAAATCCTTTAAAGTTGGTTACTTCAAATTTTTTAAGTTGCACAACAATCACCTCAATATTATTTTACATTAATTTAGACAAAATCGGAAAGAAGAAACATTGCATTTTAAAGAAAAAGTGGGTAAACTAATAGCAAATCAAAGAAAGAGGGCGAATCAATATGAAAGTTAGTGAAGAAATGAACGAAAAAGTAGAAGAAGAAAAGAAACAAAATAATGAAACGCCAACCGGAAACTTTGATTACGCAAAAAAGTGGTTAATCGCTTGTGTCGTTTTATTTATCATTCTCATTGTTTTAGTGGTTTTATTACAGATTTTTAAAACAGGAGAAATGTGGCCAGATGTTCCACTTGCTACTTCATCTCATGCATAAAAATAAAAACTAGGAAAGTTCGAAAAGCTTCCTAGTTTTTTTATACATTTAATTATTTACTTAACATTCTTGCCATTTGCTTTAAGCAACGTCTTTTTTGTTCTAAATTCGGATGAACATATAAATTCATAGTCGTATTGATGCTAGAGTGACCGAGAATTACACTGATGGTTTTATAATCGCATTTACTTTCTACACATCGTGTGGCAAAACTATGACGAAGAGCGTGGAACTTAATAAAAGGGACACCAATTTTGTTTAATAAGTTTTTATAATAATTACGATACGCTCTTGGTTCGAGTGGAGTAGAGTCGTTAGAAAGAATGAAGTATTCATTATTGACTACTTTTTTTATTGAGCGTAATAAAGACAATAATTCGGGGAGAATAGGAATATCACGAATAGAATTTTTGGTTTTAGGCGTATCTAAAATTAATTTTGTTTGTTTTTTAGTTTTTTCAAAAATATATATTCTTTGTAAGGTTTTATGAATATGAATTGTTTCATTTTGAATATCAATATCATTCCATGTTAATGCACAAATTTCACCAATTCTCATACCGGTATTAAGACAAATTAATATTCCTAGATTTTCAAAATTAAAATGAGCTTTAATATAATTTAAAATTTTTTTCTGTTGTTCTATCGAAAAAACTTCTAGTTCTTTTTTCTCACGATCCGTAGGGAAATGAATATCGAATTCTTGATACTGAAAATATCCATGCTTGATGCCATATTTCATAATCATCTTTAAAATCATCAAAATATCTTTTAATGTTTTTTTGGACATATGATTTTGAAGCTTATGAAAAACAAAAGACTGAATATCTAACTCTTGAAAAGAAAATTTGTCTCCAAAAGTGGGTAAAATATGCTTTTCAATAAGAACCATATATGTGGCGTACGTGGACGCTTTTACATATTTTTTCTTTTCCTCCTTCCATAAAAAAATGACTTCTTGAATACTTAGATTTTCCATATAATTACCTCCATTAACTAAGTAAATAAAAAGAGAAAATAAAAGAAAGCGGTTTCTCTATTTTCCTTAATATAAAGAGATAGCAAAAGAGGATAAAAGAAGAAAATTTGAAAATATTTTTCTTTATTTTGATAAGTATAAAATAATTGTATTCATAATAGTGAATATACAAAAATGTAACAAAAAAGAGATATGGTTAAATTTATTTCAAAATAATATTTATATTAACTTGCGAATATATCTTATTATGTTATAATAAGAAAGTAATGGACATGCATATTCATTTAGCAAAGTCGAAGGGTGCAAGGAATATTCATGTTTAATTCAAGTTTTATTTTCTTTAATTTAAATAATAAAGGAGGAAAAAAGAAAATATGAAAGGTTTATTCAAGAGACTTTCAATACTCGCTGCTTCTTTAGCAATGGTATTTGGAGTCGGTCTAGTAAACAATGAGAAGAATGCAAAAGCTGAAGCCACAATTTACAAACAGACTATTTTTTCTGCAGCCAACAATAGTGCCGGTAATTCATCTTACACAGGAACATTTAATAACACGACAAATGGTTTTACTGTAAAAGTTGACAATGGTAATAACAACAACAATAACTGGGAGGGACACGTTCGTTTTGGACAAAAGAAGGTTGCTTCTAAAGGAGCAATTACAACCAACAAAGCAATCGATAAAATGATTACTCGCATTGATCTTACTATTGGCGAAAAGTGTACAAAAGTAAATGCAATTAATGTCTATGCTGATGCAAAAGCAGCACCAACTACTTTAATTGGTTCCTTCACTGATTATGCAACAAATAAGACAATCTCATTGGATGTTTCAGCAAAAACAACCACAGATTTATTCTACAAAATTGAATTTGATATGCTTGCTGGTGCTAATGGCAATTTAGATATTGGCCAGATTGACTTTTATGTTAATGAGGATACTCCTCAAAAAAAATTAGATCGTATCGTTGTTTCTGGATTTGATACAAGCACATTCTATTACGTTGGAGACGCAATCAAAGCAAGTGATATTACAGTGACAGGTGTATATGAGGACAACACCGAAGTGGCAATCGAAACTGGTTATACTGTAGATCCAGAATTACCATATACTCTTACCTCGAGTGACGTGGGCTCTAAAACAATTACAATCACTTATGAAGGTTTAATTAGTGCTGTTACTATTATTGTGAAAGAAAAACCAACCGATTTAGTTCTATCCGAGATTAAGATTACTGAGGGTGAAAATGTTAAGAAAACTTACTATGTTGGTGATAGTGTTGATACTACTGGATTAACAGTTACTGCTGGTTATTTATCTGAATCAGATCCAAGCCATGAATCTTATGTTGATGTTACCGACAAAGTTACTTGGTCTTTAGATACATCAGCAATTAATGCAGAAGCACATTTGACTGCAACTTATATTGAAGGTGAAATTACTGAGACAACTTATATTATTGTTGCTATTGTGGAAGCACCAACTTACGTTGTTGATAAATTGACAGCAGCTGATTTAGCTGCCGAAAGCAATACATATACTGATTTTAGAGATGTTACTGCTACATCTGGAATTAAATATGCTGGAAATAGTGCAAAGGATAGTAGTACGTACATCCAATTAAGATCTGATAAAGATAAAAACACAGGTAGTTATTCTGGTATTGTTTCTACAACCGCCAATAGAATTCTCACTAAAGTTGAAGTGGAATGGGCTTCTAAAACAGCAGCCGCAAGAACTATTGATGTCTATGGTTATAATGTAGCATTTAATGATGCTTCTGATTTATATAACACTAAAGCAGAAAAATTAGGAACTCTTAAAAAAACAGATACTTCACTTGAGATCCCAACAAATACAAAATATGCTTTTGTTGGTATTCGTTCCACTAGTGGTGCTATTTATTTAGCAAGTATTTCCTTTACATGGGATATTAGTTCTGAAGCTAATTCCTTTATTGATATGTGGAGCCAAATGCGTGCTGATGGTACAAATGGTATTTGTGATTACTTAAATGGCTCACAAGATTCTAGTGAGTTAGATACATTACTTGAAATGTATAATGATTCTTCTTTAATTGATGCAGCGGATAAAGCAATTATTAATGATGCTGCAGATGGTGAAAATAATACTATTGGAAACACCATCCTTTACATTGCCGCTTATAAAGCTGCTCATACAAGCAATAATGCAGGAATGAATAATGCATATCATGCTGTAACAAATAACATTTCCTTTATTCTCATTATCAGTGTTATTGGCTTATCTTCTGTTCTTGGATATTATTTCATCCAAAAACGTAGATTAGTTAAATAATCTTCAAAAAAATATAATATTAAAAGGACCCTAGAATGATTTTCTGGAGTCCTTTTTATGTGTTTTTAATCTTTTATTTTGTTAACATTTTTTTCTTGTTGGCTAAATAATAACCAACAATAGAAGCTAATCCTAAAATTCCAATAACTAACACAAAGAAAGTGTTATTAGAAGAATTTAATGCTAAGCCATTTTGATTGGTTTTGTTTCCGGTGCTTGTTGGATCACCATGAACATTTAAGTATGCTTTAATATAACTAATTGTATTACCAATTGTAGTATCTCCATCTTTTTCTGCATCAATGATGGCTTTCTGTGCTTCGGTCATTTGATCGTATCTGTCAAGGAGTTCTTTTAATAGATCATAATCTTCTCCTTGTAAATATCCACAAATAGAGCCATTTCCTAGTTCTCTTAAAGAATTCCAATCGCCAACGAAGGTATAAGCATCAGCTGTTTCAACGATACTATCTAATTTAGCTTTAGCTGCTTTGACTTCTTCCAACTCTTTAACACTTTCATCTTCAATTAAATCATAATAGTCTTTTGCATCTTGAATAGCTTTTTTAGTTTCTGCACTATTATAATTATCAAGTGTGATTTCTCCAATCGCATTAACTGAGCGGACAAATAAAACTTGAGCAGGTGTTTCTTTAACTTCAATATCAATTGAAGTAGAATATTTTGTGCCATTTACAGTAATAGTAAGAGTAATTGTAGTAGAACCGGTTCCCATAACAACATATTCACCAGTATTCTCATCAACCATTATGACATTCTCATAGGTAGAGCTCCACGTTTTAGAACCAATATTAGTATATTCGTTTCCTTTTTTGTCTACAAATGCATAACCGAAATTTCCTGAATCATCTTTGTAATATTCAGCAGCAATTTGAGTAATAGATAAGGTGCAATTTGCTAAATTTGGAGTATACTTAACCAAATAGCAACCGGCATTTAATTCATAATCAGAATTATATTTTAATAGACTACCATAGGCCAAAATTGTTCCACCTTTTTCAAGCATATCGGAAGTAAATTTGGTTTTATTTACACCTGCATAGAAGGTGTAAAGCACAAATTGATTGGTTGTAGTTCCGTCATCAGAAATAAAAACTTTAAAATAAGAACCAGAAGAATAGTTGTTCGTACTTACAACTTTTCCTTGAACGTATGCAGATTTGGTGCTTCCACCCTCAATTGCATTTCTGGCATCGTTAACAGTGTATGGATCTTCTAAGGTACCTTCACGCGAAATAACTGCCACTACGCATTCTGCACTAGCGCCATTATAATTTGCGGTAATTTTTGCAAGACCATCTTTTTTAGCGGTAACATTACCACTATTATCAACGGAAGCAACATCTGAATCACTAGATAACCAAGTAACCTCACCACCAGCTGTTGCTGTTAAAGTAAAGGTTTCATTTGGCTTAAGGATTTTCTTCATTGTATCTAAAGAAAGCTCATTAGCAATTCGACTGACTAAGTAGCATCCTTGAGCAAGTTCATAAACTTCTTTGTCTGAATAATATGTTAATGTCCCTGTTGCAACTATGGTATCGCCTTTATTAATATAATCTTTAGAGAATTTTTGGCCTTTAAGATCTAAGAATCTATATAATTGTAAGAATTTAGTTGTATCGTTTGCACTGTCTACAATATTGATATAATCATAATTTTTATAAGAAGTACTTAAACTTGATTTTTCACTTACGATTCCTTTAACAAAAGCGGTACTTGTTTTTCCAAAGTCAATAGCGATATGTGCATCATTTACGGAATAAGGATCTGCTTCTGTTCCTGCATGATCAGTAACTAATACTTTACAGGTTGCTTTTTCTGCGCCTTTAGTAGCAGTAATTGTTGCACTACCAACAGATAGGGCTTTTAATTTTCCATTTTTTACTGTTACGACAGCTTCTTTATCAGAAGCCCAAATAATTTCACTACTACCTGTTACAGTGTAGCTTAAATCGGTTTCAGAATTAGTTAATACTTCAAGACTATCATTAGCAAACGAAATTGTATCAACTTCTGAAACGGTAATGCCATCAATTGTAACGGTTTCACCTTCAAATGTTCCGGTAATTGATGTCATTCCAACTGTTAAAGCGGGCCATTCAACTTCGTTAGTAACGTCTTCTTCTACGTCACTATTTGTATACTTTGCTTTGATAGTTAATCCTGTTGGATCAAAACTTTCTGCATTTGTGTAATCTTTCTTTGTAAGCGTCCCAGAGATGGTAAGCTTTTCTAATACTTTTTGTTCAACAGTATCATAATAAAATTTTAATTGATAAATAGTAGCACGTTTTGTAGTAGTTTCGAATTTTAGTGTTGTTATTGAACTAGAAAAATTCCATATCATCACTTTGGTTGCTGATGCTAATTTTGTTCCTTTTGCATTTAGTTCACCAGATTCAGCAGAATTTGAGTTTAATTTAAAAGTTCCAGTATCATATTGAGTTCCAATTAATTCTACTTTTGTAATTGCATAATCTTCATTAAAAACAAAATTGATTGCGCCAGTAGAATTCTTTCCTCCTAATGTTAAACCACCATTTTTTCCATATTGAACAGTATTTGTAGGTGTAAAAGTAGATAAAATTGTATTGTCAATTTCTTCTCCAGTTGATAATTTGCCAAAGCTTAAAACATTACTAGAAGTTAAATTTGTTCCATTTGTTGATTTGATTTTATTTTCATCATAAAAATCAAATAAAATATAGTTTTCGTTTTCTGCTTTCGCATTCTTCTTTTCGCTGTTTACTAGACCGACTCCAAATACCATTGCTAAAGAAGCAGTGAGTATTGAAAGTCTCTTGAATAAACCTTTCATATTTTCTTTTTTCCTCCTTTTAGTATTTAAATAAAAAAAGGAAAATCTTTAAGTTTTTGTTAAAGAGCACGAGCTATTTTGGAGATTATTATGGCAATAAAAGTTGTTGAAATTTTTTAAAAAAAAGAACCCTAGAATTAAAATCTAGAGTTCTTATGATTAAAGATTCTAAAATGAAATTTATTTTGCTAATCTACGTTTTTGAATGAAATAATATCCAAGAACAGAAGATAGACCAATAACACTAATAATAAGAATCAAGGAAATGTTGTTTGTTACAGCACGATATGCATTATTCAACCCTGCATTATTACTTGTATGAGCAGCTTTATAAGCAGCAATGTAAAGAATGGAGTTTCCAATGGTATTATTTTCGCCATCAGCGGCATCATTAACAATTGCCTTATCAGCGTCATCTAACATAGTGTTATACATTTCAAGTAATGTATCTAATTCGCTAGAATCTTGTTTTCCATTTAAGTAATCGCAGATACCATTTGTACCATCTGCACGCATTTTATTCCACATATCAATGAAGTCATTTGCATCTTTACTTTCATCCCATGTGAAGGAAATGCTAGCTATAATTACTGCTCCACTATTAGAACGAACTCCAACATAAGCATATTTTTCATCAGTTGGAATTTCAAGAGATGGAGAAGCAGATGTGAGAGAACCTAATTTTTTAGCTTTTGTATTATATAATTCGGTTGCATCATTGAATGCTGTATTATAGCCATAAACATCAAGTGTTCCAGTAGTGGTAGAACTCCATTCAACTTCAACTTTAGTAAGAATTCTCTTGGCGGTTGTAGAAATAATACCAATACCATTTTCAGAGTCTAATTGAATATTATTGTTATCATTTGCAGTTTTACCAGCATACTTAATTCCAGAAGTTGATGTAACATCTTTAAAATCAACATAGCTAGTATCTGTAGCAGCTAAATTACTTGCTGTTAATTTATCAACAACATAAGTTGGTTCGGCTTTAATCTCTAAGTCTAATTCAGCTTGATAATAGGTTGAGTAAGTTGGACCAACATAGACAATTAATGTAATAGTAACGTTACCTGCTTTATAAGCAAGATAACCACCATTTTTAGCATCAAGGAATTCAAAAACATCCGTATCAGAAGAGGACCAATTTTCTAAAGTAACTTCTCCAGAAATATCTTTTCCTGTGTTATCTTTAAGATCATAGGTTAACGTTCCAGTTTCATTAGCATAAATTGTCTCAACATCTTTTTTAATAACTAGATTGCTTGTACTAGCGGCTTCAGTAACTGTAATTCCAGTAACTTCAATGGTCAAACCTTCATAGCTACCAGTAATAGAAGTCATACCTGCAGTTAATGCTGTCCAAGTTACATTGTTGGTAACATCTTCTGTTGTATTATCACTATAGTTAGCGGTAATTGTTAAACCATTTGGAGAGAAAGTATCATCCGTTGTGTACTCAGTTTTAGTAAGCGTTCCAGATAAAGAAAGGCTTTCTAAAGTTCTTGTTGCTTTCGCAGTATGTGAATAAACATAAGCAGCACCTTTTTCTTCAGTTTCAGGAGTGGTGTTTTGGTAGTTCATAACGGCACCATATAAGACAACAGTATCACCTATGGCCACTTGATCAGTAGAGGTGAATTTATCACCATTTAAGTAGTTAACTTGGAAAGCTTTAAATACTTTATCAGTAGTTCCATCATCACTGATGTCGAAAATGATATTTCCATATCGAGAGACATCGTCGGAGTCTGGAGTATAGTCGGCAATAATACCTTTAATATAATATTTTTCAGTAGAGACTAAGCCATTACCTGCGATAGCAGCATAAATTGCATCAGCAACAGTAAATGGTTCATCTACACTACCTAAGTTATCAGTAACACCAACATAGCAGTTAGCAGTGATTGAGCCAAGAGTTGCAGTAATGGTCGTATTACCAGCAGCTTTGGTTGTGATAACACCATCTTCAGAAATATCAGCAACATTGGTATCGCTAGAAGCCCAAGTAACACTACCGGTTAAACCTGTTAAGGTAGCGGTAAGGGTTTTACTAGCGCCATTTTTCATAATTACAGACGTATCACTTAAAGTAATAGCTTCTGTTGGTTTTTCTACGTCTACAATGACACCTTGAATTTGTGGTGTACTATTATGAATGGTTAAGACAGCATACATTGTGATAATATCATCAGCAACACAAGCATTATTGAAATTTTTTCCTGATTGCCAACTACCTGTATAGTAACCATTTTCGGAATCGGTTAATGTTAATTTTTTTGTATCAGTAGTAGCACCATAAACAAAAATCTTTTTAGTAGAATCATTAAGATCGATTAAATCAAAGTTACCATAACTTGTATTAATAATATTAGCAACTTTACCTTTAACTTTAATGACTGTATTATCAGCGGCAGTCTTAGTCATTAAGTCACTAATTGTAACTTCACTAATAACAGGTTTTAGTTTAATAACTACTTTTACTGTAGCACTATATTCCTTTCCATCCACTGTCATAGTAGCAGTAATAGTTACTTCTCCTTTAGCAGTAGCTTTAAATGTACCATTTTGATTAATTGTTCCATAATCTTCTGTATCAGTACTCCAAGTAACTGTTGGCAATGGATCAACATTTTTAATTGTGGTAGTAAAAGTCACACTTTCATCAGGTTGAATTTCTTGTGCTCCTTCATTGATTGAAATAGAGGGAGCGGTAGTATCAATAGAATATTTTACAGAAATTGATTTAACATAAAGTGCTTTTGAACTAGTTTGCGCCCAAGACAATACAATTTCTCCACTAATAGTAGTAGTGCTGGTAAATGTATATGGGGTATTGGTTGTACTAATTGTTTGCTTTTGTGTTCCAAATGCAGTGCCACCAATGCTGCAACTTATAGTTGCGGAAATACTTTTTGCTCCTGACGTATTAACAACAATTTCACTAATATTACCACTAATTCCGTTAGTAGTTAAAGTCATTTGTTTGTATGGACTACTACCAGAGCCAAATTGTTGCCCTTTTGTCCCATCATATCCCCAATATGCACCATCTCCTGCTAGTGTCCAATCAATATCGCTAAGATTTTGGGTTTCATTTGCTGTAAATGTTTTTGTAGAAAATGTGTACGAATAAGTTGATTCTCCATCAGCTTTCGCATTCTTCTTCTCATTGTTTACTAGGCCGACTCCAAACACCATTGCTAAAGAAGCAGTAAGTATTGAAAGCCTCTTGAATAAACCTTTCATATTTTCTTTTTTCCTCCTTTATTATTTAACTTAAAGAAGAAATTTCTTAAAAAATAGAAAGAAGTCTAAGTTAAATAAAAATGATTGTATAATATGGGTAAAGGAGAGAATTTATGAGAAAGAATTTTATAAGTATAGGTAATTGCGGAGAATATTTTGTCGCGGCAGAATTAGAAAGACGCGGTTTTAGTGTAGCGGTACCTATGAAAAATACACCATTTTTTGATTTACTAGCAATGCATCAAAAAAGTAAAAGTCTAATAAGTATCCAAGTTAAAACGACTTCTGAAGAAAAGGTTAGATGGAGATTAAACAAAAAAGCTGAGCAATATGAAGATAAGAATATGTTCTATATTTTTGTTAAATTAAATGACCAAGAACAACCGGATTACTATATTATTCCTAGCGGAATTGTTTGTAAAACTATAAGAGAAGAACATTTGAAGTGGCTAAATACACCAGGAAAAAAAGGACAAAAACATAACGATAATAATATGAGAGTGTTTGCAATAGAAGACATTGACAAATACAAGAATGCATGGGAAAGTTTATTAGAATTGAATATCAACTAAAAAGTTAGCATTAATTTTTTGGA
>DLKT01000054.1 GCA_002477825.1 Caryophanales bacterium UBA7581 | reverse complement strand
CATTTAGTTTGTCAGTTGGGGTTCGCTATAAAAAAACGAGAAAAAGTTCTAAATTTCTTTTTACATTTCTCTCTAATCTTGCTATAATATTATGCGACAAAAGATAGGAGAAAAGACGATGGAACAAGAAAAAGTTATTCTTACCAAATCTGGTAAAGCAAAATTAGAAAAAGAATTACGTGAATTATTAGATCATATTCGTCCTGAAGTTATTGAAGAATTAAAAGCTGCTCGTGCTCAAGGTGACCTTTCTGAAAACGCTGATTACGATGCCGCGCGTGCTAAACAAGCTGAAGTTGAAGGACGTATTAAACAAATTGAAGATATTTTAGCGAATGCACAAATGATTGAAGAATCTTCTTCAGTCCGTGTAGTTAAATTAGGTTCAACTGTTGTATTACATGATTTATCTGATGATACCGAAGAAACCTATACGCTTGTAGGTTCCGTTGAAGCTAACCCAATGAAAGGTTTAATTTCAAATGAATGTGCTTTAGGCGAAGCAATTGTTGGTAAAAAACCAGGCGACCGCGTGACGGTTAAAGCCATTAAACCTTACGATGTTGAAATTATTAAAATTTTATAATTTCAAAAAACTAAAAAATAAATTAGGAAAAAACGAAAATCACCTCTAATTAAATAGTGAGGTGATTTTTTTATGGGAAAGACCATAGTGATGATTTTGGCGATTTTATTTCTTTGTTTAGGTACGTTTGTTTTATTTGATCCGAATGTCTCTTTAGGAAATATTCGAAATTCAAATGTTACAACTGTTGTCCAACAGGGGAATATTGCTTGTTCTATTTCTGGAGAAGTAGAGCATCCAGGGAATTACATTTTAAAGAAGAATTCTACGCTTCAAGATTTAATCGAAAAAGCAGGCGGAGTAACAGAAAAAGCGGATACGCAAGCTTTTATTCTTTCTTGTTCTTTAGAAGATGGAAAGAGCTATTATATTGCGCCTAAAGTAACAACAACAGAAATTTGTGAGCCTACTGAAATTATTAAAGTGAACATTAATAAAGCAGATCAAGAAGAACTTATGAGTGTTCAAGGCATTGGTTCCGCGATTGCAAAGGCAATTATTGGTTACCGTGAAACGAATGGATATTTTCAATGCCTAGAAGATCTTTTAAAAGTGCCAGGCATTGGGAATGCAACCTTTGAAAGAATTAAAAATTATATCTGTTTATCATGAGTGCGTTGTTTCTTCTTTTTATACTTTTTACTTTTGTTTCATCTTTTTTTTATCCTTACTTATTCATTCTTTTTTTTCTTTTAGTAGCGTTCTATTTATACCGCTATAAAAAAGAAAAGAAAAAACTTATTGTGCTTTTAATTTTAGAATGCTTCTTCATTGGATTACGTTCTATACATATTAAAAGTAATCAGTATGAAGGAGTAGTTGTAGAAGCAAAGGAAAATTATTATCTTTTTTCATCATTAAATGGTAGCTTTTATGTGAGTGAAAAAAATAATCAAAAAGAAGAAGGCGATATTTTAACTTTAAAAGGGAATATAGAACCAATTTCATTTATAACGTTAGAATCGCAATTTGATTTTCAAGATTATTTAAAGAAAAAAGGATATTGTTATGAAATAAAAGTAGAAGGAGAAAAAAAGCACTTTCTGCAACCTTTTCGTAAGAAAAAATGGTTAAGAGAATTAGCAAAACATTTGGATGTTCAAACGTACGCTGTTATTAAAAAGTTGTTTTTTAATTATGGAACAAAAGAAAATTCAGCATTAATTGATGATGTTACAGAATTACAATTTTATACTTTACTTTCTTTTGGTACAGTAGCGTACTCGTGGTTATTAAAAAGAATAGAAAAGAAGAAATCATTTTTTTCTTTTCTTTTTCTTTTACCATTCTATTTTTTAAGACCAACGCGATTGTTTTTTAAAAGATTATTTTATAGTTGCTTAATTGAAGTCTATTTGAATCATAAAAAAACACCTGTTTCTCACTTAAAAAAGGTGTGTTATGAAGCGATTATCCTTTTACTTTTTCAACCCTTTTATGCTTTTCAAATCGAGTATCGAATGACATATAGTATTTTGCTTCTAACTCAATTTATATTACCTCTTTTATATTCATTAAAGAAAAGAAAGAAAAAAGTGGTGATTTTCTTATCTATTCAAGGCGTCATTATGCTATTTCAGGCTTATTCTAATTATAGTGTGAATTTGCTTACACCCATTTTATCTTTGATGATGCCGTTATTCTATGCAATACAACTTTTAATTCTTTTATTTTCTTATCTATCGTTATATTCATTTACCAAATTCTTGGTGATGATCTATCAAAAAATGGTACAGGGATTAAAATATTTTTCTTTTTCAATCAACATGGGCTTTATTCCTTTTTCTTTTATCATTTTTTTAGTTACTTTATTTATCTATTTTTATATTAAAATCATAAGAAAAGAGCGAAAAAAGAGTAGTACTGTTGCGGTTATTATGATAAGTATCTTTATAATAAGAGCTTTTCCAATTCAATTAAAGAAGAATCAAATTAGTTTTATTAACGTCGGGCAAGGTGACGCAACACTGATAGAAAATGATGGGGTTAATATTTTAGTTGATACGGGAGGGTTATCATATGTAAATGTAGCAGAAGACGTATTAATTCCTTATTTTAAGAAAAAAAGAATTAAAAAAATTCATCACTTAATCATTACGCATAATGATTTTGATCATAGTGGCGCTAAAATCGAGTTAATACAAAAGAAATGGGTACAGAACATCCATGAAATCGATGATGATTTTCCTTTGCAATTATCTTCTTTTACGATTCATAATCTTAATTTATGGCGAAACGAGGCAACAAATGAAAATAATCGTTCTTTTGTTTTATCATTTCAAACCCATCAAACTTCGGTTCTTTTAATGGGAGATGCAAGTAAAGAAATAGAGAATCAATTGCTTTATACTTATCCGTCTTTGAAACATGATATTTTAAAATTGGGTCATCATGGTTCTTCAACTTCATCATCTTTATCTTTTTTAAAAGCGGTGAATCCTCAAGCAGCAATTATATCATGTGGAAAGAATAACCGGTATGGACACCCCAATCATGAAACTATCGAAAATCTAAAAGAATTAAACATTCCCTTTTATCGAACAGATGAAGAAGGAACACTTACATTTTCTTTAGGAAAAAGTTATTCTTTCTTTTTTGCTTATCGATATTTATGGTATACTTATAAAAGAAATAAGGAGTGCTTCTATGCTTTATCTTTTATTTGGCCCACAAGGAATGATTCTTGAAAAGCAATGTAAAAAAATTATTAAAGATAACCTTGAAGTTATCGATGATTTTCATGTGATTAAATTTATGGCTGATGAAGTCACAATTCAGGATATTGTTTTTGAAGCGGATCAAACTTCATTGACAGGAGAAAGAAAAGCGATTATTGTTTATCATCCTTATTTTTTAAGCACTTCAAAGACGAAAGAAAAAATTGAATCCCTTCAAGACTATAAAGTTTTAATGGAATATCTAGAGTCACCAAATACTTTTACCGATTTAATTTTTGTATTAGAAGCGGATAAACTTAATGAGCGTTCCGAAATTGTAAAGTTGTTAAAAGTAAAAGCTAAGGTCATTGAAGCAAAAGAAATTACCAAAGAAGAATGGCCGCGTTTTATTCAACAATATTTTCAAAAGTTAAATGTTAGTATTGATCCCGATGCTACGAGTGAATTAGCGGTACGTGTAGAGGGCGATGCAATGCGCTTTGTCAATGAAGCAAAGAAGTTGGCGCTATATACGGATCACATTACTTATGATGATATTCAAACGATGGTAGCGAGACCTTTAGAAGAAAATGCTTTTTTAATTTATGATTGCTTGTTAAAAAAAGATAAGAGTAAAGCGATATCCATTTATCGTGATTTATTAGTTGAGGGTTCAGAACCTGTCCAATTAGTGGGTATGTTAGCGAATCAATTCCGTTTGCTAAGTGAAGTAAGTTACCTTAGCACACAATATTCTTCTAATAATGAAATCGCTCGTATTTTAGGAGTTCATGAATATCGTGTAAAATTATCAAGAGATCATTTAAGAAGAATTACTTATAAAAAGATATTAAAAAAGATAGATGAACTTTATCAATTGGATTTTGATATTAAATCTGGAACTGTCGATCGTTTCTTTGCCTTTGAAATGTTTTTAATTCGTTTTTAACTTTTTTTTAAAAATCGAATTAGAGGTTGAATGTTTTATTCATAATCTATTTTAAATCAGTGTTAGGAAAATTTTCTTGCAATGCTTCTATCATAGTGATAGCATACATGGGGGAGTTAAGAATTATATATGGAAGTTTTAAATTTAGTAACGAAAATAATTACTTTTGTTTTTTCAGTTCTTGTTGCTTACCGTTTTATATATATTATCATTGGCGTTTTTACCAAAGATAAAAAATACCCTGAAGCAACAAAGCATAAAAGATATGCCATTATTATTTCGGCGAGAAATGAAGAAAAAGTAATTGGAAATCTGATAGCTAGTTTGAAAGCACAAAATTATGAAAAAGAATTATTGACTATTTTTGTGGTTGCTGATAACTGTGATGATAATACCGCTAAAGTGTGTCGAGACTTAGATTGTGTTGTTTATGAAAGATTTGATAAAAAAAGAGCCCGAAAAGGGTGGGCTTTAGAATATTTATTCCATAATATAAAAAGGGATTTTGGTATTTCATATTTCGATGGATTTATTATTTTTGATGCGGATAATGTTGTGGATAAAGATTATGTAAGGAATATTAACAATGCAATTTGTGCAGGAGCGGAGATAGTCATTGGTTATCGTAACACTAAAAACTTTAAAACAAATGCGGTATCTGCCGCTTATGGCATCCATTTTTGCCGGGCAATTATGAGTAATGGTAGAGCAAGACGCTTTTTTGATACGACCACTAACATTGCTGGCACGGGATATTGTGTTGCCTCTCATTTATTAAAAGATGGCTGGAAATGGCATTCTTTGACTGAAGATGATGAACTAACGATTCATTCCGTAACGCATGGCGTGAAAGTTGAATTTTGTGAAAATGCACAATTTTATGATGAACAACCAACTTCATTTAGAATTGCCTTTCGTCAAAGAATACGTTGGACAAGAGGACGCTTAGGAAACTATTTTTCCCATGTAGGGGAAATGATTAAAAGTATGTTTACTTTAAAAAAGGGAAAAGCGCGTTGGTCCATGTATGATATTTTAATGAGCATGACACCATTTCCATTATTCATTTTAATTATTGGAAGTATTTATCCAATAACTAGTACTATTATTACGATTGTTCACCATGAGCCTTTGCCATGGTTAATTTGGCTAAAAGGATTTGGTTACTCTTTACTTACCTCTTATATATCTATGTTCTTTGAGGGTTTGCTAGTGATGATAAGAGAAAGAAAACATATTCATTGTCCCACTAGTAAGAAAATATTATATTTGTTCTGTTGGCCTTGGTTTGATTTAATTAACATTCCGCTTTTAATCGCAAGTTGCTTTGCAAAACCGGTGTGGAAGCCGATTGTTCATACCGATACAACAAAGATTGAAGAGCTTGAAAGACAAGTTGTTCCTCAAGAAAACGTTGAAAAGATAGAAGAAAATAAAGAAAAAGAAGCAGAAAAAGTCAGTTAGACATTAGAAAATTAAGCTAAAAAAAAGAAGGATAATCCTTCTTTTTTTACTTTGTCTTTAAACCATTGACCAAAGATTGGAGATGGCTTTTTTGTCTAGCGGCGGTTTTCTTATGTTGAACACCTTTGCTGACGGATTTATCAATTAAGCGGACGGCTTCTCTTAAAGCGGCTTCGCTAGCGGCTAAGTCATTAGCTTCGACGGCTAAACGAACTTTTTTGCTGGCAGAACGAACTGCGGATTTAAGAGCGATATTACGAGCGTGTGCCTTATCGTTTGTCTTATTACGTTTCACTTGTGATTTAATGTTTGCCATGATTGTCACCTCTTTCAATATGCGTTATAAATGATACCATATCTTTTTTTTACGCGCAAGACTTCTAGCGGTTTTTTATGCGCTTTTTGTTAAAAAAACGAATTTTTGCGGGTGACCTCAATTAAATAATTAAGTT
>DLKT01000052.1 GCA_002477825.1 Caryophanales bacterium UBA7581 | reverse complement strand
CCACTTTCAAACAAGCTATAATCATTTTCTCTTTCAGTCCAAACAATCTGTTCAATAAAGCTTTTTTATTATTGTTTTTTACAACCTCTTTTTGTTTTACTTTATAATAAGTATAATAAAAATGGGTTTTTAATACTGAATTCCATTAAAATTCATTTGGAGGTAATTATGCATTATAAAGTCATTGAAATTAAAGATATAAAAAAAATCAATCAATATAAATGGTTTCGTCAATTTTCTAATCCCTGCTACGGATTTAATGTAAAAATGGACGTAACCCGCCTTGTTCATTATTCTAAAGAAAATCATCAAAGCTTTTTTATTAATACTCTTTTTCTCATTACCACAGCTTTAAATCAAATCGAAGAAATGAGAATTCGTGAAGTGAATGGTGAAATAAGACTCTATGATCAAATTAATCCCACTTTTACAGTTATGACCTCTGCAGGGATTTATGAAAATACTGGTTTTGAAATGATTAACGATTATCATACGTTTTATCAACGTGCTCATTCTATTATTGAAGAAGTAAAAAAGCAAACCAAAGTAAAAGAAACGTACAATGATTCTACCCTTTATAATGATTTTTATATGACTTGTATTCCTTGGCTTTCTATAGAAGGTATGACACATCCATTAATTGATAATGATTATGCTTCTCTTTCTTGCCCTCGCATTTGTTGGGATAAATATAGAGAAGGAAATGGAAAAATCGTGATGACTTTAAATATAACAGTAAACCATTGTTTTGTAGATGGTTACCCATTATCTCAAGCTTTTTTACTTATACAAGAATATTTTAATAATTTAACTGGAATCATCGAATAAAAAGGAAAAAAATGAACTACACTGTTAGAAAACTCGTACAGTTGGCGTGCAGAATGATCTTAAAGCTTTGTCTATTATCATGAAAGAAGCTTTTTTAAATGAACCTTGGAATGAAATATGGGAGGAAAGAGCTTGTCTTGAGCGATTAACTATCTTTAGTCAAGTTCCTTTTTCTTTTAGCTATACTTTAGTTAATGAAAATAATGAAATTTGTGGCGCTGCTATCGGATATGTGGTTCCTTTTGTAGATAAAATTGAATATGATTTACAAGAATTTTTTATTGCTCCACAATTATCAAAGCAACACTTAGGTACATTTTTTATGAACGAATTATTAAAAGAAGTAAAAAAAGCCAAGATTGATACGATTAAATTCTATACTGCTGGCGATTTGTATCGCTTTTATGAGCGTTTTGGCTTTAAAAAAATCAATGATGAGTATTTAATGGAATTAGAAATTCACTAATCAATGAATAAAGATATATTTTCTTCTTAATAAAACGATTGACGGCATAAATAATTCGTTCTATTATTATGCAGTAATTTTTGTTTTTTTATTGTGGAAGAAGGCTTTTTATGTTAGCAAAAAAGAAATCAAGTGACATGTTAAATGGTTCATTATGGGATAAAATATTACTCTTTGCAATTCCGATTGCGCTTACGGCTATTCTAGAACAGCTCTTCAATGCCTCTGATATTGCTGTTGTCGGTAATTTTACTGGTGATTTAAAAAATATTGCTATGGCAGCGGTAGGTGCCAATAGTCCAATCATCAGTCTTATCGTCAATTTCTTTATTGGATTTTCGTTAGGCGCTAACGTTGTGATTGCCAAAGCTTTTGGTGAAAAATAGCAAGAATCCATTACGAAAGCCGTACATACTTCTATTATTTTAGCTCTTATCAGTGGAATTATTATAGGAATCTTTGGTGAAATCTTTGCTTCTGATGTTTTAAAAGCATTAAAAGTACCCGATGATGTACTTCCGTACGCTTTATCCTATTTAAAAATATATTTTATTGGGTTACCTCTTATTTTGTTATATAACTTTGAAGCAGCAATTTTTAGAAGTATTGGAAGAACAAAAGTACCATTAATTGTTTTAGCTATTTCGGGTGTTATTAATATCATTTTTAATTTAATCTTCGTTATTTTCTTTAAAATGAATGTAAATGGTGTGGCTTTAGCCACCGTTATCTCGAACGCTATCAGCGCTATAATTCTTTTTATTCTCTTATTAAAAACCGACGACTGTATTAAAGTCGAATTTAAAAAATTAAGAATTTATCAAAATAGTTTGGCCGATATCTTTAAAATCGGTCTTCCTTCAGGCGCGCAAGGAGCTTTGTTTACTATTTCTAATATTGTTATCCAAACCGCGATTAATTCATTAGGTGCAGATGTTATGGCGGGATCAAGTGCCGCTTATAATATTGAAATCTTTGATTATTATATTTTCAATTCCTTTAGCCAGGCTTGTACTACTTTTACCAGCCAAAATAATGGCGCTAAGAATTATAAGAGATGTCAAAAAATATATAAACTATGTTTATTAGAAGATCTAATCGCTACGGTTTTTGCCGTTACTCTTATTTTGATCATTGGTCGTCCTTTACTATCTATTTTCAATAGCAATAAAGAAATTATCGAGATTGGATATCAACGTTTAGTTTTCATTTTTTCTGCTTATTTATTTAGCATGACTTATGAAGTTACTGCAGGTTATTTAAGAGGGTTTGGAAAATCTCTTGTACCCGCTATTTTGACCGCAATTGGTGTATGTGGTGTACGTGTTTCTTGGATTGCTTTTGTTTTCCCAAAGCACAATTCTTTCCGATCGATTTTAATTTCTTATCCAGTCAGTTTATTTGTAACCATGGTCCTTATGTTAATTGCTTTAGCTATTTATCGGCCTACACACAAGCTTTTAAAAGAACAAAATTCAGAAAATCAATAGATTCGCTTTTTTATTTTAACTATTCTCTTCTTTTATTCCTTTTAAAAAAAATATATAATGAAAAAAAAGGAAGAAGTCCATGGAAAATGTAGTACGAATTGTTTATTACGGGTATGGAGAAAGTAATACCTATATTGCTCTTTATGAGTTTTTAAAAGAAAAATACGATGATTTAACTTCGCTAGATAGTTATCATTTTTCTTGTAGTCAAGGAAAATTTGAGCTTCTTTCAGGAAGAAATTTAGATGAAATTGAAAAAATTTTATTAAGAGGCCAAGCTGATATGGCTTTCGTCCCTTTTGCCAATAGCGATTCAGGTATTGTACCGCAAATCCGTAAATTCTTATGTTCTCCAACCTATGAAGTAGTAGATACTCAAACGAGTAAAATCGTACTTTATGCTTATATGCATAAATCGCATAAAGGCATGAAAGGAATGGAAGTCGAAACGATTTACGGGAACGTTCCAACCTTTAATCAATGCTCTTCTTTTGTAGCACAACGCGTTCCTTTCGCTGTTTATAAGCGGCTAGCGTCTACAACCGAGTCCATGAATTATTTAGAAGAGCATCCCGAAGAAAACGCCATATGCTTTGGAAATGTTGAAGGACAAAAAAGGGAGAATCTTATCTTATTTGAAAATAATTCAATTTCCAATCACGGCCTTACCTACACTAAATTTTTCTTAGTAAAAAGAAGAAAGAAAGCTTCAAAATTATCGTTAAAAAAATGGACAAAAGCAGCAACTTTAGCCAATATAAAAAAAGCTTTAACCGGTTATTATTTATATGAATCTACACCCAGTGAGCACAGTCAAAAAAGTAAGTCCCCTGCTTCATTTCGTGTCGTTTCTATTCTTCCTCGTGGAAATGAACTCGCAATTCAAGGTTACACGATTGGTTATAAAACAACAAAAATCTGTCATAGTGTTTCTACCACGATTGATTTAAAAGAAAATGAATTTTATTTTTATTATGAATATGAGCCAGAAAACCAAGACGGAAGTAAAGTTAAAGGCATCGTTTTATTAAAATGTGACCTTTCTCTTTTTGAAAAAGAAAGAAGATTAAAAGGCTATTACTATGGCTATGACAATAATAAAACAGGAACTATGCAGTTTATTAAAATCACTAAAGAAGAATTCGAGGTGTATCAACGTGAGTCAAAATAAATACCGTGTTTTTATTTCTTTTCCTCGTCTAGAAAGAGAAGATAAAGATGAAGAAGTCTATACCGAAGAATATTATTTTACTATGTGGCTTTATCATACCTTAGAAGATCTAATGGGTATTCATACTTTTTATTGTCCTTATTCTTTAAAAGAAAGAAAAGAAGGGACATTTTCTTCTGAAATCAAACGGGCGATGGAAGAATGCGATGTCATTCTTTGTGTTAGCTTAGATCCTAACAATGAAGGAAGAAAATATGTCGAAGAGGAAAGAAAACTCTATGTCGATACAAGAAACAAAAGAAAACCTATGCCCTATTTCGTTGTTTCCAGTTCAACAAAATCAATCATTGAAAAATCCAGTTTCTACACATCCTTTGATAGTGAGATGGCGCTTTATAAAGACGCCGCTTCCATTTCTACCCTGTTAAACACATTAAATCAAGTGATTTTAAAAGAAAATAAAAGAGTGAGTGATATTAAACTTTGTAAAAACTGTTTCCGCATCTTTCATGATCATAATGAAGAAGGAACCATGTGTTTATATCATCCAATTTCACAAATCAAGCGTACAGAAAATGGCTTTTTATTTCAATGTTGTAATAAACTAGATGAAGCAAAGAAAAATGAAATTCCTGAAATTAGTCCTGGATGTATGATTGGAAAACATGAATTCTAAAATGGTAAATAAATCTAATAGGAGATAATCTTTATGAAAAAATTTTTTGGTATCATTAGTACTTTTTTCGCTTTCATTCAGTCCTTTTTCTTTTGGTTTTGTTTTATTCGTTATATAACAAATTTAAATCAATTTGAGCATATTTTATCTCATGTTGGTTTTTGGATTGTTACGTATATCATTCTATTTATTTTTTCTATTATCGATAAATTCGTTAGAGGTTTAAAAGGTTTTGAAGTTATATTTCTAGACGCTCTTCTTTCTCCCATTCGTTTCTTTGCTCAGCTGATTACCACGATTCATGTGTTCCAAGGTAAAACAGAAATAAAGCGTGGTGGTTACTTTGATAATCGATTCAAAAACATTTTCTATTTTACGTTATGTTCTATTGATGTAAGTGAACCCAGTGATCGTGTAACTCATTCTTATGAATCAACAAACTATTATCGACAAAAGCATTATCAAAGTGACCGTTTATCCTCCAGTTCATCTTCCTCTTCTTCAACCTCTTCGTCTTCCTATTCACCTTCCCCTAGGCCAGAAGAAAAGAAACCTGAAAAAGTTTATGGCTACTTTGCTGTTTTAAGAGAAATGGAGATGATTGCTTACCGACATCAAAGGAGTGTTTTTTCTTCTTCTCGCGCCGAAGCTAAAATTGAAATTAATGCTCGTATTAACGGAAACACAATCGTTTTTTCCTGTAATGTAAAAACATATCACTTAGAATGGATGCAAATTCAAGGTGAGGCAGATGATTTTCAGCGTGACATTAAAAACGAATTAGAATCTATTCAAAGTTCAATTCAAAGTGATGTAAAATATTGGTTAAGTGATCATGCAGTAGATAGAGAGTATTATCTTTCATTTAGATAACTATTACCCATCTTTCTAAATCGTAATTTTATCGATTCATCTTTATAAATTAAGTATTACCATAAATTGGATATTCATTTTTGTCCAATTTTTTTATTGATTTATGCAATACTATTTTAGAATAATTCTTTAAGAAAGCGCTTTAAAAAAAATATATGTAGACTTGTTTCATCAAATATGCTAAACTCTTTTCATTCTTAATTAAAAGAAGAAAGAGTTTATTTTTTGAATTACTCTTTCAAATTCATTAGATAAGTTAGTTCTGATAGTGTCTTCGAACATAATGTTGAAAATATTATTTAGCTTTTATCTACTGAATTTCTCTCTTATATTTTGTTTCATTCTTAAACAAAAGAAAATAAGAGACAATCAAAACGGGGGCCTTATATCCAATTAGATTCTATAATAAAAATTGAAAGGAGCATGTATTCTCTAATCTAATTGGTATTCAAAATGAGAATACGAAACAATTATGAAAAAACAAAGCTTATTATTTGTTTTATCCATGCTTGTTTTAACTGGATGTCAAGGTACTCCTTCTTCAACAAGCACTTCTACTTCCGCTACGCCAATTGATTTTGCTCAAAAATTCAATTATATGAAAGGTAATCTTAAGCTAAGCGGCACTCTTACGTATAAGTTCTATAACTTAAACGAAGAAACCGGTGAATTCACTCCTACATCTGGCGACCCACTTACTACCAATTTAAATGTTGAATTTACCGATGCAGGTTATCTTTTATCCTATAATGGAGATTTTGATGAAAACTTCACTGAAACCTTATTTAAATCCGAAGATAACACCATTGAACTACGTTATATTAATAACAATAACGAATTAGAAATCTCTCGTCCAAAAGATAAAGATGGTAATGAATATGATTTCGCACCTTATACGAATCCTTTTAAAAATCTCACTAACGATGATTTACTCATTAGTGAAGATGGTAAAAGCGCTTCTTTTGATTTAAATGAAAAATCCGCTTTAGCTAATGACTTTGTTTCCACGTTAACTTGGTATACCTTCCAAGATACAACAGGAAAAGTTACTTTAGATGAAGTTACTCTTCTTGCCGATGATGAAAAAGTTACGGGTGTGCATATTGCCACTCCTGTTTTAAGTGAAACTTTACGTAATGGTACTTATACTTTTGATCTTACCGTTTCCGCTACCGGAGAAGATGTTGTGGGTCCAGTTACTCCAACACCTGTTATCTCTGAAGATGAAGCTAAACTTGCTAAATTAAAAACTGCATTAGAAGAAATAGCTTCTAGCGACTATGAAGCTTCTTTAGTTCTCACCACAAAGTATGGCTATGATGATACTACCATCCACCAAAAAATTTATAAAAATAGCAAAGGTGCTCTTTCTATCGATGAAGATAATGCAACATATCAAAATGGTTTCTATGAAGCAGATGATGGCACTTTCTATCAAGTCACGTATAGTAATAAAATAAGCGCTCTTGGAAAATTTGTAACAAGCAAATCTAAAGAAGATTCCTTACCAAAGTGGCTACTTTATACCGTTTCTCTTTATGAAACCACAGAAAATGAAAATGAATTTAAAATTTCTTCTGAAGTTTCCGCAGATTCTTTACAAGAATATGGTTTTTTACAAGGTATTCAAAATTCATATGAGTTAGCTATGACGGAAAGCTTTACCATTCAACTTAACGAAGAGGGTCATGTTGCTTCTGTTCATTTTACAGGCGAATTTATTGATGGCACTCTTACAATTACCAAAATGGGTGATGTAACTTTACCATTTAATTTTGATGAATTACCATTGATCTAATTTACTTTCTTATAAGGCGATTGAGCAATTCAATCGTCTTTTTATTATGCTCTAAATATAGAAAATAGTGGGATAAACGTGTACAATAAAAGAGATGAGGATGTGATAAAATGCAAACAAAAAAGTACAAAAAATATAGTATAACGAGTACAGTACTTTTAGTACTTTCTTTATTCATGCTAATTCTAAGCAATAGAAAAGATGATACATTCATCACTTCCTTTTTAATCATTGGTATTATTCTTTTAGTGGCCGGACTCTCTATTTCGCTTTATGTTTCATTAAAAATTAGAAACGAAAAAAAGAAATTTGCCGCCAATCCTGAAAACAAAGTAGAAAATTTAATTAACAAACATAAAAATGATAACGTCGTTTTTGATTTTATTGATTCTTATATTCATGATGAATTTCAAGAATTAAATGATTTACTTCATCGTACCCGTTGCATTGTAGATTATGATTACTCTATAGAACAAAATGGTGTCTATCTTATCATCGTTGAACTAATAAAAGAAAAGAAAAATCCATTTGGCGTTAGTGTTATTTCTTCTAAAGATGGTTTGTCTTTAGTTACGCAAAAAGAAACCTTTGATATTCAAGATTGGACCAAAGAAGAAGTACTCGCAAAAATTCTAGAAATCATTGAAAACGAAGCACCCAAAATCAATCCAGATGAAAATATGGATTTTGAAATTAAAAATTCAAAAAGCCTATTCAAAATCATTCTTATCTTCTTTATCATTGGGTGGTTAGGCACTTTAACTATACTCGTGTTAAATTTGATTCATGTGATGAATCTATGGTTCCTCATCGCATTTCCTGCTTTCTTTGCCATCATTGGAACGATTGGAGTTATTGCCTATTTTAGAGAAAAATTTATTTTAAAAGATGGAGAATATACCTATGTTTCTTTAGTAAAGAAACAAAAATGTCATTTTTCCGACATTGAAAAAATCGTCTTTGAAAAAAAGGATGGTTCCCTTTTACTTAAAATCATCTTTTATGGAAAAGATAAGAAAAAATTAATGTCTTTTATGGATGACGGAACCGCTTTTTTAGGCGGAAAATTTATGGCAAGTCTCAATCATTATGGAATAAAATATGAACAGAACTTTGATGAATGAAAGGAGCTTATTTTATGAAACAAAAATTTAAAAGTATTCGTATCGTTGATAATTTTTATCAATCTTCCTCTTTCTTCCCTATGCCACTTTGTTTAATCGGTACTTTAGATGAAGAAGGAAAACTCACCTCTTTTGGTGCATATTCTTTAGTATTTCCTTATTACATTGCCGGAAAAGATTATTACGCAATGGTGTTAGAATGTCGAAACACTTCGAATACCGCTAAAGGGATATTAAGGCACGGGAGATGTACGATTAACTTCCTTTCCTTTTCTAAAAAAGGATTCGCAGAACATGTCCGTTTAGGTTTCCCTGGAGATACACCCGAAGAAAAAATGAAAGATTTTAAATTCACTACCGTAGATGGAGAAAGAAAAAAAGAAGATCCAAAAGGTAATTATCCAAAAATCATTGAAGAAGCGCTTCAAGTATTTGAATGTACTTGGGTCAAAGAATTAGTTGACGCGCAAAATGATCAAGTTCAAGATGAATATCAAGAACCCTATCATAACTTTAACGGCATCACTTCTAAATATGGCGCTCACTTCATCTTAAAAATTGATAAGATTTTATTAAAAGATAAATATTATGACGCTATTGTTCAAGGCGTTACGCGTAAAAACTTCTGCCCTCTTCCAACGAACTGGGGTTATCGTGATTCTAAATATTTCTGGTGTTCGGATTATAAAAAGCCAATTTCTGTAGGCATTCCCGATAAAGAAGTTGACTTAACTTCTGTTCGTTACGCCACGAAAAGATTAAACACGGATGTTACATTTACCGATGACGCATTAAAATGTATCGTAAAAGTTCCTCGTCCCTTTTTAAAAATTGTTTTACAAGGCTGTGTTGATTGGGCAAAACAAAATGGTGTAAGCGTAATTACTGAAAAAGAAATGAAAATTATTTCTGATAAACGTTCAAAAGATAAAAAGAAGAAAAAATAAGCGGAGATTTATTGTCTCCGCCTTTTTTCTATTCATTAATTTTCCAACCGATTTTAAAAGTAGTGCCTTCATTTTCTTTTGATTCTAGTTCTAATGTTAAATCATAATTATTCACAATATGTTTCACAATCGCTAAACCTAAACCAGTCCCACCAAGTTCTTTAGATTTAGCTTTATCCACCCGATAAAATCTTTCAAAAATTCGGCTTTGTTCCGCATAAGGAATGCCAATCCCCGTATCTATAATAACAAAGAATGGTTTTTGAATAATAATTTGTATTTTTCCTTTTTGCTTATTGTACTTAATTGCGTTACTAACTAAATTAGAAATGAGATGATATAAATCCATCGCATTCATTTTTACTTTAAAATCATCTTTATTTTCTATTTCTATTTTAAGCCCTTTTTGTTTGATATCTCTTTTAAAAGAGGAAAGAATATCTTGCGTTATTTCAAAAACGGATAGTTCTGTCATTGTTTTCTCTTTTTGATTTACTTCTAAACTTGCAAGATTTAGCATTTCAGAGATGATAGAATTCATGCGTTTTGCTTCTTTAGTAATTCTAGAAAAAGCATCTTCAATATCACTTTTTTCAGTTAATATACCTTGTTCAATCATTTGTAAAAAACCTAATATTGTGGTAAGTGGACTTTTTAATTCATGAGAAGCATTCGCAAAGAAATCTTCTTTCATCTGATTGAGTTGCATTTCTTTGGTGATATCATAGATAAAAATTAAGGTTTCATTTTGATTGGAAATTGGAGTAAGAATAATTCGATAAGTATTTTGATTATCATGATATACAAAGGATTCTTCTACATGATTTTGTATCACATTTTGTATTTTTAAAGAGAATTGATAATCAAGGATAGCATAACAATAATTCTTCCCTATCAGTTCATCTTTCTTTAAATGAAAGAGCTGAGCCGCTAAAACGTTATAGAGTTCGATTGTTTCACCATGTAACACTATGATCCCAGCATTTAAATTGTTGATTAAATCATTTAGTCGTGTTTTTTCTTTATTAATCAACTGCATTTTATCATCAATTAAGATGGAAACATCTTCAATCTGCTTTGATAAACTTAAGATATCATCATCTAAAAGAGGTGGTTGATCTCCAGTTAATTGATTCAAACGATAAATTTCTTTTTTTATAGGTTCAGTCAGTTTTCTTGAACTCAAGGTAATTATGACAATATCAATTCCTAGAATTATTAAAGCGACTGCACTCATTTCAAGAATATAAACATGGTCCGCCGCTTTTAGTTTGGCTTCAGGAATTGCCACTCTTAAATAGAGTTTTTCTTCAATTAAATAAGTGGCTTTATAAAGCATTTTATAGCCTAAAGTTTTAGAATAACGATAACTAATCTCCCCTAAATGCTGAATTTCTGGACGATCTAAGTGATTTTCTTCTATTAATTCAGGAAAAGTATCATAGACTACTGTTCCACTATCGTTAATGATAGTGACTCGATAACGATTATCAATACGTGTAACGATTTCCGCACTTTTTTCATATTCATCATGAATGTAATTATCACGTAAAACTAAAACGAGGTCACTTAAAACTTTTTCATTATTTTGACGGTTGTTTTTGGCAGTAAATAAAATAGAAAGCATTAAAAAAACAATTAACGTAAAAGAAGTTAGAAGTGTAGATATCCATATTAATTTCTTTTTCATGGCATCTTATACCCCACTCCATAAATCGTTTCAATTAAGGATTCATCTTTTAATTTTTTTCTTAAGCTTTTCACATGCATATCAATGGTTCTCGATTCTAAAATAGAATCACTTCCCCATATTTCATCTAGTAGCATTTCTCTACTTACGACTTTTCCTTGATTTTCAACTAGCTTTTTTAAAATGGCAAATTCTTTTACGGTCAAATTGATTTCTTCATCTTCTATTTTCACTTGATGGGCACTTACATCAATGCGAAGTTGATGGTAAGTTAAAATTGATGGTTTTTGAATTCTTCTAAAATGTGCATTGACTCGGCTAATGAGTTCTAATAAATCAAATGGCTTTTCAATATAGTCATCTGCGCCTAAATCAAAGCCATCCATTTTATCCGTAATCATTCTTTTAGCACTAATAATAAGAACATAAATCTCTTTATTTTTTTCACGAATCCTTTTTAAAATTTCTAATCCATCCATATCTGGAAGCATCATATCAAGTAGTACCATTTGTGGTGTCTCTTTAATAAAGGCCTCAAAAAAACTTTTCCCATCATAAAAGCTTTGTACTTCATAACCCGCTTTTGTTAACGTCTTATTAATGATTTTAGCAATGTCATGATCATCTTCAACCGAATAAATAAGATTCATGATATGCGCCTCCTTTAGAACATTTGCGTATCTTTATAATAGCCATTATGAATGTAAATTACCCATTCACTGACGTTAACGGCATGGTCCGCAATACGTTCAATGTATTTTACCACGAGTGTCGAATAAATAGCAAAATCACTTGAAAAAATATGTTCATTTAATTTTTTTATAATATCTTTTACGCTTTGTTCGTATAGCGCATCCACTTCATCATCTTTTTTGATGACACTTTCTGCTAAAGACACATCATCTTGTACGAAAGCGCGTATAGAATAATCCACCATTCCCATGCTCTCTTGAAAAGCTTTATCTAAAGAAGGAATGGTTTCATGCTTGCAAGTTTGCATTCTAGACGCAAAGCTTACAATATCTTCAGCATGATCTCCTAGTCTTTCTAAATCAGCCACTAAAGTTAAAACGCCTGAAATAAAACGAAGATCTCTAGCAAAAGGACGTTCTTTGAGCATCAAATTCAAACATACTTCTTCAATTTCTCTTTCTTGTGTATCTACTAAATCATCACGGATAAGCTTAGCTTTATCTTTTTGATAATGATAATAATTTTCCATCGCTAAAGAAAGATTTTCATGCACTAACTCCGCCATCTTCACGACCATCTTTTTTAGATTCATCATTTCATCTTCCATTTTCATAACCATCAACCAAACCTTCCTGTAATATAATCTTCTGTTTTTTTATTTTTAGGATTGCCAAATATTTCTTTGGTCTCATCATATTCCACAACTTCACCTAACATAAAAAATGCGGTATAGTCACTAATTCTTGTTGCTTGTTGCATGTTATGTGTAACAATGATAATCGTATAATCTTTTTTTAATGTATCAATTAACTCTTCTATTTTAGCGGTTGCAATGGGATCTAATGCACTTGTAGGTTCATCCATTAAAATCACTTCGGGATGCATAGCAATGCAACGTGCGATACATAATCTTTGTTGTTGTCCGCCCGATAAAGAAAGGGCATTATCTTTTAAGCGGTCACTCACTTCATCATATAAAGCAGCTTTCTTTAAAGAATCAATTACGATTTCCATTAAAACTTTTTTATCGTTAATTCCGCTCGCTCTTGGTCCATAAGCCACGTTATCAAAAATACTCATTGGAAATGGATTAGGATTTTGAAACACCATTCCCACATTTGTTCTTAGCATAATAGGATTCAACGTTTCAATCTCTTCACCATGATATTTTAGTGAACCCGTAATTTTACAATCATCAATAAAATCATTCATGCGATTAAAACAACGAAGTAACGTCGATTTTCCGCATCCTGAAGGTCCAATAAATGCAGTTACTTTATTTTTATAAATGGACATATCCACATCTTTTAAAACATGTTTTGTTCCATAAAATAGATTAATATCTTGTATTTCAAATACTTTTTCCATCATTTCACCCTCGTTCTATCCAATCGATAACTGACTAACTTTATCGAAAGATTTAAGATTAATACAACAATTAAAATGACAATACTGATACTGCACGCTGAAGCATAATTCGGATTATCGCCACTCATCAATGTCCAAATATGTACCGCTAAAGTGGTAGACTGTCCGCTTAAACTTACGTGATCAGAAATATAAGTTCCGATAGCGAAGATCAACGCTGCGCTTTCACCAATAATTCGTCCAATTGCTAATAAAACGGAAGTCAAAATACCGCGAATTGAATTGGGTAATATGACTTTAAAAATCGTTTGTGACATACTTGCTCCTAGCGCTAAAGAAGCATATTTATAACTTTTAGGAATCGTCATAATCGTTTCCATCGTCGTTTTAATCACAACCGGTAAAAGCATAAGCGTCATGGTAAAGGCACCAGCAAGAATAGAACCGCCACCACTTCCCGTCATTTTAGAAACAATGGGAATAAAGCAAATCAAACCTAATAGACCAAAAATAATAGAAGGAATTCCTGAAATCATATCGATTAAAGATAGCAGAAATTGATTGATTTTATTATTTTTCGCGATTTCCGTAAAATATATAGCGGTAATGACGCCTAAAGGAATTACCATTAATAGAGTTAACAATATAAGATAAAGCGTAGATAGCAGACTACCTCTAATTCCTCCACCCATTTTTAATAAATATAATTCTATTAAAACGGTCGAAGTGTCTAAGGCATCTCTCATTGCTTCTGCCCCTTTATCAGCAGTAAATAATCGAGTATTGCCTGTTTCATCTTTAATCGTAATCCGATTGATGAGCAAGCCCTTTTTTACTACAAATTCTTCGTTTGTTTCTTTATTTGTTGCATTTTTTAAAGGGGATAAATTATCGAGTTCAACAATTTGAATCACATCTTTTCCGTTTAGATCTTTCGTGTCTTTTATTCCTATTCCCCAGTTAGAAGAATAAAAAACATCTTCTTTATCTTCATAATGAAACAAATCACTTTCTGTTTTTACATTGACAAAATAGGGTGTTTCATAATAATCGCTCGTAAACATCTTCGGTTGAAAGTTTTTTCCACCCGTAAATAAAATGTAACTAATAATCGCTACTAAGAATAAAACGACTAAAGCAGTTGAGGCGGAAGTGGTTCCTTGAAGGATTTTATCTTTTATTTTTCTCATTTTACTCGCCCCAATCTTTTTTTCATATAACTCAATAATAAATTCACACCGAAAATCATGATAATTAATACTAAACCCACACTAAATCGAATATCGTAGTCTAATCCTAAGGTTTCATGAATACTCGCTAACATGGTCGTAGTTAAAGTGGAAGTTGGGTCGAATGGATTAAAAGTAGGTCCTTGCGTACTATTTCCGCATACTAAACTTACTGCAGTAGCTTCTCCTAATGCTCTTCCTACACCTAATATAATTCCTTGAATAATACCACTTTTAGCAGCAGGTAAAACAGCGAGAAAATAGGTCTCTGTTTTTGAAGTACCCAATGCTAAACTTCCTAATTCAATATCTTTTTTTACTGCTTGTATCGCACTTGCAGATAACATGGTAATGGTTGGAATAATCATAATAGAAAGAACACTAACACTTGTTAAAAGGCCTAAACCACCCGCACTTTGATATCCAAATAAATTGGCTAATCCATTCGTAATTTGGGTTAATACACCACGACCGAATAAGCCATAAATAACCGAAGGAATTGCCGCTAATAATTCCACTACTGTATTTAAAATCTTGCTGAGCCATCGAGGGGAAATCTTAACGATGTATAATGCCGTAAGAATAGATATTGGCCCACTAATGAGTAAAGATAGTAAGGTAATGAAGAGGGTGTTAAGAATAATAAATCCTACGCCATAGACATTCGGACTTTTAAACCATGTCATTCCAAAAATAAAACGAAAGGGATTAACAGAATAAAAGCTTCCGTTAATCTCATATTTTTTTATAAATGGAGTACTCCCCTTAATCAATATAAAAGCGGCAATAAATACAACAACAAGACTACAAAATATGGCGATAATTTGAAAAAGAGATTGGGAGATTTTATCGCCAATTAACTTCTTTTTAGAAGCACTAAAAAGAGGTTTATTTAACCTCTTTCCATGTTTGGATAGTTCCGTCATAAATGCTCTTTAAAGTCGTTTTATTTATATTCTGTAAAGTCTTGTTGTCCTTATTAGTGACGACGACAATTGCGTCAATACACATCATACCTTTTAGTTCATCGCTCATAGCTTCACTATCTTTGAATTCACGAGAAGCAAAGGCTAAATCACAGGCATTCGCACCATCTTTTTCACTACCATTGGTCCTTTTATAAGCATCAGAAGATCCAGTAGGATTATAGATGTATTTGAAGTTTCCACATTTTTTTGAAAATTCTAATAATAAATTACTAACGATAGATTGAACACTTGTTGAACCACCTACGGTAATGGTAAGGTTTGAATTATCTTGACCTGCAATCGCATAATTCTCTTTTATTTCATCCCAGCTTTGGGTCGCTATCGTATTTACGATACCACCATGTTGTTTGATAGTAGCTTCGCCTTCAACGGTTTTCATATAACGAATGAAAGCTAAAACGATTTCTTTATTTTGTTGATTATTATATTCGGCTCTATAGCAATAATTAAAATTACGAGTTAATTGGTAATTCTTATTAATAACATTTTCTTCGGTTGGTTCCGTTCCTTCATAAGCAATACCATTTAATTTTTCAGTCAAGCTAGATAAAGAAATATAACCAATTCCATAAAGATCATTTTCAATGGCGGAAATCATATCTCCATTAGAATCAACGCGGATTTTTCCTTCTTTTAAAACAGTATCATCTTTCACTGCTTCTTCAAAACCAATTCCCGTAAAGAAGCCATCACGGGTACCGCTTGAAGTATCTCTTGTATAAATCTTAATCTCCTTATTTTCATCAAAGTTTTGTGAACATGCGCCTAACGCAATTACACTTATTACTGGTAAGGCTAATACTTTTATAAATTTTTTCATTTTATCTCCTTCTTTCATTTCACACTCACATTATAAAAAGAAGGGAAATTTCAATCCTTTCAAAAGAAGTAAAAAAAATGTAAAGAACTTGTAAAATAACGAAATTAACCACATGGATTTCTATATAAAAAAAGAATAAATAGATACGCTCTACTTATTCTTTAAATATTTATATGCTTCTTTTAATATAGGAAGTTCTCTATTTTTAACTAACATAGAAACGCCGGAACTTGGCATACTGAGAAACATTTGAATAGCGTCTTCTAAAGAAACCCATAAAACTTCTTGAAACATTTTTTGTTCGTACGTTTCTAAATGACGGGTACAGGTTTCTACTTCTTGAAGAAGAAAATAATGATTGTCATTTTGGCGGTTAATTAAATTATAAGCATCCACTACTTCACCTAAAGGCATAATGATTTTAGCTTTCACACCTATCTCTTCTTCAACTTCTCTAATAACCGCGTCTTCAAATGATTCAGACTCAATTACCCCACCACCCGGCAGTTCATAATAATCATAATCACCAAAAATGTCATTTCTTTTTAAGTGAATAATGGCAATTTTGTCTTCTTTAGAATATACTACCGCACGAGCAATTTTTCGAACATGTGTTAAATCTTGTTTTGGATACTCATTGTCTTCCAACTTTAAGTATAACATAATGACCTCTTATTTAAGAAATTAATCTATTTCATTTCACTGGTAATTGGATAGACATAAATCACAAATCCATAATAGGAATTATAATAGAAGCAAATCGCATGACTGCCATCTTTACTAAAGGCATAATAACCATTTCCATTATCGTAATCACTCGCATCCATGGTATATCCTGCGGTCTCAAGAATATCATAATATTCCGATTCTGATGTTGAATCTACATTTTCTACAAATATATCAATAACTGGAACTTTATATTGCTCATCCATAGAAACTTGAGCACTATAGGTGGCACCTGCTTTTTCATAATGAGGAATATCAAAGCCTAAATAGTGTTCCAATAGATGGGACGGCCAAACATTTTGATCAACAGGAACATAGGTAAAAGCAATGATACATAGCTGATCCTTAGTAGCTGAAGGATCCGCTTTACCAATGACAAATTGAATTTCAATAGCTAAATCAGCGGAAATCACTTTATCCGCAAAGCCACAATCAAATTCTACTAAATTCATTCCATTTGAATTGCGTACCGTTTCAATTTTCACATCCCAATTTGCTTCATCGCAGGCGACATAATAGTTATCCATTGCAGAAGATAAGTCTTCATCATTTTCAAAAGAGAGACCTAAAATGAGTTGTGGTTCATTAAAATCATCTTTTTCAGTTTTGGCATAATAGGAATTCGCTTTAAGATAAGGGATATCATATTGAATTGATGCTTCTATTGCCTCTTTAACATTTTCGATGGGCCATGAAGAATGAAAATCTTTACCACTTGCCTGTTGATTTCCGCCACAAGAAGTTAAACTAGAAAATAAAATTAAGAATGTTAAATATTTTAGGGCTCGTTTCATTTATTTCTCTCTCCTTTAAAAATGTGAGATAGCCCGCAGGCTATCTCACTTAAATTAACTTTTCAATATTTTTAACTCAATTAATTCAAATATAAATCAATTGGATCACCATAGAAGTAAATCTCTTCAATTGTGCCACTATCTAAACGAATATGATCACTGAAGCAGTATATTGAAATTTCATTTCCTGCTTCATTTTTAAATGTGTAGTTTCCCATGCTTTCAGATACAAAAGTATATGTATCTGAGTAACTTGCATCTTCGCATGTGAGTGTCATGACTCCGGTCGTAGCGTTAATTGTAACAACTAAAGTACCAGCATAACAACTTCCATCATCTTCATATGTACCATCCATACTTGCAGGTAATACACCAGTTCCAGCTACCACGGTAACCGATACTATTGCTTTAATCTCACTATTTTCTTTAGAAGTACAAATAATGTTTACTTGTCCTTCTTTAACAGCTGTAATCTTTCCGTTTGCATCAACGGTAGCAATCTTCTTATCTTCTGAAGACCATGTGACATCTTTATTTGTGGCGTCACTTGGTAAAACGGTTGCAGTAACCGTTTCGGATTTTCCTACTTCAAGACTTTCAATGACCGTTTTATCTAGAGTAATAGAAGCAACTTTTACTTTATCTTCTACAACAACTGTAACATCCTTTGTCACTCCATTTTCACCAGTAAAGGTAATCGTAGTTGTTCCCGCTGATTTTGCAACAATATAATTACTTTCATCATTTTCAAAATCAGCAACTTCTGGATGAGAACTTGTTCTTGCAAAATTTTGATATGTCGCATTACTTGGCACTGCTGAAGCTATAAGTAATTCTTTAGCGCCCACAATCATTTCTTTGCTATCAAAAGAAGTTGTAATACGGGTAAGTGCAAAATATTGGGCAAATGTTTCTCCTTCATTTAAATGCGTATTTCCAAGTTCAACAGAACCTAATTTTGCAAATATTTCAACGTTTGTGCTATTCATGACAAACTTCATTTTAAAAGTATTTTCGCCTTGATTAGCAAATACATAATAGCGACTTTCTTCATCATAATAATCTAATGTAAAATCATACTCTACTTTTGCTTCACCATCTGGTAAAACCACGACATGAACTTGATCGTTTTCTAAAACAGTAATTTTGAAATCGTACCATTTACTAGAAATTAATTCTTCATCCAAAATATAGGTTAATCCCACTTTATCGGATGGCAAATGATCTTTTTCTTTAATTGTAATAGAAACGTGATTGGATTCTATTCCATTTGCACTTGTAGCATAGACTTCAACTGTTCCTGCGGCTAAAGCAGTGGCTACGCCATTTTCATTAATTGTAAGTTTACTTGCATCTGAGGTTAACCAAGTTACTGATTTGTCCGTAGCATTGCTTGGCTCTACTTGAGAAACAAAAGTTAAACTATCGCCTACTCTCATTGCAGTTGCAGTGCTTGTAATCGTAATACCCGTTACATCAATTTTTTCACTGGCATCTACGTGATTATGGCATTCACTATTGGCCATAAAGGCTACATTATCCATGGCAAATAAGAATTGGTTACCTACCGAACTTGCTCCCATAAAGATTTTCACATAAGAACTTGGGGCAAAGCTTACTTCTAATAACTTTTTATTGGTTGAAGAAATATTTTCTTTCATTTCTTCTAAGAAGTCATAAGCTTCCGTCCAATTTTCTCCATCATTAGAAACAAGAATTTTTGCTTGGCTAACTTTACTTAAATAACTGCTATGTCCGCTATAAATCAAGCCATAATATAACGAAATACTTGAAACTTGTTGATCATCAAAATTGAAAACCACATAAGAGCCCGAAGGTTTAGAAAAATCCGTATCTAAAGGATTTAAACATAGAAGTTGTCTGCCACTTTCAAAGCGATTTTCCACACTATCAGAAGCGCGAAGTACTGTACGATTGGATTGAATTTCATGAGTGGCTTTGGTATCAATGTTATTGGTTGCAATTACATAATCATTGGCAATGTTCACAAAATTAAAGTCGTAAACACATCCTTCTTTATTTTGTTCCGCTACCGGGTTAACTTTAACTTTTAATTTGTTAGAAACAACATCATTTCCATTTGCGTCTTTTGCTGTCGCGTAAACTTCTGCCGTACCTTCTTTTAATCCTTTTAAAGTACGATGTTTACTAGTTTTATGGTAATCAACTTTCACTACATCCTCATTGGAGGAGTGCCAAGTAATATCGGCTTTGTTCGCATCCTCTGGCAAATAGCTTACGGATACTTCTTGGGTTTTATCGATGTCTAAGATAACATCAAATTCACTATCAGAAACAGAAGCTCCTTCTACGGCTACCGTCAAGCTTGAAATGTATTTATCAACGATAGGTTCTGTACCTGAATATTCATAATAAGTTTTTACGTTATCTTTATTAGGTGCTTCTGGAAGAGAGCCTGTATAACCGGTATTTCCAAAATTTCCCATTTTAATCTTAACGTATTCTTTATCATTTTCTAAACTGCATAAGCCAACAATGCTCGTTACATGTCCATCAGCAACCATTAAGGTCACATATTCAATATCATTGAACCATGCAAAACGGAACATTGTTTCATTTAATGTTTTAATTGCGTCGCTATCGGCAATTACATAGTATCCGGCCGAATAACTTGCTTTACTTGCATCTAAGTACTTTACGCTGTAGTCCCAAGAAAAGTAAGTATTTTCAACGCCAAGTGGCATATCATAGGCCCCATTTTTCAACCAAGCATCACCATTACCATAATTATCAGCGAAGTATAAATAACTTTCTCCATTATAATCGTGATAATAAAGCGCAGGATCTCCATCACTTAATGGTGGAATAATGGTATATCCCTCATAGATTACCTCTTGGAAGTACTCTTCCATAATGCCCATATCATCATTATTGTAAGCCAAGGATACTTCTACGGTCATATTGGAATAATCGGCTTTTAAAGCGTTAGCTAAATTTCGAGAACCCGAAGAAGAGGTTTCACCTCCACCAGTAGTCGTCGGATGGGCTGAACTCGTTGACGGATCTTTTTTTCCGCAGCCAGATAGAACGAGTCCACCTAGGACCAAAGTCATCATCAACATAAAACTTTGTCTTTTCATAAAATAAATCTCCTTTCATTTACTTTTTCATTTATTAAAAGAGAATAGAATTCTCAATTAAACTAAGAAACAACAACATCCGCGTGATAGGCACGAATAAAGAACATATTATCATAAGCCATATAAAACCAAATATTGATGTCCGAATTTTCTTTTGTGGCGATCAAGACATTTCCAACATCCTCTAAAGTATATCCAGCATTTTCTAATGTTTTCTTATATACAGTATCCGCATCATCCTTAGCGTTATGGCAATAAATATCAATGGTAGGATTATTGTTAATTGTAATATCATGAACGACTTCATAAGAGGTGGCATCATCATAAGAAGGAATATTTTCTCCTAAGAATCCATAAACTTCATTTTTAGGAAACACATCATAAGTGGGATTTGTTTGCTTTGTATTTTCATAAAGATAAGTAACAATAGCAAAATAGCTATAGCGTTGCATTTGGCGATATTCTTCACGATAGGCGTATTGCATAACCACGGCAAGTTGGTCTTCAACTACAATCTTTATTCCGTAAATGCAAGATTCTTCTTCTCTAGCATCAGTAATTTGATATCCTTCTTCTTTTAACTTTGTTGTGTAAATGAATTCTGCTGTGGACTCATCAAAACCATCAAAACAATTGATTACTGCAAGGGTGACGCCGTTATTCTCTATATTTTGTGAATAATAAGTATCTGCTTCAAAAAGCGGGATATTGTAGTAATCCCCTAAAGAATTTTGTAAAACAGTTTTCTCTTTTTCATTCCATGATTTTACTGTACCTGAACTTGATCCCTTTAAATTAGATGATCCATCTGCACAGCCTATGAGAAAAAACGGAATAAGAAAAAAAATGCATTTTTTCAGGAATTTCATCATGCTTCCTCCTTGGTTATTCTTATCTTTTCCAAAAAGATATAAAATCTTAATTTTTCTAAATACTACATGAATTTTCATAAAGTTTCAAGCGATTTTTTAATATTATATTATGAAAGCGCTTAATAAATGACGCGCATTTCATCAAAATATGCGATTTACTTTATAAAAAAAGTACCCTATCATTTCTAATCAATGTAAGAGTACTTTTCATCATTTACTTATAAATTCATTTCCAATATAATCGGCGCATGGTCACTACCTAAAATACTTGTGTCTATTGTTGATTCAACCAAATAGGGTGTTAAAGATGGGCTAATTACAAAATAGTCAATTCTCCAACCGGCATTATTTTCACGAGCATGGAAGCGATAACTCCACCAAGAATAAAGAATTTCATTCGGATGCAAGTAGCGGAAACTATCAATAAATCCATTGCTTAATAAAGCGGTAAAAGCATTTCTTTCTTCATAAGTAAATCCTGGGTTCCCAATATTTGCTTTAGGATTTTTTAAATCGATTTCTTGATGAGCAACATTGAGATCACCTGCATAAATAATTGGCTTTTTTTCTTGAAGCTTTAAAAGATAATTCACCATATCTTGTTCGAATTCTAAGCGGAATGATAGTCTTTTTAAACCATCTCCAGCATTAGGAACATAGCAAGCAATATAATAGAATTTTTCAAACTCTAAAGTAATAATTCTACCCTCTTCATCATACTTTCCTTCCTCTAATCCATAATGGACAGAAAGAGGAAGAACTTTTGTAAAAATCGCTACACCCGAATATCCTTTTCTTACTTTTGAATTCGTCCAATATACATGATATCCATGGGGTTCAAAAGGAAACATCAAATGCTCTAATTCCGTAAATTTTGTTTCATTTAAAGAAAAGATATCCGCATCAAAACTTTCGAAAATCGTTTTAAAATCTTTTTGTAAAATGGCACGTATGCCATTGACATTAAAGGATACAAACTTCATTGACTTCTTACTCCTTATTCATTTCTTCAATGGTAAAATGCGAATTGGTAAAATACTTTTGATAGAGATTTAAAATATTATTTAAATCATATTTATACGTATCCGCTAAAGAATGGGATAGTTCTTTTAAATAGCTTTCTAAAGTATATTCTTTTTGGTTTAACCTAAATGTTGTAGGAGAAAGAAGTTCAATCTTCGCATCATGACCTAACCATTTCTTTTCTAATAAAAGAACATAATCTTCTAATTTCATGCCACTTTGAAGCTCTTCTAAGCGTTTTTGAATTAAAGACGCTAAATAGATGTGATAAGCTTCTAAGCCGCGTACAGACGTTAAACAGGCATGTTCTTTTAAATTGATATAATAAGATTTTTCTGCCGGTTGATTTTGATGAAAGAACGCTACTTTATAGCTGCTATTCGCATTGATAAAGGTAAATGAATTATCTTCTTGTCGGTTTAATTCAATCCGAATATCTTTTTTATTCATCATTGCGTATCCATTCATAATTAAAAAAGCATTCCAACGAAGTTTCTCTTGATATCCTAGTGCATATAAAACAAAAGCATCATCCTTTTCATTTTCTTTATCTTGCGTTAAGAAATCTAAATATTGTTTTGTGATTTTTGTTAAAGCATCTTGGTCCTTCATTACATAATTTTCGTCAAATAAGGACAAATATTGATCGCTATTTTTGAAAACATGGGATAGAAACTTTGAAAAAGGAATATTTTCCTTTTGACTGCTAGAATAAGAGACTTTAAAGCCTAATATGTAGAGCTTTACAATATCATTTAAGCTTTCATAAGCATTCCTACGGAATTGAATAGGTTCTCTATCCTTCCAAAGTTTAAAGGTTGAAAGTCCAGTTTCAAATGAATACTTTGCATAAAGAGAATGCGTTTTTTCTTGTAAGAAAGAAAGTTTTTCATCTACGATATGATCGTGAGTTAAAAGTTCTTCTTGTCCATAATAATGAAGTAATCCTAATTTTTGTACTTGCTCTTGCATTTGAGAAGATTTCATTCGCACATAAACTTGAACATGTTTTTTCAAGTTTTCATCTAAAGAAATAAAGCGAAGAATTTTCATTCCTAAATCTAAATCGTTCATATCATGTGCAAGGGAGATTAAAATTTGGGCACGAACTTCATTTCCTTTTTTAGATGGTTGTAGAATTTTTTGTAATTCTTTTATAAAGTCTTCGGTATAGGCATCCCATTCTTGCTGGGCATCAACATTTTTAAAATCACCTACTAAATAAGGAGCTTCTGCCGTTTCAAAATCACCTTTTTTCTCTTTAAAAAAGCGATATAAATAAGTAACACTCTTATCTTTTTTCGCATTATTATCTTTATCAAAGGCATAATAAGTAATTGGCGTAGAACAAAGTTTCTTTTCTTTTTTACTAAATTTAACGAACTGGTTGTTGATGACCGCTCCTTTAAATATCTCTTGATTTACATGTCCAAAACCCACAAAAATAATTTTGGGTTCAATATTTTCTTTTAAGCATCCAGAAACAATATCGCCTTCTTCTAAAACATGTACAAAGGGATAACGAAGTTGGAAATCTTTGGAAAAAATCTCATATTTATTAAAAAGATGAATTTGATATGCAATCACATCAATTCCAAATAAATCATCCACGGAGGAATAATAGTCTTTGGTAAATGAAATATATAGAGCCATACGCTCTCTAAATTTATTAAAATTTGCTTTTTGTTTTTCTTCTATTTTCTTCATCCAGTCAATGTAGCTCACTAAAAATTTAAAGCGCGTATTTTCTTCTTCTTCATAATAAATAAAGGAATAGTGATGGTTATTCTTTTTTGTTTTATTAAAAATGAACTCAAGCGCTAATGCAAAATCTTCATATTCTATAAATGGTAACCTTTGTTCAGATAATAACTTTTTCTCTTCATCGGATAAAGAATGGGTAAAAAGAAGAAGCATTTTTCTTTTATTCTTTACTAAATCATTCACATACGAATCAGAAGGAAGCTTAGGATTGATTACGATATCTAAATCATGATGAAAAGCTAAACGCACACGGATTTGATTCCCTAAAAAGCGGAATAAGATGGCGGTAATTGCGGAAATTGATGTAAATGCACAGGCAATAAAAGAAAGACAATACCCAATAATGAAAAGGATATTCACTACATTCTTTGATGTATCTTTAAGAAGGAATATATTTAAAATTGTGTCATCAATTCCAAACTTAAAGCCGAACATATCTAACGCTGTTTTCCAATAATCAGCAATACTTTGAATGGTAATAGTCTCTTTTCCTACGTGTCCTGCCAGAATAAAAAAGAAAGTTGCAAAGAGTGAACATAAAAAGTAAGTAATGGTTCTTAAAGCAATTTTATTCTTTTTATATCGATACATAAAAGTAAATAATGCAATACCTAAAATCAATAAACAAGCCCCTAAAATCATGTAATGAATCATAATTATTTTTCTCCTTTTTCACTTGCAAATAAACAGATGTCTAAAATTTCACTTCTTCCCGTTGTTCTTAGTGGGAATCCCCACGCCCCATAGCCTCGAGTTACATAAAGCGTAAAATCACCATGGGTATAACGACCATTTGAATGAGAAGAATGATAAACAAATCGATAGAATAAATTAACAATCCAGTTAGCGGGAAATAATTGACCATTATGCGTATGACCAGAAAGTTGTAACACCGCGCCAACTTCTTCCGCTTCTTTATAATCTTGTGGTTGATGATCTAAGACAATAATAGGTAAATCTTTGTAGTAGCGGGTTAACGATGATAAAGACGCTCTTGAAGTCCAAGTAAAGTCATCTCTTCCGACCACTAGAAGACGATTATCAATTACTGCAACATCGTCAATTAAAAGATGAACATTTGTTTTATCATATAAATCCATAATTTCTGTATGCGTATTATAGTTATATTCATGATTTCCAGGAATTGCATATACACCATACGTTGCTTCTAAAGCATTCATCGCTGTAATAAATTTTTCTTGATTAATATTTTCAATATGGTTATCAATAATATCACCTAAAAGGAAGATTAAATCGGGTTCTAAAGCATTTAATCGTTTCGCCATCTTATCTAAATCCACTTTTGCTCCAGTTGTGCCATAATGGACGTCGGATACCGCTACAATTTTAAAAGGAAGATGATCATTCCTTCCAACGTTTAAATGCGTTATACTTGGATTTTTTAAAGCATAACCACCATAGCCTAACATAGAAAAAGAACAAATCATTGATAGATATAACGCTACAGATCTTGCTTTTTTTGAATGATACATTTCTTTTTTTGTTGAGCGATAAATAATAAAACGAATAAGAAATACAAAAGGCAAAGCTAAAATAAAATAAATATAGAATGCCGCAATAATGAATCCCATTTTAGCCATGAAAATAAGGAAAGGTGTATTCACTCTTTGAATTTGATCAACGCAAGAAAAAACTAAAGGTACTAAAGAAAATGTAAAAATTGCGACGCCAATTTTACGATATTTAAAGAAGGATTTATACATGAATCTTCCTAAAATAATTGCGACCGCTAAACCAGCTGCGAAGCCCAACATAAATAAAGTTAATTCCGTAGAAGCAGCCACTTGATAAAGCTCTTTATATGCCCAATGATTGAGTCCAATTAAAACGATAGTGGTTGTAAAGTCAACTAAGAAAATTACTAAGAAAGTAATAAAAATCGGTAAATGTGCCCTTTCTGGTATCTTTAACGACAGTTTTCTTAATAAAGGAATAATAAAGAATAAGAAAGCTGCTCCTAAGATTCCCCAGACCAAGAATACCGTTAAACTAATATACTTATATGAAAGTGGCATAAAACCATCATAAGTCCATAATTGTACTTTAAATAAAAGTTCAAAGATATTACCGACAATAAATTCTAATAATGTAATACCGCCTCCAATAACTAAGGCACTTAAGAAGAAATTTTTTACATTTCTTTTAGGCGTTTTAATATATAGAAGACCAAATAAAATAACAAAGAAGTAAATCGGTAAAAAAGGGCCAATTAAAAAACCACGGTCATAAAGCATTCCTACCATGACATAATCTAATAAAGTTTCATATATAAAGGCCCCTATTCCTGTTAAAAGGGCGATAAAAAAAATCGAAAATAGATTTTGTTTTGATACTTTTACAAAAGGAAATTTCTTTTGGTATTGAATTTCAAATAAATTTTCCATTTTCTAGCCTCCGCTCTATACAAATGATACCACTTTTTGACGCAAATAAAAACAAAAAAACAGGGCTCTTGTGATAAAGAGTCCTGCTTAGTTACTTTTTTAATTAAAGTTTTTGAATGTTAACGGTAATTTCTCCGTTTTCAATAGCACCAACCGTAACAGAATAACCTACTTTTGAACCATCATTGAAAGTATCAGTTCCATTCATAAAGAAGGCGCTTGTAGCGGTAAAGGTTTTACCTTCTTGCCAAATGGTAGAATTACGATTTACATATGTACCGCCATTATTTGTATTAGAAAGGCCCTTAGCGATAGTATTATTTCCACCTGCATCAATTAGATGGAGTAAACGATCTTTTTCTTGATTAGAAGAAAGATAAGAGCGTTTCACAGAATTGGAAGCAGCAACATAACCATAATTACTATTCGATTTAAATATTGAAACAATATTTTCAGCAGTTACTGCAAAATTTTTAAAAACATATCCTGAGCGACTGTTATAGGTTAAGTTTGCTATACGCGCATCTACATGATAAATTCGTAAACCTGATTGAGAATACATTTTATCACATTTTGGATATCGCACCGTTGCATCCTTTTCATTTAATCCTTCAGGAGTATAGAATTCAATTAAAATGTATTCATCAAAAATCGTTCCGTTCCAATTATCTTTTAATAAAATAGCATCTCCATATTGATTAGATGGACGTAATTTCACTTCTCCAGATTCTTTAATCCATTTTGGCTCTAACCATCCTAAAGAGAATTTAGAGTAAATGTTATGGTCTCCCACGTTATAGGATTGCATATCTAATTCACCCGCACAATTCCATGGATAATTACCGCCATAGCCTTTTTCATAGGAATCATAACAATAATAATCATCCAATCCTAAAATGTGGCCCATTTCATGAATAAATGTATGACCATCTATTGCATTATCACCATATCCTTCGTGGATGAATTCATAACTTAGCCACATATAATTATTTACCGTTGGTCCTTGGAGATTCGGTTTGTTATCGGTATAAGAACACCATGCCCAAAAAGCAGTATTATTATTTTCAATAAAAGCATTAGAGTAACAAAATACTATTGCGTCAATATAACCATCTTTATCTTGGTCATATTCTTGTAATTTCTTCATACCATTACTATCTAAACCATTGTAAAACAAACTACCAATATATTCGCCTGGATCATAGTTTGTGGTGTCAGAAGTAAATTCACCATAATACACATAATTATACCAATCATTGTATTTTGTATTATAAGTACTTGCTGTCATATCCACCTCTAAAACAGTGTCAAAAACTTCACCAGTTAAATTTAAATTGCCATAACTTGATTTATTAAAATAAGATGAAACAGATTCCCAAGCCGTATATTTAGAATCGCCAAAAAATACAAGTTCAAGATCACTTAACATACTCGTTGACCATTTGGTTGCGTTTTGAAAATGAACTGGAACTACTAAAACTTTTTGATTTCCTGTAGAATTTAATGTGTTCCACCCTAATTGTTCATTAGTATCACGCAATGTATTTGTATAGCCGTTATCTTTTAATACTTTAGCGCCATCACTTTTTGAGGGTGTTACAGAAGTAGTATTTCCTCCTGTAGTAATTGAATCTGTGGACCCATTATTAGATGAACCAATGCTAATATCTAAAGAGCATGAACCTAATAAAAGGGTTAGAAAAATAAAAAAGGGAAAACTTTTTTTCATATATTACTCCTTTTACTACTTAGATACTTATCTAAGGAATATTATTTTATCATAAATATTGCTTTTTGCATAGAAATATACATATCCTTTTTTCACTATTTTTCTATACATTTCCCCCTATCTGTATGAATTTTCCTTTCTTTTTTTTGAAACATTACGCATGTTTTTTTATGAGCGCAATAAGTGCAGTATCCTTTTTCACTGATTGCGCTTTTCATAGCGATTAAAATAAGAAATAATACTACTATTAGAAGGAAATAATCTAAAATATTCATAAATTTCACCTAGTTTAAAATATGAAAAAAAACACAAAAAAAGAAGAAAAAAACTGGCTTTTCACCAGTTTTACTAAATTAATGCATTTGCTAATTGCTCAATTTGTTCTTTATTTTCTTCACTCATATGAGAAAGAATACGAATCATCGGTTCTAAGAACGTCAAGTTTTTAGCATTGCTTAATTTGTTTTTAATGACTTGATTAGCCATGGGAGCCCAAGAACCATTTTCTATAAGACCAATCGTCCGATTTTGGAAATTACGTTCTAATAATCCTTCAATAAATGTATTCACAAATGGGAATATGGTAGCGTTATAAGTAATCGCCGCAAATACAATTTTTTCGTAACGGAAAGCTTCACTAATAACAAGGCTCATATCACTACGCGCTAAATCATAGATAACAACTTTGGCGTTCTTCTCTTCTAGTTTTTCTTTTAATAGTAAAGCCGCTTCTTTCGTATTTCCATATACTGAAGAATATACAATTACAATTCCTTTTTCTTCAGGTTGATAGCTTGACCAAAGATTATAAAGATGGAGATAATAACCTAAATCTTCTTTTAAAACAGGTCCATGAAGTGGACAAATCATAGCAATATCTAGTCCTTTTGCTTTCTTTAATAAATTTTGTACTTGTAAACCATATTTTCCAACAATACCGATGTAGTAGCGGCGAGCTTCATTCACCCATTCTTCTTGGACATCTAAAGCACCAAATTTGCCAAAGGCATCTGCTGAAAAGAACACTTTATCTTTTTTATCATAGGTCATCATAACTTCTGGCCAATGGACCATTGGAGCAAAAACAAAGCTTAGTTCATGAGTACCTAACGATAATGTTTCTCCTTCTTTTACTATTAAAAAATGTTCTAACGTTGTATGAAAGAATTGTTGAATCATAGTAAATGTTTTGGCATTTCCCACAACCACAGTGTCAGGATACGTCTTTATAAAATTAAGAATATTCGCAGAATGATCAGGTTCCATATGTTGAACAATTAAATAATCTGGTTTTCTACCTTGTAAAACTTCTTCAACTTGGTCTAGCCATTCTGAAGCAAAGTTTTGATCAACAGTATCTAAAACAGCAATTCTTTCATCTAAAATAACGTAAGAATTATAGGACATACCATTTTTAACAGCATATTGTCCTTCAAACAAATCAATTAAGTGGTCATTTACACCTACTTCATATATATCATTTGTTACTTTATTCATCTTTTTTACCTCCAAAAATAGTGTCTTCTATTTTCACTTTTACTATACGCATTTTATCTTATAAAATCCATTTATATGCTTTAAAAAATCCCACGAAAATTCGTGAGATTATTGGATATTCAACTATCATTTTATAATATTTATAACATATTGTTTTTTCAAGTGGTCAAAGCGAGGATCACCATAACGAATATAGCCATCATTTCTCAATCTTCCTACCACTATACCTGGATCACGATGAATTTTTTTCGCAAAACTAGTGACAGAATATGCTGTAACCGTCCCCTTTTTCAAGAATTCCTGATATTCATCCCATGGAATTAATTGATCTTCTGCAAAGCGATCCGCTTTCTTTTCTTTATCATAAGAAATGCCCAAATCGCTTTGCAAAATATGTCCAATTTCATGAAATAAAGTGAACCAAAATGAATCCGAATTCGTATTACGATTACTAATCATCAATAAAATATGATGATTGACTTTCTTAGTTGCGCCATTCACTTTTGAGCCTTTTAAATTTGGCATAACAATCAGATGAACCCCACATTCATATAAACATTTTTCTAATAATGGGAAGAAATCATCCCCCATTTCCGTTAAAGTTAAAATATACGGAATTGTTGATTCTAGTTTGTTTTTATTAAATTTAGAAATGTCTTTGTTTTTTAAAGACATGTTCATAGCGAGTTGTACCATAATATTAGCTTTAATTACGTTTATTTCTGTAATTTCTGAAGCGATACTTCTAAAATTCGTATACATATCTGGATTTTTAAATACTTTTAAAGAAGCCACACCAAGCAAGGAACGAACTTGTGTAATTTGTTCATCTACTTTTCTTGGTAAAGAAGGCATTTGAAAGTACTTTTCAAAATAAGAATAATCTAAATTTTGGAAAATTTCTTTTTCCGCCATTAACTCCTCTTCTTCTTTAAACTTTAAACATAATTCATCATATTCGTTTTGTAGATTTAGCCAAAATTTAACACTCGTTCCCATGACTTTTGAGAGCTTATTTGCTATATCAAGAGAAAGGCTTTGCTCTCCTCTTATAAGAATACTTATATTTTTTGGAGTCGTTCCTAAGCGATTAGCAAAATCTTCTTGGGTTATACCAAGTTCATCGATGTATTCTTTCATATAGTATCCTGGATGAAAAGCAATTTGATTTTTATATTCCACATAATTACTCATAATGTTTGCTTACCTCCTTAACAAAAATAATTTTTGTCATTTTTATATTTTCTATTTGTTTAGATAAATTGGGTGTCTCATCCTCATTTAAAGGCTGTAATATCAAACGCCAAGGTTCTGCTCTTCCTATGATATCAATAGCATAAAAACCTAACAAATTATTTCTCTTTCCTTTATTCTTTAAAGGATGAAAATACATGGTAGGAAGCGCAATGATATCTTTTAAAGTTTCGGCGTTTTTTAAAGCATTAATTTTACTTAGCAATGCAACAGCTAATAATTGATTTCCACCAAAATATTTAGATGCTTTTTTGACATCTGTGCAGATATTTTCTAATTTTTGACTACTATACTTTATCTTCAATAGAATCACCTTGCTTTAAATTACCCGTTAGGTAATTTTATTATAGTGCTTATTCTATTTTATGTCAATTTTTTTCGTTGTTTCATATTTTTATACATAAAAGAAAAAAGAGGTTTTCACCTCTTTATTCAACACCATATCCTTCTTTTTTGATTGCTTCTTTAATTGCATCTAAATCAATTTCTTTTTCATAGCGGATTTTAACCTCACCCGTACGATGAGAAGATTTTACGCTTTTCACTTTAGCGGTACGACGTACAACATCATTAATATGCGTTTCACACATTCCGCATCTCATGCCTTCAACATGGATGACGGCTTCTTCATAATGTTTGTTAAAAAATAATCCCATAATTTTTCTCCTTTAATCTACATATTTTAAGGATTCAACCATTTGAATCTTTTTATTCTTTCTCGCCACGAACATACTAACAACAAGCGTGACACCTAACATTAAGATTGTGCTCACAAGATAAGTTAACCATGAAATCGTAACGGTCATTTCGTATTCACTTGCTAAGGCAACGACTAAATATTTAAGTGTTAATAAGCCTAAAGGAATACCAATAATTAAGCCGACTAAAGAAGTCCATAAGTTTTGCGTAATTAATAGTTTTCCTATCTTCTTATCTTTAAAGCCGATGACTTTTAATGTTGCCATTTCACGATATCGTTCCATAAAGCTCATGACACCTAAATTATATAAAACCACTACGCCTAACACAATAGCGGCCACAATTAAAAGCACCACCATCATATCCATAATTTCCATAAATGTACCGAAGGATTGAACAATTTTGGCTTTCGATTGTACCGCTTTAACGTTCGCATCAGAAGCAATGTTTTGTTCTTGGGTATAAATATATTGAATGGAATATGGGAAAGATATTGCTTTAGCGTAATCTTCACTCATGACCATGGATTCACTCAAGGAACGAAGAATACCTAAGACTTTCACCTCAAATTTTTGTTCGGATCCATAATAAGTTAAAGAAAGGACATCACCCACTTGAATATGATTGTCTTTAGCAATACGACTACAAACGTAGATACCATTATTTTCTAATGGAATCCATTCTTCTTGATCATTGATAAAGCGGACATAATCATGTTCAGCATTATAAATTTCAACGTTTTGTAAC